>NZ_CP047951.1:1288001-1610001 GCF_014279755.1 Synechococcus sp. PROS-U-1
AAGAAGCCTCGACAGCCGTGTTCAGGTCGTCACCTGTCATGACCGACCTGTGGCCGTCGCCGGTGTGATGGGGAGTCTGGAAAGTGGGGTCAACGCGCAAACACGCAACATCTGGCTGGAATCAGCCCTGTTTGCTCCACCACGGGTTCGTCAGTCTGCTCGTGCCCTGGGGTTGCGCACGGATGCCAGCAGCCGTTTCGAAAAGGGCTTGCCAGTGGAGATGACCCTGGCCTGTTCGGCTCGGGCCTCAGCGTTGTTGAACCAGGAGTTCGCCTGCACCGAGACGAGCCGCTGGGTGGGGGGGGACGGTCCCGCAGATCCCGCACCAGTGATGTTGCGGCGCACTGCACTGCATCAACTGCTTGGGCCTCTCGACGGGCCGGACGGCGCAGAAGATCTTGATGACCACAGCATTGAGACCTGTTTGTCTGCCCTGGGCTGCCAGCTCATACCCCATGACGAGGGTTGGCAGGTCATTGCGCCCCCGTCAAGACGGCAAGACCTGCAGCGAGAAGTCGATCTGATTGAAGAAGTGGCCCGCCTGGTCGGCTTCGATCGTTTCGGAGCGCATCTTCCTGATCCCCTTGAACCCGGGGCACTCACCCCGCGCCAGCAGGCTGAACGTCGGTTGCGGCAGCTGTTCTGTGCAACGGGACTGCAGGAGGTGACCACCCTGTCGCTCGTTCCGGGTTCAGAGCAGGAACAGCGCATCGCCATCAGCAACCCTCTGCTGGCGGACACGAGTCATCTGCGAACCAACCTCTGGGAGGAACATCTGCAGATCTGCGTGCGCAACCTCAAAGCATCCCAGCGGGGCTGTTCCCTCTTTGAAATCGGCAACACCTACAGCGGATCCCCTGAAGCAGTTAGCCAGACCGCTGTACTCGGTGGCGTGATTTGCGGAGATCGGCGCCTCTCCATCTGGAAAACCAGTGGTAAGACGCAGGCACCTGACTACTTCCAGGCCCGTGGTGTTCTGACCAGGGTGATGGAAACCCTGCAACTGGAACTGTCCGACCGACGCCTGTCTGACGATCCACGACTGCATCCCGGCCGGGCAGCCACCCTGGTGCTTGAGGGACGTCCACTGGGCTGTTTCGGTCAGCTGCACCCTGCTCTGGCGGAGGGGCTGGATCTCCCCGAAGCCACATATCTGTTTGAGCTGGATCTGACGCGTCTCTTGGATGCCGCAACCCGTAGCAACCGTTGGACCCCGTCCTTCAAACCGTATCCAACGGTGCCCTTCAGTGAGCGGGATCTGGCCGTCGTGGTTGACCGTTCCAGTGCGGCGGCGGATTTGATCCAAGCCATCCGAAAAGCGGGCAAGCCCCTGCTGGAGCAGGTGGAGCTGGTGGACCGATTTGAAGGAGAGCAACTCGGTGATCAGAAGGTCAGCCAAGCCTTCCGTCTGCGTTACCGCGGTAAGAACGAAACCCTCACCGACGAGAAAATCCAGCCGGTCCACGACAAGGTGCGGGCTGCTTTAACCAAGCAGTTTCAAGCGGAGCTCAGGAGCTGATTCGCTTCATCAGCGCCAACGACTCCAGGTGAGTTGTCTGGGGGAAGAAGTCAACGGGCTGAAGAATCTCCAGCGCGTAGGGGCCTGATGGTCCCAGCAAATCCTTGAGATCCCGCGCTTGGGTGGCGGGGTCACAACTGAGGTAAGCCAGCACTTCGGGTGGTTGCTCAAGAATGCTGTCCACCACGCGACGATCGAGTCCCCGTCGGGGTGGATCGAGAACAAGGGCTTGGCAGTCCTCCAGCTGAGAGGCGAGTAAATCCGCTACATCACCTGCATGAAATTCACAGCGGGAGGACAGGCCGTTGTGCATGGCATTCAGCCGGGCCTGCTCCACAGAATCGGAATTCAATTCCAACCCCTGAACATGGAAACCAGCCTTGGCCAGAGGAAGGGCAATGGTTCCGACACCGCAGTAGGCGTCGACCACATGTCCGCCGGCGGACTGAAGTGAAAGCCAGTCGATCAGCCGCTGAACAATCCGTTCCGCCTGCGGTGTATTGACCTGAACAAAGGTGGTGCTGCTCAGGGAAAGCTTGATGCCGCAGAACTGTTCGTCGATGGTCGGCGAGCCGGCGAGGCAATGGGTGCTTCGACCGAGAACCAGGTTGTTGGCCTTGGGTTGAAGGTTGAGGCAGACACCCTTCACCTCAGGCCATCGCTGAACCCAGGTCTGGGCAAGGTCCTGGAGTCCAGGGAGTTGGCCATGGCTGCTGATCAGGGTGATCAACACCTCTCCACTGGCGCTAGCAAGACGTAGCCCGAGGTGGCGCAGGCCCTGGGCTTCGAGCAGGTCATGGTCGGCCGGCCACCCCCCTGCATCCAGGTCTTGCTTGAGTGGTTCCACCAACGCATCCAGGCGTGGATCGAGCACCGGGCAGTGGTTCAGATTGACAATCTTGTGGGACTTCGGTCGGAAGTAGCCGGCTTTTAAGCGTCCGTTCTGGTCCCGCTTGAGAGGAATCAGGGCACGGTTGCGGTAGCCGAAGCAGCGGTCGGCATCAACAAGGGGAGCAGCTGCTGCAAGGTTGATTCCTCCGATCCGCTGCATGGTCTGCTGGATCTGCTGCACTTTCCACCGTGTCTGGGCTGGATCATCCAGACGTTGCAGGGTGCAGCCACCACAGTCGTCAGCGAGGATGCAGGGAGGACGGCGCCGATCCTCGGAAACCGAGATCAGCTCCACGCGTCGGCTCAACCAGCGGGATCGTTGGCGTTGCTGCAGCTGCACCGTGGCACGCTCCCCCGGCAGGAGATCAGGCACGACAATCACCCAATTGTTCCAACGGGCCAGTCCCTTTCCGTCACGGTCAAGGTCAACAGACTCCACCTCAATGGTGAGCCCCGGCCGCGGTTCACTGCTGTTCGAACTGTCGGCGTTGGTCATGCTCAAGGTTCCCTGCCATTGCAATGGCGTAACACCCGGGCGGAGTTGGGTCGGGTGAACGGGTCGAGACCACTAAACTCCACGAAGCCTGACCAGTTCCATGAGCGTTGTCCGGGATCTCATCCTCCAGGCCGATGACGATCTGCGGTATCCCACCAGTGGCGAACTCCGCACCATGGTGGATTTCCTTGACCAAGGCGCCATACGCGTGTCTGTGGTCAAGGTTCTGACCGAGAACGAAAAAAAGATCGTCGACGAATCCGCCAAACAGCTCTTCGGTCGCAAGCCGGAGTACGTCGCCCCCGGAGGCAATGCCTACGGTCAACGTCAACGCGCCCAGTGCCTGCGTGACTACAGCTGGTACCTGCGCTTGATCACCTACGGCGTTCTTGCAGGCAGCACCGAGATGATCCAGGAGATCGGCCTGGTGGGTGCTCGCGAGATGTACAACAGCCTGGGTGTTCCGATGCCAGGAATGGTCGAAGCCATGAAGTGCATGAAGGATGCCTCCCTTGCCCTTTTGTCAGAGCAGCAGGTGAAGCTCACATCCCCCTATTTCGACTACCTGATTCAAGGCATGCAAACTTCGACCTGATTCAAGGATCAATATCAGTTCAAGAACCGGGCCTTTGAGCCCGGTTTTTTATTGTCACGCTTTCTTATTCGAGACATGCATTGGGACCCAAATTGTGTCGCAGAGGCAACTAATAAGACATAATTTTTGTCTCATGGTGCCAACCTGAGATGCTTTTTGAGTCTTAAAAATAATCCCGGATGATACTGAAGGGATTGAGCCGGAATCGCGCCCTGCTGCGTCAAAACATCCGAAAAGAAATTGCGTACCTGTGTCTACAGCAGGTACGCAAAGCCCACACTCATTGAAGCAACTGGGGTTGAAGTGAAGTGCGGTCGTTCTGGACTGGCCGTGGACACACGCCCAGGGAGAGACAAATTGATTTTTGAGCTCATGAGGAGAATGGCACCATCTTGTTAGGCAAGAACAGCTAAAAAATTGCTTTTTTGAATCTTGATAATTAGCAGTTGTCGCAAGTGCGACTCATGCCGGGTCTCAACGTAAGTCGGAATTGCGATTTATAAGCATTTAAAGCGTTCTGTGCTAGCGATGGGTTTCGTATTGGATTGGCCATGGTCGCCCGTTGGATTGAAAGGCGGTTTGAGCGATTCATTTGGAAATTCCGTTTGATCAGCATTGTTCCCGTGGTGCTGAGTCTCCTCGGCAGCGTGGGGTGCTTCATGATTGGAGCGATTGAAGTGCTGAACGCTTTCCTCGTGATCTGGCGCATGCCTTTCAGCACGAAGGGCTTTGCGGCCAAGACGATCGCTCAAATGGTGGGTGGCGTTGATTATTTCGTGATCGGCATCGCCCTGCTGATCTTTGGTTATGGCATTTACGAACTGGTGATTTCAGATCTTGATCCCCGTCATGAGGGGGAACCAGAGCAGCACACCAATATTCTTTCCGTGAACAGCCTGCAAAGCCTGAAAAACAACCTCTCCAACGTGATTGTTGTTGGCCTCATTGTCGCGGCATTCAAGAAGACGATCGGTTTCGAAGTGGAAAGCGCCACTGATCTACTGGCGTTGTGCGGATCTGTGGCGATGTTGGCTCTCAGTGCGTGGTTGATTGTGCGAAGCCACGGAGCGGAACACAAAACATGAATTAGCCATCTCAAATGCGACTCGCCATAAGTCTCGACTTGAGTCCCTAGCGAGACAAATGCGTTAACGGTTGCGATACAGCTCGCGCAGCAGTCGATAGGCCTCATTGAGTCGGCGCATCGCATCGGTAGAGCCACCGGCATCGGGATGTTCCTCCAAGGCCCGTTGCTTGTAGGAATCCCGGATGGAACTCAGGGTCACCGATGTGCCTGCTTGCGTCGACAGCCCCAGCAGCTTGAGCGCTCCATGCACCGTCATGGTTGATTCGAGCGTTTCAAAGGACGTGACCTGACGACTGCGACGAAAACGATTGACGAACCGGCGGATCAACGTCGGCATGCGTTCTGCCAGGGACGAGGTGGCAAATGGGTCCTCCAACGCACCTGCCACCACCATCACCCTGCCAAGGGAAGGGGCACGGGATTCCCAGCTGGTACAGAGCGTCTCAACAGCCGCGTTGGCCGCCGACCATGTGAATGGACGACCATCACTGGCATCGGTACTGGACCAAACGTCCCGGGCGAGCCAGGTCATGGCGGCTTCAATCACCGTCGGACCCGGTGGTTGTCCATACAGTGATCTCCAGTGATCTTCAGCCGCGCTGCTCGCATCCCTTAAATCAGAAGGATCCACAGTGGAGACCAAAGGATCGCTCTGACCGGCATCCCGTTGTTGCGGAGACCGGAGTGTTGCTTTGAGTTGACTGGTTCGCCGGCTTACAAAACCTGGCAGATCAATGCCCGAAGAACCGTTGGAGGGAAGAACACCTGAATCAGGCGAAGGCCGCTCTTCCGCATTTTGCTGAAGGCTCCCAGGACGGATCAGAACGAGACTTGTGACGTCGTCGGTGCTGGTGGTTGATGCTGCTGGTGCTGAATCGTGCTGATCCTCTGCTTCAACAGGCTCGGTGGATGAGTCGCCTGGATCAAGCAGATCCTGCAACAGCAGTTCCAGCACACGGCCACGGGATCGTGCTCCGTATTCACCCTTGAGCTGGTCAATCAGCTCGACCATGGGCTCTGACATTTCGACAGAGATCCGTTGACGTTTTGAGTCCTCGCCGCTCAAAAGTTCAGTCCTGCTCCGGGAAGGTTATCGACCCTGCAGCTGCAGCAACCACTGCTGCTGCGATCGGATCACCTCGGTGTAGCGCGGACTCGTCGCAGGAACCACAGCAGGCATCACTGGTACAGGGGTCGGCTTTTGCTTCTGTTGCACGGGTGCTGGTGTCACGACGACTGGCGCAACCTGGGGCTTTGGTGGTGCGGTTTTGGGACCCACCTTGCGCGCTTTTGTTTCAGCCACTTTCACCTGAGCGTCACGCTGTAATTTCTGGCGGCGGTGGAGCAGGGCCAATTGCTGCACAGGAACAACACTGAGCAGGTGACCAGGTGTGGCATCAGCGGGGTAAACCAGACTCACCTTGACTGCCTTGGTTGTGCCAGGAGCAAGGTTGAGCTCCGAGAGGGCGAGGCTTTCGCCAGACCGCATGCCGACGTGAACTTCCTGAAGCGTCTGATCTTGAACAATCTGCAGTGATCCACGAAAAGCCGTAAACGTTTTCTTACCGGAAACAACCGGGTGACTGAGCACAAGTTGATGGGCTCCCACGCCGGAGAGATTGAGCGTCACGTCGTAACGCACCCCGTAGGTGCCGACGTTGTTCAGTGCGGAATCCACCATCCGTGTTGTCAATGGGTTGACCTGGATATCGCGGGTGCCGAAGTGATGCCGTTTTGTACTCGTCAGTGGGACGTGCAGGGAACCCTGGCTTAGGTCGTGGTTGATTTCGGCTTTATAGGCATCACCGAGAGCCACCCCTGCCACACGAGAGAAGACACGACCCAGCTGGATCTCACGAATTCGATTGAGATAGATGCGTCCCGGTGCCAAACGCCCTGAACGGAGCACCGCGAAGAGATCGGAATCCTGCGCTGATTGCTCAGAAGCAACAACAGCCATCGTGAAAGGACCATTGCTGCGTCCTCTCAAAAGCCCATTTGCAATGCCACGTGCAGGCAGAACGGTTCGGACCACGACCCTCTGCCCACCTGCTGGTATTTCGAGGCGTTCTGGCAGCTTGCGGTCCAACTCACCGCGGAGCAGTTGAACAGCGGTGGCATCTCCCGGTCCTGTGTTCCACGGACGCTTGCCGAGGGGCTTCACCCCCATCAAGCGATTCGGGTGGTAAGGCGCCTCAAAACTATTTTTGACCGATCCACGGTCGAATTCCAGCGTGATTGGCTTTGATCCAGGATTGGTTGCGATGAGTGCAAGGGTCATCAACCCTCTGGATCGACGTCCCCCAAGCTTTGACTGATCCTTGGGGTAGTACTTGTGATGCATGTGAACGCCAAATTCACCGTTGAAGGTGTAAGCGGCATTGCGCAGCGGCTGATTGGATTCGGCAGCGATGGCTGAACCCGGCGCTGTATTCACGAGAATCCCAGGGCCGGTGACGATCTCCGGTTGATTGGAATGCAGAACCGGAACGTTGTTAAACGTCCCATTCAGAGGGCGTGCACGCTGACCCGCCATCAAGGCGACGTAAGCCTCAGCACGGCGCTCCAATCCAAACTCAAGGCCCACGCATGAGACGCAGATCAAGACCAGAACCGGGACTCGCCTGAGACTCATGCGGTAAGTCGTCGTGGTGTTCGCGTGGACGTCGACACCACAGTGCAGAAGTTGAGAATCCACACGGTAGTTCCACCTTCTGCCAGAGCCAAGCAATTGAGGAGTCGCATCACGTCTGAAAATCCGTCAGGATCAGTCAGATTGCAATCGCTGACATGCTCCCTCCCTTCTGCTGCAGCACCAACACAGATCATGCAACCCTGCGGCGTCAGCATCAGGAGCGGAAATTGTCGATGTTGCGTTTCTGGCGGGATGGTGCTGAACGCCAGCTCTCCGCTCTGAATGCCGCCATCAAAACGCTTCAGGAACAGATGGATCGCGACGCTCAGACACCTGCTTGACCCCCATTCAATTCGTTGGCGAGGCTGTTCAGGCCGCGTTTGACGCGTCGTTGAACAGTCATGGCCGAAACCCCAAGCTGTTGCCCTGTCTTCCTGAGACTCATGCCATCGATCACGACCATCTGAAGAGCCTGTTGGTCATCTGATCCAATCCTCCGGAATGTGGTTCTCACTCGGCCCCAGTCGTCTGAACGTTCGACAAGGTCGATTCCCTCAGGCGTTTCGTCGATCAGGTCGTCGTTGAACGGCACCCATTGGTGCTTGTTCCTGTATTGGTGCACCACCAGCGCATCGGAAGCATTCAGAACGCCTTCCGAGGTCCGAATCACCCGCATCGCCCTTTCCTCAACAGCTCTGGGGAGGCGAATCAGTCCGACTCTGTCTCGCAGAAAGTGAAGGATGGCTCCACGAATATGCGGTTTGGCATAGCTCGGGAATGTCGCTCCTCGCTTGAGTTGGAATCGGCTTGAAGCCTTGATCAGTCCGAGACAACCCACTTGGAGCAGATCATCCTGTTCAAGACCTGTTTGGCGGGCGTAGTGACGTGCAATGGGACCAACAAGATGCAGATTGTCCTGCACCTGACGGTTCCGACGCTGGAGGCATTGCTTGTTCAAATGAAGTTTGTCGATGTCATCTCCAGCGTTGGCAGAGGAGGTCATGCCATGGCATCCGTGCCAACACGGAAGTGCCGAGGACTGTCGAAAACCGGTGACGGTCGCTACAAAGCTGGGGCTTGAAAGCGGCTCTAATGACAATTGCCTCCCCTTTGCTTTGGACAAGCGAGCCTTCTGTGAATCGTTGGTGACCCGTCTGGCTCAAGAATCGTTTGATGCCACTGCAACGATCACCAGAATTCGTGGCTTTGATGGTGAATGCCCGTCCCAGAGCAATAACTTTTGCTGTGTTGATGCCACGGAAGAGCTTTCTGAGTTCAGGGGATTGGTGGATATCAACAGAACTCAATATTGCTTTATTGCACAGATCAATTCCGACGATCAACATCGTGCACGCTTCATCCCTACCAACGAAGTACTCGAGGATCCCTCAGGTAAGCCCAGAAAAATGCAAGCAATCATTCAAGAAATGATCCTGGGCCGCAAGCGTGGTGTGATGCTGATCCCGGAGTGCGAAGACGATGCAGTGGATGTGATTGCCGGTTTGATCGAACAGGGATTTCAAGATCTGGCCTCTGAATACCGGGATTTCATCATCGGCCAGTTGGAGAAATCAAAGGCAAAGGTCTGAGTCTCGTCTCACCCTTAACAGTTGGCTTCAACAACAGCGTGAAGCAATGCCTCTGGCCCTGACCGATGAATCCATTCCCGATCAGAGGCTTCGGTGCTCAGCAGGGAACCAGCGAAACCGAGTGCATTCACACTGAAACCACGAATGCCTTCCGTTCTGCGCCTAACCATCGCCATCCAACGGCGTGACAACAGAAGGTTGTAAGCCCCCCTTGGACGGTGATCGTTTGAGGGGTCTCCCAGCCCGAGGTCAGCAGCAAGGGTGAGATACATGCGATAGAGCATTTCACCCTTGAGAGCCGAGGTGAGCGGTACAACGCGACAACTCCGCAGCAATGGATCATCCACCAGGCTGGTTGTGCCTGCTGCATGGCTCTCGAACCAGCTCTGCCGTGCACAGATCGGTTCCCCTGCAGCTCGGGGTAGCAATTGAAGATGGCGGTGTGGCTGACTGGCTCCAGCATCAGGTCCGCTGTTGAAGAACCACAATCCGGTGGTTGTTGCATCGATGCGGCCAAGTGCATGCCAATCGTCAACGGACAACCAACCGGTTTGGGGTTGCCAGTCCTGAGTGATCAGCAACATGTGGGACGCCTGAACTGGATATTTGTTGAGGATCACCACATGTGAATCGTTGATCCGTTCCACCTCAAGGCGTTGATCCCAGGGGAGGAATGGATTCGGCTTGGGGCCTGCGGCACGCAAATGCTTAGGGGTAGCGCTAAGGAGGTGGCGCAACTCAAAGTTGGTGCCAGCCTCTCCAATCAAAGTGGTTAATGAGGTCTTGAGCGGAACCAGAGCTCCTGAGACTTTCGCCGCAGCAGCAACATCTCTTGCTTTTCGGAGCAGTTCACTGGTCATGCCGTTTCAACCGTGCCAGTGAGGCCCCTGCGTAATACCTGCCGAGAATTGCATTGAAGGGACGTCCCTGAAGGGCCAGGTGCTGGGCGCCGGTTTGACTCATGCTGGCGCCGAGATGACCGTGGGCTTCAGCACTGACTTGCGCTGTTGACGCATACAGGCTCTCCACAATGCCACCGTCGTAACTGAGCACGATCCCTCGGGTCTGCCAGGTTGCTGATCGACTCGCATGGGTGGTGCTTGTCTCACCGGAAAACACTTGCCAACGGGTTGTGTCGCCCAGGTGATAAGCCGTCGATGCCGGTCTTGCAAGGTGCGCCAGGGCATAGGAACGTGCAGCTACAGCCTGCGCCTTCAAGGCCTCCTGGTGCCACTCGCTGGGCATTTCGGCACCGACCACAGAGGCCACATAGGTTTCCAGATCCAGGGAAATCACGGCGATCCAATCACGTTGGTCTTTAAGAAGCGAAATATCCCCCAAATAGCGTTGTTGGTTGATCTGAACGGGTCCGCCGGAACAGTGAATTTCCCGTTGGCTTGATCCAGCGATCGTCTTCCCCAGCTGCTGGGCAGGAATCACGGAACCCTCCTGGTTGCGGCACAGGACGTTGCGGCCAGGCCAGAAGGCGGTCACCGGGCTCTGGCTAATCAAACCGACACGGATGTCCAGAGGAACGGCTTCATCAGCACCCGATGGAACCTTGGGCACGACAGGCGCAGAACCTTGCGATATTGCCGTCGCTGATGGTGCTGCTCGACCAGTGGAGGAATCATGTTCGAGAAGCTCAAGCAGACTGAGAGGCTTCTCGTGCGTCTGCTGAGGAAAAGGACGTGCAAGCCAGCCCATCAAGACAGCCATGAGCAGGGCTCCGAGGGCTGCAGGGGGCCAGAAACGACTGCGATGCTGCACCGGATTGCTCAACAGAGCTTGCAGCCGATGATGGCTGATTTCCGTTAGACGGTCTCTCCACCGCAGCAAGATCACATGGTCGAAGCCTGCTCGGGCGATTGGATTGGGCTGGCCGTGGTGGTCGGCCCCGGTGGCATTGGTTCAGCGGTCGCAGCGGAACTGGCGCGGTCCTGCCCAGACCTCACGGTTTTGACGGCTGGACGTCACGGTGCGCCGGACTGTTCCCTGCGTTTGGACATCGAGAACGACAGGGATCTGGATGGACTGGCAGCAAGCCTGCGTGATCAGGCGATGCCACTGCGTTTGGTGTTCAACTGCACCGGGCGTCTGCATGGACCTGCGCTTCAACCTGAAAAACGTCTTCAACAGGTCAACCGCTCCCAGTTGCAACAGCAATTCGGAATCAACGCCATTGCTCCAATTCTCCTAGCCAAAGCGATCGAACCACTGTTGGACCGCGATCAACCGTTCCATTTCGCCAGTCTGAGCGCCAGGGTGGGCAGCATTGGCGACAACCGTAGTGGTGGCTGGTATGGCTATAGGGCTGCCAAGGCGGCTCAGAATCAGCTTCTACGCTCCCTGAGCATTGAATGGGCCCGCCGCTGGCCCATGGCCACGGTGAGCCTGTTGCACCCGGGTACAACGGACACAGCCTTGTCTCGACCATTCCAGAGCTTTGTGGCACCGGAGAAACTCTTCTCTCCCGAACGGGCTGCGCGCCAATTGGTCAAGGTCTTGCTGGAACAGACCCCAGCCCAGTCTGGAGCCTTTCTCGCCTGGGATGGTCAGTCGATCGACTGGTGAGCGTGCTGCTTCAGCTGTTCGAGACTGACCACGTCCAGTGCCGTGTCTTCTGTGGCCTCCAACCGGACCAACGGAGCCACGCCGTCTTCGTAGGCCTGTTTCCATCGCGGTGCACAGACACACCAGTGATCCCCAGGTTTCAACCCTGGGAATTGAAACGCTGGCACTGGCGTCATCAAGTCATTGCCCTGGGCCTTGCTGTAACTGAGGAACTGTTCGGTCATCACGCAGCAGATGCTGTGCTGGCCGTGATCGGTCGGATCGGTTTGGCACAGACCATTGCGATACCAACCCGTCATCGGCTCGCAACTGCAACTCTGCAGCGGTTCCCCAAGAACGTTGCTGGCTGGAGGAAATTCGGGGCTATTGCTGGACATATGACCGCTAGAGAGAGGGGGAGTCTGACCAAGGACTGGCACATTTTGACTTCAGACGGTTGACGAACCCCTGGGTGAGCGGGTTAAAGGTCATTCAGTCATGTCCACTCGATGGATTGGGAGTTCACTGAAGACGCTGCGTTTGTGGCGCTCTGCGATGCGTTTCGCGAGAGCGGCGAAAGCTCAGCGATCGAGTTCCTGGCCAATGGAGAGGGAGCCTTTCATTTCCAGGATCTGGCCCAGAATGCAGCTGGAGAAGGCCTTGATTTGAGCGAATCCAGCGCCCTGGATTCGTTTCAACAAGAGGTGATCGAAACGATGGAGAAGCTCTGCCAGGACTGAGTCCGGCAGAGCTTCTCCATCAACGCGGCTTCATCCGTAGAAGAAAGCGATCTCCTTGTCCTTAAGCCCTTCCCATCCGGCATCCTCCAGTCTCTGATTGAGCGTCGCTTGGTCGAAGTGCTTGGCACCGGTTTTGACGACCCGGTTGCGCATCGACTTCAGAACTCCACTGCGAGCGCGCTGACTCTCCAGATCCATCACCTGGTTGTAAAGAGCGAGCATCCCTTCGGGAATTGGACTTCCGTCGAGATCAACACCCGCCTTGATGGCGGCGTCAACACCATCAGGTCCGGCAATGGCCATGGTGAACAGAACAGGGCGTCTCAGGTTATGGGACGTCCCTTTTGGCTCATGCGCTGAAATAGCGAGCTTGGGAATGGAGAGCCACCAGTGCTGTGGTGCTCTGCTCCGGTTCGAGTTGGTCGCTGGCGTCCATCGTGAGGCCGATTCGTTCGGCATCGAGCCACGCCAATTGCTGCCTGGAATCGGCCACATTGGGGCAGGCAGGGTATCCGAAGGAATAGCGGCTGCCGCGATAACGCTGAGCCAGAACATCTCGCAGCACCATGCCGTCAGGATCAGCAAAACCGAGTTCTGAACGCATCCGTGCGTGCACCCACTCCGCCATCGCCTCAGCCATCTGAACGGCAAGACCATGGAAATACAGGTAGTCGCTGTAGCGATCACCCTTGAACAAGTCCTGCGCCACGACAGACGCCTTCTGTCCCATGGTCACGGCCTGCATCGGCAGCACGTCGGTGGGGCGTCCTTCAGAGTCCAGGTCGTTGAAGAAATCGGCAATGCAGTAGCGGTTGCCGGAGCGTTGACGAGGCAGATCAAATTTGCCGAGTTCCCTGGTGCCATCGGCATCGAACACCCTGAGGCTGTTGCCATCGCGTCCAACGGGGAAGTAGCCATACACCGCCCGTGGAGTCAGCAGTGACTCGTCGATGCAGCGCTGCATCCATTCCTGCAACACAGGCTCCGCCTTCTCAGCCAGCATCGCCTCGTAGTCGTCACGGCTCTGCTCTTTCGTCTTGCGCAGCATCCACTGCCCGGCGAACAGGGCATTGCGGTCGAGGTAGTCAAAGACCTCGGCAATGTCGACATCCGCTTCGGTGATAACGGCGGAGCCCAGGAAAGGCGGCGTCGGTGCGGCTTCAGCGGGGACGGCCTCAGAACGATCTGAGGTCACTAGAGGCAGATCCGCTGCTAGAGCCTCCGTTGCGGAAGCGGAAGCCTCGACAGGCTCCTCAGCGGGTTTCGATTCCTCATCCAGGCCGACGCCCTGAGGTGCATCTGCCAGGAATCCCTTGGAGTTGGTCCAGTTGTCGTTCCGCTTGGCGGCCATCAACGCATCCATGAAGCGCAGATCAGCGAAGGCATCTCGTCCATAGATCACCTTGCCGTCGTAAACCTCGCGACAATCCTTCTGCACAAAGCGTGGGGTCAGCGCCGCGCCGCCAAGGATCACAGGAACGTCGATTCCCGCATCATTGAAGGCCTGGAGGTTGTCCTTCATGAAGGCCGTGGACTTCACCAGCAGTCCGCTCATGGCGATGCAATCGGCCTGCTGTTCGCGCTGAGCCTCAACGATGGCTTCGCAGCTCTGCTTGATCCCCAGGTTGATCACCTCATAGCCATTGTTGGTGAGGATGATGTCGACAAGATTCTTGCCGATGTCGTGCACATCGCCCTTCACTGTGGCGATCAGAAACTTGCCTTTGCTTGTGCTCTCGCCTTCGATCTGTTCCATGTGCGGCTCCAGATGAGCCACGGCGGATTTCATCGTCTCGGCACTTTGCAGCACAAAGGGAAGCTGCATCTGGCCACTGCCGAACAACTCACCCACCACCTTCATGCCATCAAGCAGAAAGGTGTTGATGATCTGCAAAGGGGGGTAGCTCTGCAGCGCCTCATCCAGTGAGGGCTCAAGGCCGATGCGTTCCCCATCAATGATGTGTTGCTTTAGCCGTTCCTCGATTGGGAGATCCGCCAGAGATGGGCCTGACGCCCGGGCTTCTTTGGTGCTGACGCCCTCGAACAGCGTGGTGAGCTCAGTGAGCGGGTCGTAAACGCAGATGCCGTCTTCAAAGCGGCGGTTGTCGTTGATCAGATCTCGACAGACGTTCTGGTGGTCTTCGCTGATCTTGATCAGCGGAAGAATCTTGGCGGGGCTGACAATGGCCGCATCCATGCCGGCTTCACAGCAGTCGTGCAGGAACACCGAGTTGAGGGTGATCCGTGCCGCTGGTGAAAGGCCGAAACTCACATTGCTGACACCCAGCACCACGTGAACGCCGGGGAGGTTCTCCCGGATCATCCGGATGGAATCCACGGTGGCACGCCCATTCAGGCGATCTTCCTCAATGCCGGTGGAGATGGGCAGCGCCAGAGGGTCGTAGAAAATCTCGTGGGCCGGAATGCCGAACTCAAGGGCGTCGCGATAGGCCCGCTGGGCGATGGCGAACTTCTTCTCCGCTGTTCTGGCCATCCCCTCTTCATCGATCGTGCCGACGACCACGGCGGCGCCATAGCGACGAGCGAGTTCGAGCACCTTGAAAAAGCGTTCGTCGCCGTCTTCGTAATTGGTGGAATTGAGGATGCATTTGCCCCCAGCCACCTTCAGACCCGCCTCCATCTTCTGCCACTCGGTGGAGTCGAGCATCAGGGGCAGGTTGACGTTCGTGACCAAACGACTCACCAGCGCGTGCATGTCTTGTTCGCCATCGCGACCGACGTAGTCAACGTTGACGTCGAGCACATGGGCGTTTTCCTTCACCTGGCCGCGGGCCACCGACACCAGACCGTCCCAGTCCTCCTCCGCCAGCAGTTCACGCACCTTGCGGCTGCCACTTGCATTGAGCCGTTCACCGATGATCAAGAAGGAGTTGTCTTGGTAATACGGCGTCACGCCGTAGATCGATGACGCGGCCGGTTCATAGTTGAGGCTGGGCCGAACATCTTCGGCCGTGACGCGATCCCAGCGAGAGGGCCGTTCCGCCGGCTTCAGCTCCTGAGCGAGTTCCGCCAGGCTGCCGATGTGGGCGGGAGTGGTGCCGCAACAGCCACCGATCACCTGCACCCCGAGATCTTCAACGAAGTGCATCAGCTGCATCTTCAACTCCACCGGGGTCAGGCGGTAATGGGCCACTCCGCCAATATTTTCCGGAAGACCGGCATTGGGAATGCAGCTGACCGTGAAGGGGGAATGCTCGGAGAGATAGCGGATGTGCTCCTTCATCTGCTCCGGCCCGGTGGCGCAGTTCAGGCCGAGGATGTCAATCGGGAAGGGCTCCAAAATCGACACCACCGCTGCGATGTCGGTACCGACGAGCATCGTTCCCGTGGTCTCCATCGTCACCGACACCATCAGCGCGCGTCGCTCACCGGTGGACTCAAATGCCTCTTCAATGCCCTGCAGAGCTGCCTTGATTTGCAGCACGTCCTGACACGTCTCCACGATGAACAGGTCGACGTTGCCGGCAATCAGGCCCTCGGCCTGCTCCCGGAACGAGGCCCGCATCGTGTCGAAGTCGATGTGGCCCAGGGTGGGCAGCTTGGTGGTGGGTCCCATGGACCCCGCCACAAAACGAGGTTTGTCTGGAGTGCTGAATTCGTCGGCCATCTCCCGGGCCAGCTCCGCAGCCCGTTTGTTCAGTTCAAAGGCTTTGTCTTCAAGGCCATACTCCGCCAGCACGATGGATGCAGCCCCGAAGGTGTCGGTCTCGATGACATCGCAACCCACCTCAAGAAACTTGCGATGCACCGCCTTAACCGCGTCAGGCTTGGTGACGGCGAGGTTTTCGTTGCAACCCTCCAGGTCTGGACCACCGAAATCGTCCGCCGTGAGACCAAGATCCTGAAGACTGGTGCCGGTAGCACCGTCAAACACCAGAACAGGCCTGTCGGGACCGTGCAGATGGTCCAGGAAGCGAGAGGTGGTGAGTTGCCGGATTGCCTGCGCCACCACCATTCCGTTCACTCCTTGGAATAAGCCGATCCTAGGAAAAGCTCAGGACGAACTTCAGGCGATCGGAATTCGAGTCACCCAGTGTTCGTAGGCAGGCTCTCGGCCTTCAGTGATGGCCACCAGCTTGGTCTTCAGGGCATTCATCACGGGACGCTCGGCGTTGAGAACCGTGGATTCGATCTGGCGGATCGGCGTCACCTTGGCGGCTGTGCCGGACAGAAACACCTCATCAGCGATGAACAACTCGGTCTTGTCCACCGGACGTTCGACCACAGGGATGTCCATCGCTTTCGCCAGTTCAATCACGCTGGCGCGGGTGATCCCCTCGAGGATGTCCTGATCGACCCCAGGCGTGATCAGCTGACCATCGCGGACCAGGAAAAGGTTCATGCCGCTGGCTTCGCTGATTTTGCCGCGACTGTTGAGCAGCAGAGCCTCGTCGAATCCGCTCTGCACGGCTTCCGTTTTGGCCAGGGAACTGGTGATGTATGCGCCGGAGATTTTGCCGCGCAGGGGCAGCGAGCGGTCCTCCTGGCGGGTCCAGCTGCTGATCCTGCAGCTCACACCCTCCGGAGACAAGTAATCCCCCAGGGGAAGTCCGTAGATCAGGAAGTCGGTCTCGATGTTGTGCAGACGCGGGGCGATGCCCAGATCACTGGTGTAGACGAAGGGCCGTAGATAGATCGGCTGGTCTGGCTTGTTCGCCTTCAGCATCGCGGTGAGTGCCGAGAGAATCGTCTCCTCACTCAGATCTGTCAGCAGCAACCTGGCGCTTTGGCTCAGACGACGTGCGTGCCGATCAGCGCGGAACAACAGCATCGTGTCGCTGTTCTGCGGATCGGGAATGGCCCGCATTCCGCCGAAAGCACCGGTGCCGTAGTGAAGGGCGTGGGTGGCAATGGAGATCCTGGCCTCCTCAAAGGGAACGCACTGGCCCTGGAACCAGGCATAGGGCAGGAACTGATGCATCACCGTGATGGATCCGATCGCTGAATCTTCTCACCACCGGTCACCGCAACACGGAGAATGGTTTCATGCACCGTCTTGCCAGCTGTCCGGGTCTGGACCCACCCGAAGACGTGGTGCTCGTCGAGCAGCCAAGCGCAGATGTGCTGTTTCTGACCAGCGCAGGCACAGACATCAGCTGCCTCGATGCCTGCCTGCCGCTCGCCCCAGCCTGGAACGAGCGGATCCGCGCCTTGCCCCTGAGCTGTCTCGAACACCCAGCTCAGCTGGACCACTACCTCAACTCCACAGCCCAGGCGGCACAGTTGATCGTGGTGCGCCTGCTCGGCAGCCGTGGGCACTGGAGCTACGGGTTCGAGCAGCTGCAACGCTGGTGCAACGATGCGCCGCACCGCCAACTCGTTGTGCTGGCCGGAACCGCCGACCAGACCAACGCACTGCACGGACTTGGCACCTGCAGCCCTGAACTGGCTGATCAGCTGTCGGCGCTGCTGCGGGAAGGCGGCATCGAGAACATGGGCCAGCTGCTGCGCTGCCTCGAGGCCCTGCTTGACGGCAGCCCGCCGCCGCCCGAGAGCGTCGCGGTGATGCCATGCCCAGACCCCATGCCCTGGGACTGGCGGGATGAATCTGGCGCCACGGTGGGGTTGGTGCTCTACCGCGCCCAATATCAGGCGGGTGATCTGGCCCTGGCGGATGCCTTGATGGACGCTCTGCGCAAGCAGGGACTACGGCCCTGTCTGCTCTGGGTCAGCAGCTTGCGGGATCCTGCGGTGCAGGCCGGAGTGCATGACCTGCTGCTGCAGCAAGGGGCTGAGCTCGTCATCGCGGGCACATCATTTGCCTCGGTCCAGACGGAGCAGGCCGGCTTGGGCAGTCCACTCTGGGATCGACTGGATCGACCAGTGTTGCAACTGCTCAGCAGTAGCCGCAGCCGAGCCCAGTGGTTGGAGAGCAGCCAGGGCCTCAATCCGATGGATCTTTCGTTGCAGGTGGTGATGCCTGAACTGGATGCCCGGATCACCACACGCCCCTGCGCTTTTCGTGACCATCGGCAAACCACCGGACCTCTGGCCACCGCCATTCCTTGCCTGGAGCCAGATTCACGCGGAATTGGTTGGTTGGCAGAGCACAGCCGCCGCTGGATCGAGCTGCGCCAGACCCCATGCGCAGACCGTCGCATCGCCATGGTTCTCGCCAACTACCCCGTCCGCGATGGCCGTGTTGCCAACGGCGTCGGTCTCGACACACCCGACAGCACAGCGCGGATGCTCACCTGGCTGGCGGAAGCGGGCTATGGGCTTGGAACGGAGCCCTTGCCGGGCAGGGGCGATGCCTTGATGCAACAGTTGCTGGCCGGACGAACCAATGCACCGGAAGGCCAGCACCAGCCCCCGCTGGATCATCTTCCCCTTTCCGTCTATTTGGACTGGTGGAACACCGTTCCTGAGCCGGCACGACGCTTCATCGCGTCCCGCTGGGGGGCTCCGGAGACCGCATGTGATTTGGACAAAACCCAAGGGTTCGCGATTCATGGCCTGCGCTTTGGTCATGTGGTGGTGCTGATCCAGCCGGATCGCGGTTACGACGCCGATCAAATCGCCGATCTCCACTCACCGGATCTGCCGCCACCGCACCGTTATCTGGCCCAATACCTCTGGCTGCGCCGCGTGCATCGAACCCAGGTCATGCTGCATGTGGGCAAACACGGGAGTGCCGAATGGTTGCCCGGCAAATCGGTTGGGTTGAGCGAGAGCTGCGGCCCCGACCTGGCCCTTGCCCCGATTCCCCATCTTTACCCGTTCATCGTGAACGACCCCGGGGAAGGATCTCAGGCCAAGCGGCGTGGCCACGCTGTGATCCTGGATCACCTCACACCGCCCCTGGGGCGGGCGGGACTGCATGGCCCACTGCAACGGTTGGAGGGGCTTCTCGATGAACTGGTGGAGGTGCGTCAGTTGGGGGGTGAACGAGCCCGGGTGCTTGAACAGTCAGTTCATGCCAGCTTGCTATCCCTCAACTGGCCTGGAATTCCAACCGAAGAGGACCTTCGACTTCAACCGGAGCTCCTGGAGACCTGCCTGGATCAGGCCGAGACCTATCTGTGCGAACTGAAGGAATCGCAAATCCGCACTGGGCTGCATCGGTTCGGCGTCGCCCCTTCTGACGTCGCCGCCGATGAACTGTTGATCGCACTCGCCCGTCCCCCGCGTCAAGGGCAACCTGGATTGCTGCAGGCCATGGCCCTGGAGGCGGGTCTGGAATTCGACCCCTGGCAGCAGGACGAAGGCGATCGGCTGTCGGAAACAGACCAGAAACGCCTGGTGATGCTGAGCGGCTCAAATTGCCGCCGGGTCGGGGATGGTTGTGACTGGATAGAGCAGCAGGCCCTTCTGTTGATTCGGCAGGTCATCCACGGTGAGCAGAGCGACGGTCTGGCCGACTGCTTCCGCGACTGGGACCCACAGGATCCCTGCCTGCTGAACCTGCGCAACGACCTCTGGCCTCGATTAGATGGCTGTGCTGCCAGCGAAAAAGCGGCGTTCTTGCGAGGTATTCAGGGCCAGCGGATTGCCGCTGGACCGTCAGGTGCGCCCAGCCGTGGTCGCCCCGATGTACTTCCCACGGGCCGGAATTTTTATTCGGTCGATTTGCGGGGATTACCCACGGAGGCAGCCTGGGATCTCGGGCGGCGGTCAGCGGAACAGCTGTTGGATCTTCACCTGCTGGAGCAAGGGGAACCGCTTCGCCATCTCGCTTTATCGGTCTGGGGTACGGCCACCATGCGGAACGGCGGAGAAGACATTGCGCAGCTGCTGGCCCTGATTGGTGTTCGTCCGGTCTGGGATGGCCCCACCCGTCGGTTGGTGGATCTGGAGGTCATTCCGGCACGATTGCTTGGTCGCCCGCGGGTTGATGTGGTGTTGCGCATCTCCGGACTGTTTCGCGATGCCTTCCCTCAGCTGGTGGGCTGGGTCCATCAGGCCCAGTCGATGGTCGCTGCGCTGGATGAACCGAAGACGGTCAATCCTCTGGCAGAACTGACCCGTCAAGGGGGACCCCAGGGACGCATCTATGGATCAGCCCCAGGAGCCTATGGAGCCGGCCTCCAAGCCCTGATTGACAGTGGAGCGTGGGAGTCGCGCGCTGACCTGGGGCAGGCTTTTCTCAGCTGGAGCCAGTGGTCCTATGACGGATCCGACACTCCCAGTCTCAATCGCTCCGGTCTCGAAGAGGCACTGGGCAGGGTGCAGGTGGTTCTCCACAACCAGGACAACCGCGAGCATGATCTGCTCGACTCAGATGACTATTACCAGTTCCAAGGAGGACTGAGTGCGGCCGTGGAAGAGGTGTCTGGGGCGCGCCCACAGCTGTGGTTCGGTGACCATTCGCGCCATGAACGGCCTCGGGTGCACCGACTTGAGAAGGAGCTCGACAAGGTGATGCGCAGCAGAATGCTGAATCCACGCTGGATCGAGGGAATGATGCAGCACGGCTACAAGGGAGCCTTCGAAATGGGGGCCAGTCTTGATTACCTCTTTGCCTATGACGCTTCCACCGACCGAGTTCCCGACTGGTGTTACGGAGAGCTCTGTGACCAGTGGCTGAGCCGGTCCAGGATCCTGGAGTTTTTAAGCACCAGCAATCCCTGGGTGCTTAGGGACATGGCGGAAAGGTTGCTTGAAGCCGCAAATCGGGGCCTCTGGTCTTCAGCAAAAGAAGAGCAGCTCCTGCACCTGCAAGAGCTGGTGAACAGCAGCGAAGCCCAGATTGAGCGGGGAAGCCCTATTTGTTGAGGTCGCGGACCATCTGACGGAACGGATCGATCGATCCAGGTTTGGAGGATGGTGCAGCTGATCCCACCTTCACCGCCGGTTCCTGCGTCGCCTTCAGCTCTTCCTTCCGACCGACTGGGGCTGCATCGGCCGGAGCAGGAGCGTTCACCCCGGTTATCGCGGTGCCCTTGAGGCGCTTGCTCATCTCCTCCGTGCTCACCTGTTCAGCGAAGGTTTTCTTCACCGGTTTGGGGACGCCCGCGTTGAGGGTGACGGATTCGTCCCTCTTGACCACACCACCGAGGCCTTCGCTGCGCTTCTCAAGAGTCCCCGTTTCAGCGGCCACCTCCATGACCTGCTCCTTCGTGCCAGGGCTGTCGACCGTGCCGGGGAAGGTGCGCCGAATCGTTTTCGACTCCCGCATGTAGTTCACATCCCCCAGTGAGGATGAGGAATCTGCATCGAGGAAGAACTCCGCAGGCTTCTCCTTCGCTGGCTTGCGAGCCTCAATCGTGGAGTCGGACTCTGCGGAATCCTTTTTCAGCAGGCGATCCAAGAAGCCCATGTCGACCGGAACTGAGATGGACCGAACTTAGCGGCCACGAAGGTCAATTCCATGGGTATCAGTGCCACACGTACGCAAAAGGCCAAGGTTGCCGAGCTGACGATCGATGGACTCGCAGATCAACGGGCTGGCAGACCAGGTCGTTTGCATGTCGTAGTCGTACCAGGCCTCACCCCCATCGAAACCCAGCCGAGCCGCCTCGTTGATCAGAACGTCATGGTCAAGGCGATACCGGGCGGGATGAGCAAGGATCGCCAATCCGCCGGCGGCATGAATGGCCTTGACCACCGCCTCGGCACGCAACGGTTCTCCAACGACGGCATCACCGCGGTTGTAAGGCTGAAGCGCAGGGTGGTTCAACTCGAAGCCGAGAGCCAGCACATGCACCAGGCACCCCTTCAGCAGCGCACTGATTTCCATCCCGGTCCAGACCATGGGACACACAGCACCGGCGCCGCGTTGCTGACCTAACCAGGCACGGATCTCCCTGTGGGCCTGGGAGCTGTGGTGATCCGTCACTGCCAGGTGCTGGAGCCCCAGCTCGGTGGCCTGTTGGATGAGCTCGAGAGGTTCGAGACTTCCGTCACTGCAGATGGTGTGGCAGTGAAAGTTGTGCGTGGTGGGGCAGCTCGACGGTCCCACCTGCTCGAGGACGGCCTTGAGGGGGTGGGTCATATCAGGCTTTAGCAGAAGCTTCAGACCGCAGACGCCGCCAGCGGGCATAGAACTGGATCGACGCCGCCATGAACACCACCAGGGCAACGATGAACCAGGTCGCCGCGCTGGTGGGGAATTGGGTTTTAAACACCACCAGCATCACCACGATCACCAGCAGCAGGGTGGGCAGCTCATTCAGAGCCCGCAGCTGTTTTCCCGACCAGCCACAGGTGCCCGCATGAAGTTGGCCCATCAGCCGGTAACAGAACACGTGATAGGCCAGCAGGGCCGCCACAAAGGCAAGTTTCGCGTGCATCCAACCCTGCTGAAGCCAGGATGGCTGAGCCAACAGCAGGCCGATGGCCATCGACACAGCCACAACCATTCCGGGCGTGGTGATGATGTTGGCGAGACGTTTTTCCATCAAGGTGTATTGATCGCGGAACGGCTCCTGCAGTTCCGGCGCCAATTCCGCGGTTTCAACGTGATAGATGAAGAGACGCACCAGATAGAAGAGGCCCGCAAACCACACCACAACCCCAACGATGTGCAGGGTCTTGAACCAGAGGTAGGCCTCGGGCGAAAACGTCATCAACACATCTGATCTGAAGCGACCTTACGCAGGGTTCAGGTGAGCCCGTCAAGAAAATCGCTGGCCCGTCGCTGATGAGCCACGAGGACATCAGCACCCATGCGATCCAGGTTGCGGGCCATCATTGCCAGCCGGTACTGGCGGCGGAAGAAGTCCTGATGGCGGTGGATGAAGGTCCAAAACAATCCGTCCCAGGTGTCACACCACTCCCCCTTGCGGTAATCCGACATCTTGCGCACATAATTCGAGCCCGACAAATAGGGCTTGGTCGTGAAAAGCCCTCCATCGGCGAACTGACTCATGCCGTACACATTGGGCACCATCACCCAGTCGTAGGCATCCACAAACAGCTCCATGAACCAGGTGTAGATCCGGGTTGGATGGAATCCGCAGAGGAGCATCACATTGCCCAGGAGCATCAAGCGCTCGATGTGGTGGCAGTAGCCGGTTTCGAGGGCATGACGGATGGCGTCATCAATGGGTGGCAGACCAGTGGATGCTGTGTAGAAAGCCGAAGGGATCGGCCGGTCATCGAAGCCCCAGAAATTGCCGTTGCGCATCTCCACCCCATGGCGCCGGTACATCGCGGCCATGAATTCTCTCCAGCCCACGATCTGACGCAGAAACCCCTCGAGTGAATTCAAGGGAACATCGCCGCTCGCCGCTCGCTCCAGCGTGCGATCCAGCACCTGTTGTGGCGTCAGCAGCCCGATGTTCAGCATCGGTGTGAGCACGCTGTGCCACATCACCCGGTGCTGAGTGCTGATCGCATCTTCATAGGCCCCGAACTCTCGCAGCCGTTGGTCGAGAAACGCATCCAGCCAGCGGGCAGCATCGGCATGGGTCACGGGGTAATGAAAAGAATCCCAGCTGCCGATGCCAGCCACACCCTCACCGATGAGCTGCTGCCGAGCTTGATCAACGGCTGGCTTCGAGGGCTCCACTGGTGGATCAGGAACAACGATGCCCTTTGGCAACTTCTTGCGGTTATCGGCATCAAAACTCCATCGACCACCCACGGGGCCACCGTCAGGCTCGATCAACAAATCCAGCCGCTTGCGCTGCATCTCGTAAAAGCGACCCATCAAGGGCTTCTTGCCAGCAGCGAAGTGGTCATCAATCACCGCAGCTGGGGTGAGCAACATTGGGGTGGGGACGATCTCCAGGCCGCATTGATGCCGCGATGCGAAGGCTGAGATCCGTTTGGAGAGGATGTCGTCCACCGGATCCGCCAGATGAAAAGAGCGGTATCCCTGGGCGACGAAATCAGCCAGGATTTCAAGCGTGTCCGCAGCCTGCCCCTGCAGAACGCGCAGAACGGTCAAGCCCTTGGCCTGGAGCATCTCGGCGTAGGCCGTCATCGATGCTCGATGCAGGAGAAGACGCTGCCGATGCACCTGCATCGGCCAGGTGGAATCGGAACCGAAAAAGAGTGGATCCTCGATCAGGGCAACGGACCGTCCTGGACGAATCGCAGGATGGTGCTCAAACAGCTGATGGGGAAAAACGAGGCTGAGGTCCACCGTCAGCTGTCCTCACCCGCAAGACGGCAGGCACGACGACCCAGAGCGGTGGCATAGGCCCGGTCCACGGGACCGGCCATGGGGCTCAGCTGGCCGGCCCGGCAATTCATCACCACCTTTTCGCGATGGCCCTGCTGGTCGTTGAGACGAAGCACCAACTGCCAATGATTCTTGGCACTTCGGGTGATGCCGTCGGCACACACAGGCCCTGTGCAGAGGCCAGGAGACGCCCAAACCGGGGTAGCGAATAGAAGCACTCCTGCCAGGGCCATGCAGAGATGACGGATCATGCGGAGAGTTCCTGAGGCTGTTCTTCTAAAGCAGCCCCGTCAACACCGTCGTCCCCGTCCTCTGAAGGGTGGAAGAAGTCATGGATATCGCGGGCCAGCGAGGGGCCCACGCCAGGCGCTTTAGACAGGGTCTCGATCGATGCCAACTGGATGGCATCAATCGAATGGAAATGGGCCAGAAGATCCTTCACCCGCTTCGGCCCAACCCCGGGGATGTCAGACAGGCGAGAGCGCTTCATTCGTTCTCCACGCTGCTGGCGGTGAAAAGTCACAGCAAAACGGTGGGCTTCATCCCGCAACCGGCGCAACAACACAACACCCAGCTGATCCGGTTCAGTCTCGAGCGGCTGGCTTTCCCCGGGGAGAAACACCTCTTCCCGCTGCTTGGCGAGGGAACAGACGTTCAAATCCTCATGCAGATCCAGCTCGCGAAGAGCCTCCATCACCGCGGAAAGCTGGCCTTTGCCGCCATCGATCATCACCACATCAGGCCAGTCGTTAAGACCGTCGGTCTGCAGCGCGCTGCCCCCTTTGTGTCGCAGTGCACCCACATCCACCCCCTCAGCTTTCGCCCGAGCCCAACGTCGAAAACGGCGACGCATGATTTCCGCCATCGCCATGAAATCGTCGCTGTGGCCAGCTCGAATACTGCTGCTGCGGATTTTGTATTTGCGGTAGTGCTGCTTGGCGGGCAGTCCATCAATGAACACCACCTGAGATGCGACGGCATCGCTGCCCTGGATGTGGCTGATGTCATACCCCTCGATCCGGCGCGGCGGGGTCGGTAACTCCAGCAGCTGCGCCAGATCCTCCGTCGCCAACGACTGCTTCTCCTGACCCTGCTTTGCACGGAGCAACTCAAACTCAGCATTGCGCTGAACCAGTTCGATCAGGTCAGCCTTTTGCTGGCGCTGCGGGCAGTGGATCTGCACACGACGCTCCCGTTGTTCCGACAACCAGTCCTCCATCAGCGTCTGCTGGGGCAAAGCGTGTTGAACCAACAGCTCGGGGGGAATCTCAACGGAATCAACCTGGCTGTAGTGCTCTTCAATCACGCGCTGCAGGATCAGGCCCGGCTCCAAACCGGACGCATCGGCGGTGTAGCCGAGACGTCCCACCAGCTTCCCGGCCCGCATCTGAAACAACTGGACGGCCGCCAGCCGCTCATCAAACGCAAGGGCCAGAACATCACGGCTCACGGAGGAGTCGGGCAGGCTCATCTTCTGGTCTGCGGTGAGCTGATCCAGACCCTGAAGTTGATCGCGAACCCGGGCTGCGGATTCGTAATCCATCCGCTCGGCATAACGCCCCATCTGCTCCTGAAGCAGCTGCTGCAACTCATCGCTGCGGCCCTGAAACACCATCGCCACCTTGCGGATGGTGCGGTGGTAGTCCTCAGAGCTGATTTTTTCCTGACAAACCCCCGGACAGCGGCCGATGTTGTAGTTGAGGCAGGTGCGATCGGGATACATCGGTCGTGGCCGCTGCCGCAGCGGGAACACGCGTTTCACCAGAAACAGCGTGCGGCGGAGAAGCCCAACATCCACATAGGGGCCGTAGAAGCGGTCCAGGGGACTGCGGAAACGACGGCGGCGGGTGATGAAAATCCGTGGGTAGGCCTCACTCCAAGTGATGCAGAGATAGGGATATTTCTTGTCGTCTTTGAGCAGCACATTGAAGTGCGGCTGATGGTTCTTGATCAGGTTGGATTCGAGGACGAGGGCTTCTGCCTCGCTGTCGGTCACGATGAACTCGATCTCGCAGACCTGGCGCGTCATCAATCGGATCCGCGGCGACAGATCGTGGCGGCTGCGGAAATAG
Organism: Synechococcus sp. PROS-U-1; assembly: GCF_014279755.1. NCBI lineage: Bacteria > Bacillati > Cyanobacteriota > Cyanophyceae > Synechococcales > Synechococcaceae > Synechococcus > Synechococcus sp. PROS-U-1. The sequence goes on from NZ_CP047951.1 coordinate 1,314,270, forward strand.
CTGCGCACCCGACTGCGCAACGACTTCGACTTGCCGACGTAGAGGATCCGGTCGTCACCGTCCCGCATCAAGTAACAACCCGGTTCAGCGGGAATGTCTTTCAGACGGCGTTCAAGACGATCGGGCTGCGTCAGCAGCGGTGCACCGGAGGCAGCATCCACCAGGCCAGCTCAGCCGCCGTAGTTCCAGCCGGTGCTGGCCAGATTCAGTGCATCACCATCAGCAATCAGCCGGGCTGTTTTCACTTCCCCGACAAAAACCGTGTGGTCACCATGCTTGATCGATCCAACAAGTTCACACTCGACTCCACCGATGGCGTCAGTGAGGAGAGGTAGCCCGAGCTCTCCCTCTTCAAATGGTGCCGCTTCAAAGCGACCACCTAGGGCCTTCTGGGGCTTGAAGAACACAGCAGCCAGATCTTTCTGGTCGGCCCGCAGCACATTCAGGGAAAACTTGCCAGTGGCTTCGATGATGGCGTGACTGCTGCTGTCAGCACGAACGCCCATGACCACCAGCGGTGGTTCGAAGGATCCCTGTGTCACCCAACTGGCGGTAAAACCATTGACCTCATCACCGTCCCGCACGCCGCAAATGAAGAGTCCATGGGGGATCTTGCGGAGCAATACCTTCTTTGCGTCAGCGTCGAGGCTCATGGCATGGGTGCGTTAGACGAAATCTAAACAGCAATCCGCTGCATAGGATCCGCCCATCGCTGATTACCGATGCGGGCGCTCTACCCCGGCAGCTTCGATCCCCTCACCAACGGTCATATGGACCTAATCGAGCGGGCATACAGCCTTTTCGGGGAGGTGGTCGTTGCCGTGCTCAGCAATCCGAGCAAGCGGCCGGCCTTCAGTGTTGATGAACGGATCGAACAGATCCGCACAGCGACGGGCCACTTGTCCGGTGTTGAGGTGATCAGTTTCGATGGCCTAACGGTGAACTGTGCTGTCACCCACCGCGCCGACCTGATCCTGCGAGGCCTTCGAGCGATGAGTGACTTCGAATACGAACTTCAGATCGCCCACACCAACCGGTCGCTGGCGGAGGATCTGGAGACCGTGTTCATGGCCACCACGGCACGCCACAGTTTTCTCAGCAGTTCCGTGGTGAAGGAAGTGGCCCGCTTTGGCGGATCGATTGACCACATGGTTCCGCCAGAGGTGGCGAAGGACCTCAACAGGCTCTTTAATTCGGCTTTCCCTGCCAGCTGAGATGAACGACGTCCGGTTCACCGTTCTCGATCAACTCGATCAGTTGGAGGAAGTCGTTCTGGAAGGCAGTCGACTTCCTTTCACCGGCGGACGTCTGGTGAACGAAACCGATGCCGTTGAGCTCCTGGATTCCGTCCGGGAGGGACTGCCGAAGGAACTCGAACGGGCCGCAAAGCTGATTGATCGGCGGGATGAGTTCATCAACACCGCGCGCAAGAACGCGGAAGAGATTGTTGAGCAGGCCCAGCGCCAACGTGAACAGCTGGTCAACAACGCAGCCATCCGTCAGGAAGCGGAGCGGCAGGTGAATGAAATGCGAGATCAGACGCGCCAGCAGTGTGAGCAACTGCTCCAGACAACGCGCCAGCAGGGCGCAAAGTTGGAACAGGAGATGCAGAGCAAGCTGGCACAAATGGAGCAGCAGTTCGCCGCTCGGCGCCAGCAGCTGGAACAGGAAGCCTTGGAGCGTCGCCAGCAGCTGGATCAGGAGGCGATTGATCTGAAGCGCCAGCATGCGGAGCAACACGAAGCGAGCCGCCAACAGGCCCAGCAGCAAATCCAACAAATGGAGAAAAATGCTGTTGAACTGAAGAGGCAACATGCGGAGCAGCACGAAGCCAACCGCAAACAGGCCCAGCTTCAGCTTCAGTCGATGGAGCAGGAAATTGCCGAGCTGAAGCGTCAGCATCTTGAACAACACGAAAACGCCCGTCAGCAGGCATTGCAGAATCTTGAAACCGTCCGCCAGGAAGCCCTCCGCCTGCAACAGGAAGGCCGCAATGAGGCCGAGCGGATTCACAACGATGCGCTTCAGTTCCGTCAGCAGACCCAGCAGCAGTGCGAGTCGTTGATCCAGCGCAGTCGTCAAGAGGCTGCTGGTGTTCAGGACGGCGCCAACCGTTACGCCGAACAGACGCTGGGTGAACTGGAAGTGCGTTTGAAGGAAATGGCCCAGGTGGTGATGGCCGGCCGACAGGAGCTTTCCAAGATTCAGACGATCCGCTCAACCCCTATGGCCAACGGAACAGATGAATCAAAGACCGTGCCGATCAATCGCGCCCATCGCGCGGCATCACGTCTGCGTTCCATGCGGGGCAACGGCTGACCCGCTGGTTCGCCAGCAGGATCTGACCCATCACGCTGTTGGGTGCGTAGGCCCCGTTCGAAATCATGCTCACGTAACGGGGTCCATCAGCGGTTTCAAGGATTCCAGAAATTGACCGAACCCCGGTCAGGGTTCCTGTTTTTCCCCAAAAACGACCTTGGAGTGAGGTTCCGCGATAGAAATTGCGCAATGTTCCCCTCTGACCGGCGATTGCCATGGACGCCTGGTAGTAAGCAGCAAGGGGATGTTGTGCCATCCGCCATAGCAGGACGGAGAGCGAACGACTGGTGAGACGGTTGCCCCGGGAGAGTCCGCTGCCATCACGCACCCGCAGTCCCGACATGGGGAGCCCCTGGGTCTGCATCCAACGGGTGGTGGCCAGGGCCGCCCGATTCACGTCCCAGGCATCGGCTGCCTCCCGCATCAGCACCTCAGCGGTGAAGTTGTGACTCTCCGTGTTGGCAAGGCTGAGCAGGGCATGCATTGGCGCGGAATCCTCGCTGTGCAGCACAACACTCGCCTCGTCACTCCGCGCTGTTGCCGCTTCTCGGGCCTGCTGGTCCACCATCTGGAGGTGGATCTGCCCCCCCTGCTGAAGGATGGTGGAATTCAGAATCCGCTCCAACCGTGCCGCCGGATCCATCACCGCCATGTGCAGGGCATTGCTGGTGAGAGCAAGGCGGGTGATCGGTGCGCCATAGGCGTAGGAGCGATCTGCCGGCTCCCAGTCAGCTGGCCACCAGCGCTGACGTGGTTCCTCCCGAACCATCAGCTGAACAGGTGCTGCTGAAACACTGGCCGGAGTGCGGGAGCCACCCTGGCCGAGAGCCACCATGGCGAACTTCTGGATCTCCGCAATGCTGAGATCGGGATCTCCTTCCCCCACGATCTCAAGCGTCCCATCGGCGTGGCGCAACAACTGTGTTTTCAGCCGAAAGTCGGGACCAAGGCGGTCCAGGGCAAAGGCCGTGCTGACCAGTTTCTGATTCGATGCCGGAACCCGTGGAACACCCCCGTTCAGATCAGCTAGCAGCTGACCGCGTTGATCCAGAACACTGACGCTCCACACCCTCTGTTCCGGACCCACAGCAGTTTCAAGGGCCGATTGCAGCGCAGGGCAAAGTGCACCACCGGTGAGCAGAGCCTGCCCCTGACGCTGAACCACCGGCGGTGGTGCCAGCAACGGAGGAGCTGCCCTGAGGGGCAACTGGGGCGCAAGAACGAGAAGGGAAAACAGAGCGGAACGAATCACAGCGGCGTCACTCCACTGACGACACCGTTCAAACGGTAAAGACGGCCTTCCAGCTCAACAGGCACGCCCACCTTGAGCTTGGTCCCGCCGATCACAACGCCCGAAGGTTTGATCTCTGCACTGGCCTCGATTACAAAACGGGCGTGTCGGGGCAGGGCGGTGCTGGGGGCATCCGCGACAACAATCGATCCATCGGGCTGCACAGCCACAAGAGGATTGGTGACATCATCGACAGCCACCAGGGTGACCCTGCCGGCCGGTTGGTTACGGATCACGATGTTGAGAGCCGCTTCCTCCCGCGCCGCATTCAACAGCTCTTCGGGATCAGCGCTGACCAGGTGACGCACATCAACGCTGACCTGCACAGGCTTCACAGCACCCGTGGCCTTCGCGACTGCGTTGGAAAGTTTGGGCGACCAAATCACCCCACCTAAGGCAGCCAGGGCGACGACAGCTGCCACTGCATCGATGGGAGATGGGGATCGCAGCCTGTTGAGCACCATCGAAAGGGAGCTTGGGCTCGAACCTTAAAGAGTGTCTGAATCTGGATCAAGCCAACGGCTGCTCAATTGCGCAGACCATCAAGGAAGCGATCCACACCGGAGAGCTGTTGCTTGATGCTGTCTGGATCTTCCCCGGCCAGCAGTGCTGCGGTGATATCGGGATCCGGCCGTTCGGGAAGCACCTCCAGCTGCCTGTACCCATCAGGATCCAGGCGATAGAGATGCCAGTCATCGGGAAAGCAGCGCATCAGGGCGCCACCCTCCAGAGGCTGGAGCCAATAGGCCTGCTGCCAACTGGCCACGAAACCTTTTCGGCGCTCCCGGGCCACGCTGCCGATTCCGACGGCGGCATCTTCAAGGCGGCCATTCAGCATCAGCACCGCTCCGGCATGGTTCTCGCACAGGGCTTGAAACTCCTCGTAATCAGCGGGTGATGGGTTCACCGCCAGAAACAGACGGGTGTCTGGAGAGTCCCCCTCCGAACGTTTCAACTGGTTGAAATCAAGGATCACGTCTTTGAGATCTTCCGCATCACGCCGCGCCAGGGCGGCAGCACCGGCATCCGGCCAAACCATCAACAGATCCTGACCAGCATCGATCAGGCCGCGAGCCAGTCGTACCGCTACGGGAAGCAGCCTCAGCCCCTCAAACCGGAGGCTTGCAGCCCAACGTTGACCGTCTCCGGAACCAATGGCCGCCAAGGAAGATTGCAGCATGTTCTCTTCTGCTACGAGCAGATCCGCGGGGAGATCGAGGGAAGGAACGTCGGGGTGAGTCATCAAAAGAGCATGTCAGGAAAATGACTCCAGCACGGAGGAAAAACGATCAGGAACGATGTCGAGATCCTGATCCGAAAGCCATGAACCAAGAGTCAGCCGCAGGCCCGACTGCCGTTCAGGCCGGGGAATCCCCATGGCCGTAAGCACGTCACTATCTGAGCTGCTGCCACTGCTGCAGGCACTGCCACTGCTGCAGGCCACCCCCGCGGCCGCAAGCCGTCGCACCAACTCGCGGCCTGGCAGGGGCCTGCCATCGGCTGCATTGGCCAGCAATGAGATGTGATGAGGCAGGCGGTCGGTCACCGGAGGGCCGCAGAGCCTTAGCTGTGGAAGCTCCAGAAGACGCTCAAGCAGATGGTCACGTTGGCGGCGGATCTGCGCTGAGCTTCCAGGAGGGACGGGATGACTAACGGGGTCAAAGCTCGGCAGCGCCATCAGGGCTTCAGCCATCCCACTGACCAGGGCGACGGGTTCTGTACCTGAACGGAGACCATGCTCCTGTCCACCACCGCCCTGGAGCGGTGAGAGGGCAACACCTGGGGCGCGAATCAGCAGGCCCACGCCCCGGGGACCACGGAACTTGTGGGCGGAGAGGGTCAGCAAGTCGACCCCTAGCCGCTCGAACGGGAAACAGCCCTGCGGTACGAGTTGGGTGGCATCGCTGTGGATCACGATGCCGCGCTCGCGGGAGGCCTGGGCAACCTGGATCAGAGGTTGAAGCGCACCCACCTCACCCTGGGCAGCGGTCAGGGACACCAACCGCGTCGGAGAAGACAACAGCTGATCGAGTTGGTCGAGCCGCACCACCCCTTGCCCATTGACAGGCCATTCAGCAACGCTCCACCCCTGGGCCTCGAGTTGGTAAGCCGCAGCGATCACCGCTGGATGCTCCACTGCAGAGATCACCACACGACCTGGAGCAAGACCCGCGGCACTGCCGAGAAGGGCGAGATGGACGGATTCAGTCGCCCCAGAGGTGACGATCAACTGATCCGCGCCGACACCAAAACGCTCAGCCATACGCCAGCGGGCCCGCTCGAGGGCCTCCGCAGCTGCCAGCCCTGCTCCATGGAGACTGCTGGGGTTTGCCCAGGCCGATTGCTGGAGCTGCTGCATGGCCGCGATCACCGCCGGCAGCGGCGGTGTCGTGGCGGCAGCATCGAGATAAAGCTCAGGGCGTGTCACGCTCGAACCGCGCCTTGGTGCGTTGCTCCAGTGACTCACTGGCGAGATTGAGCATCGAATCGAGAGAGGTGGAGTTCAGAAAGTTCTGCACCTGCTCCAGGGCGGCCGCTTCGTCCTCTGGACTCGCAGCAGGCGTCGCCTCTTTGGCGGGTGAGGAATTGGTGTTGACCTGGTTAACGGGACTGACCTGGGGAGCCACGGCAGACGGACCAGGAACCAACTCTGGCGTCAGCACACCATCAAACACTGCCTCCGCCGGTCCAGTCATCAGCACCGAACCACTTCGATCGCGCCATTCGATCATCAGCGGACCGCCGGGAAGGAGAACCTCGGCACAGTCATCGGCGAGGCCCAGCAACACCGCCGCCACGAGGGTGGCGCAGGCTCCAGTGCCGCAGGCCAGGGTCGGACCTGCACCCCGCTCCCATACTCGGATCTCCAGACGCTCACGGCTGTGAACCTGGAGGAAATGAACATTGGTTTTGGCCGGGAACGCTGGATGCACCTCCAGGGCAGCTCCCCAGGCATCAAAGGGAATACTGGCGAGATCCTCAACGGGAACCACCACGTGGGGGTTGCCCATACCAACAGCGGCCACCTTCAGTTGATCGTTCTCCAGCATCAGCACCCCCTGGGGCAGCCCGTCCTCCGGCATCAGGGTTGTGGGGATGCCTTCAGGCGTGAGGAATGGAGGTCCCATATCCACCCGCAACTGGCGGTCCGCCATGAGTTCAGGGCGAATCATTCCCGCGAGGGTTTCGATGTCCCAACTCCGGCCTGGCGCATCTCCATCGGTATCGGCCAGATAACGCGCCAGGCAACGAATGCCGTTGCCGCACATCTCGGCCTCACTTCCATCGGCATTGATAATCCGCATGCGCAGTTCCCCCTCCACCTGAGGTGGAAGCGCCAGGATCAGGCCATCCGCGCCAACACCGAAACGCCGATCGCAGATATGGCGCACCCAGGCGGGATCTGGATCACTGATGGCATCGGGCAGTTGTCCCTGCCGGCCCTCGACAATTAGGAAGTCGTTGCCAAGTCCCTGATATTTGCTGAACTGCAGCATGCGTGGCCGGTATCGCCCCTGAATCCTATGGAGACAGCTCCACTTGATCCAAGCCTTCCAGGGGTTCGGCTGCTTCAGAGCTGGATCCGTGAACAGCTTCCCCTCAGCATCACGGTGGCGGGTCAGGAACCCATCGAGGGGCGTCTGATTTGGCAAGACCCTGAATTTCTGGCCATCGAACGCATGGGCATCAGCCGGCCCGTGCTGATCAACCGACGCCAGATCAGCGTGATCCGCTCCCTCGGCTGAACACCAGGCATGTGGCACGATCGCAGCCTTGCCGCGCGCTGGTTCCGTGAACGCTGCCAACCCTGCCGTCGACGCCAGTGCCCAGAACGGCCGTTATGACCCTGCTGCGCTGGAACAGCGCTGGCAGGACAGCTGGAAGGCAGATGGGGTGGATGCCACCGATGAGAGCGGTGACAAGCCGGCATTTTTTGCCCTTTCGATGTTCCCGTACCCATCGGGAAGCCTGCACATGGGCCATGTGCGCAACTACGTCATCACCGACGTGATTGCCCGTGTTCAACGCATGCGCGGGCAAGAAGTGCTGCATCCGATGGGCTGGGATGCCTTCGGACTCCCCGCGGAAAATGCTGCGATCGAGCGGAATGTCGATCCCGGGGAATGGACCGACCGCAACATCGACCAGATGCGAGCGCAATTGGACCGGCTTGGCTTATCGATCGACTGGAGTCGCGAACAGGCGACATGCCACAGCGACTACTACCGCTGGACCCAGTGGCTGTTCCTTGAACTCCTCGATGGCGGCCTGGCCTATCGCAAAAATGCAACCGTCAACTGGGATCCCGTCGATCAGACCGTGCTTGCCAATGAGCAGGTGGATGGCGACGGCCGCTCCTGGCGCTCCGGGGCCCTGGTGGAACAACGGCAGCTGAACCAGTGGTTCCTGCGCATCACCGACTACGCCGAGCCACTGCTCAACGACCTGGATGCGCTCAAGGGTTGGCCGGAGCGGGTTCGCACCATGCAGGCCAACTGGATCGGACGCTCGGAAGGAGCGGAGATCAGCTTCTCCGTTGAAGGGGCAGAGGATCAGACGATCACCGTGTTCACCACGAGGCCCGATACCCTCGCCGGCGCGAGCTACGTGGTGCTGGCACCAGAAAACGAGCTGGTCGACAGTCTCACAGGTGCTGAGCAAAAAGCGTCGGTCGAGGCCTTCAGGAAGGACGTGGCCCGGCTCAGCACGATTGAACGCACCAGTGATGACCGGCCCAAGCGAGGTGTGCCGATCGGCAGTCACGTCATCAACCCCCTAACGGGAGCTGTCCTACCGGTCTGGATCGCCGACTACGTGCTCGCCGAGTACGGCACCGGTGCCGTGATGGGCGTGCCGGCCCACGACCAACGGGACATCGCCTTTGCCCAATCGAATGATCTACCGATTCAACAGGTGATCGATGCTGTAGGGGCCGCCGAAGCAATTGCTGCGGGTCAGGCTTGGACCGATGCAGGAGCATTGGTCAATTCTGGTGAATTCAGTGGCACCGCCTCAGCCGAGGCCAAGAACGCCATCACCAGCCATGGAGCGGCGCAGGGTTGGGCGAGCAGCAAGGTCACCTATCGCCTACGCGACTGGTTGATCTCCCGCCAGCGCTACTGGGGCTGCCCGATTCCTGTCATTCACTGCGATGACTGCGGCGCTGTTCCTGTGCCCAGAGAAGACCTGCCAGTGGAACTGCCCCGGGGCATTGATCTGTCCGGCAAAGGCGGATCGCCCCTGAGCCAGCAGAGCGACTGGGTCAATGTGCCTTGCCCGAGCTGTGGCAAGCCTGCCAAGCGGGAAACCGACACCATGGACACGTTCATGTGTTCCTCCTGGTATTTCCTCCGTTTCGCGGATCCACACAACACCGACAAGCCCTTCAGCAAGGAGGCAGTCAATCGCTGGTTGCCTGTGAAGCAGTACGTGGGCGGCATTGAGCACGCCATCCTGCACTTGCTGTATGCGCGCTTCTTCACCAAGGCACTGAAGGATCGCGGGTTGATTGACGTCAACGAACCGTTTGAACGTCTCCTCACCCAGGGCATGGTTCAAGGCATCACCTACAGAAATGCGTCAACTGGCAAGTACATCGCTCCTGCGGATGTGTCTGATCCAGAGGATCCCAGGGATCCCAACACCGGCGACAAGCTGGAGGTGTTGTTCGAGAAGATGTCGAAGTCGAAGTACAACGGCGTCGACCCTGCGGCAGTGATTGACCGCTACGGCGCCGATACGGCCCGCATGTTCATCCTGTTCAAAGCGCCTCCCGAGAAGGATCTGGAGTGGGATGAAGCCGATGTGGAAGGCCAGTTCCGCTTTCTGCAACGGCTGTGGAGACTTGTTGATGCAGGAGCTGCGCGCATCGACTCGATGGAGCCGATGCAACGCCCGGATCCGCTAAGTGAGGCCGACACTGCCGCTCGTCGCGCCCTGCATCTCGCCATCGAAGCCGTCAGCGAGGATTTGAATGACGAGATTCAGCTGAACACAGCAATCTCCGAGTTGATGAAGCTCTCCAATGCCATCAGCGCAACAGGTATCGATGCTCTCAGTGCACCTGTATTGCAAGAGGTCCTCTCCGGCCTGGTGCGCCTTTTAGCCCCGTTTGCACCACATCTTGCGGAGGAATTTTGGAGCCGTCTCGGTGGAAGCAGCAGTGTTCATCGCCAAGATTGGCCGGCGATCGATCCAACGGCCTTGGTGCAAGACAGCGTTGAAGTGGTGATCCAGGTAAAGGGCAAGGTGCGGGGCAAACTGCAGGTACCCGCCTCCGCAGATAAGGAGGAGTTGGAAAAGCTCGCCCTGGCGAGTGATGTAGCCGAGAAATGGCTTGAAGGTGCCGCGCCCAGAAGGGTGATTGTTGTTCCCGGGAAACTAGTGAATCTGGTGCCCTGATTTAGTTTCCCAGGGCGGCGAATTCCCGAAAGATTGTCTTGGCCCGTTGCGGACAATTATCAATGGCTGTATCCAAAAGTCCTTCGATCAGAGCCATGCCTGCCTGATCGGAGGACAGATCCATCGAGTCGAGCTGCGACATCGGCAGATCCATCGCCAGCGCTGCTCCCATCGTTCCCTTCTCGATGGCTGATTCAAGGGAAATGCCCCTGCAGTAAAAGGTTCCTGATTGACGCCCTAGCTCAAATGCGAAAGATTGGGTGTCAGGTTTGGACTGTGCTGGAAAGACCAGAGCGCCCATCGCAATGCTGATGGCTATTAGCGATTGCTTCACCTTCAAACCGTTGAATTGCATCATCAGGCCTTGCTGAACCGCATCGATGCGGGTTTGCTCCAATCTCCCTGAGCACTAAATCCGCGCTTGTTAGTGCTGAGGTGCCGCAGAATCCAGAAGATGGATTCGTCGGTGCCATCACCCAGAGCCAGGCGGATCTCATCGGCAGAACGTGCAACACCGTCGGCAAGGATCGCCTCCACACGGCCCTGCAACCCAAGAATTGCCGCTGCCGCTTTTTTACCCGCCTCAACGCCAGGCTGGTGGTACGCATTGATATTGACGAGTTCGCCATACAAACCAACGGCGCGCTCGAACAACGCAATCAAGGCACCGAGACGACGAGCATCAAAGCAGCGCATGCTGATCGTCATGCTTTGACGACCACCCTCGGTAAGAGCTGATCGTGTTCCCTGAAGAAATCCGTCGAGGAAGTCGCCGGGACATTCTCCGTCGATGACAGGGATATCGCTCACATCCTTCAGCACTTCAATGAACGTGGCGAAGAAGTTGTCGACACCATCACGCAATTGCTGCACGTAGGCGTGCTGGTCGGTGGAGCCCTTGTTGCCGTAGACGGCAATGCCCTGGTGAACAACATCACCGTTGCGATCGAGGCGTTTGCCCAGGGATTCCATCACCAGCTGCTGGAGGTAGCGGCTGAACACCTCAAGGCGATCGCGGTAAGGCAAAACAACCATGTCGCGCTGACCGCGACCGGCTCCAGCTACATACCAGGACGCTGCCATCAAGGCCGCAGGATTCCGACGCAGGTCCGCCTCGCGGGTTGCGGCATCCATCTGAGAAGCGCCAGCGAGGAAATCGCGAATATCGCAACCGATCAAAGCCCCAGGCAGAAGGCCGACGGCACTGGTGATGCTGGTGCGGCCACCCACCCAATCGAACATGTCAAAGCGTTTGAGCCAACCCTCGGCCTGGGCCTGCTGATCCAACTTGCTGTCCAGCATCGTCACAGCCACAGCCTGTCCAGCCCACTGACCACCAGCAGCTTCAAGGCGATGACGAGCCTGCTCCATGCCGAGGTGCGGTTCGGGGGTGCCCCCCGACTTGCTCACCGTCACCACCAGCGTGCGGTCGAGACGACCTTCAAGCCCTGCCAGGACGTTGCTCATCCCATTGGGGTCGACATTGTCGAAGAAATGAAACGGGAGCCCTTGGCCGGGATTCTGCAGAGCTCGGATCATCAAGGCGGGCCCCAAACCGCTGCCGCCGATGCCAATCCAGAGCACATCGGTGAAGGCTTCACCGTTGGGGGCCTTGATTGTTCCGTTGACAACGTCGCGCCCAAAGGCAGCGATCAGATCGATTTCCCTGGAGATGTGCTGCTGCAGCTCTGACGATGGGGCGAGTTCGGGAGTGCGCAACCAATAGTGACCAACCTGACGCTGCTCATCCGGATTGGCGATCGCACCGGCTTCCAGCTCCTGCATCGCGGTGAAGGCTTTGTCCATCCGCGGCTGAAGCTGCTGCAGGTCTGCCGCATTGACATGCATCCGGCTGATGTCCAGCCAAACGCCAAGATCATCGTGATACCAGCCGAGTTCACAGAAACGCTGCCATTGAATCTGAGCGTCGGAGGCGCTGAAATCCGGGAAGCTCATGCCGGGTGGGCGATGCAGACATGTCGAACGTATCCAGGATCTGACTGGATGCCCACGCAAAAGGACACCCCAGCTAGTTTCATGTCACCTTCCTCTGACTGCTATTCCAGCCCCCATGGCTGAGCAACTGCGATGGACGACTGCGCTGCTGATGACGGCAGCAAGCTTTTGCCTGCTTGGTCACTGGGCACGACCGGTCGCCGATCAAGAGGACCAAGCCCCTGTTGTTGTCGAACACAGACTCGAACCCACAGACTTTTCAGCAGAAGAACTCAAACTGCTGCAGCGTCGCTTTGGGGTGCATGGACCCCAGACGCAGCTGGCCCAGCTGTTCACGAACAGCGTCGATCAGTTCAAACCGCTGCGTTCACAGACCTTGGATCGCCTGCGCAGATTGAAGCCAGTGATCCTGCGCGAAGCGGCTGCACATCAGGTCAACCCGATGCTGATCACCGCCGTTCTGTTCGACGAGATCCAGCATTCCAAACCGGGGGAGAACCTTCCTTTCATTGCCCATTCCGGACTGGTGAAAACCCACGGTCCCGCCCAGATCGGTGTGGCCGAACTCATCCATCAGAAACGATTGCCTGCAAACCCAACGCAGGAAGAGATCACCTGGGCCCGCAAGCAGCTGCTGGATCCTGAGATGAACATCAGTTTGCTGGCGGGGAAGTTTCAACGGTTGAAGCTGGCCATCGGCCTGCCGGAGAGCTTGATGCTGCAGGCGAGTCGCTCGTATCTGGATGCCAAGGCCATCGCCACCCTCACCTACTTGCACAACGGCAAGCTGGATTACCCCGCTCGGGTGCTGGGCTACATGCAGGACCCTGAGCTGCACGGATTGATCTACGGCCGACAGCAACCCAACCCAGACATCACGGTTTAAGGCCTCGTCAAGGGAAATAGTGGGTCGGCTGAGCTCCATCGCAATCCCTCATTGGAGCGATGAAAACACCTTCCTCCCGCTGGCCTGAACACTGCATCTCCCAACAGCAGCAATCGCTCAGGAGGTTGCCTCGCCAGCTGATTGGTGCAAGGAAACGACCTCTTATGGATTTCTAGCTTTGCGTCAAGGCCTTCACCACACCTGCGCAATCAGGGCCTGACTTCGGCCCTTTTCTGAAGTGATAAAGGGATATGGCTGGAGGACTGATCTCAGGCTCGAGTTTCCGCAAAGCACCAACCAATCTCCCTCCATGGATTCATCCGGTCGGTTTAGTTAGAGGAATCCAGCGGTGAAGCGAAGCCGGATCAATCACTTATGACAGCTGGCCCGGAAACGCTCGGACCGGCTGGTTGCGGCATGTTTGGTTTTGCGGCCGCTCACCCGTCGGCGCCAGAGCTTGAACGACGACGATTTCAGGTGCTGACGCATCACAGCAATGACCTGCGGCTCGGAGAGTCCGAACTGAAATTCAATCGCCTCAAAGGGCGTGCGGTCCTCCCAGGCCATTTCAATGATCCGATCCAGATCGTCGATGGGGAGGGTTGTCACCGACGGGTTGAGCTGGAAGCAACAAACTAACGATGCTTCCAGCCTGAACGTCGTCGCTGGCCTCAGGACACACAGAGGTCTCCTAGTGCAGCCAGCCGCACCTGCAACTTGGACCAGTCAAAACTGCGCGGATCACCCCGTTCACCGCCCAGATCGACATGACGATGGGTCGTGATCGCTGCGGGAGGCAGATTGAAGGAACGGATCCAACCCGACAGCACCAAGGCCAGCGCGTCGTATTGCTGGGTGGTGTAACCCGCATGGGATGCACTTGCATTCGCGCCTGAGGGTGGTGTTTCCAAGCTCAGATGCAGCGCGAAATTGTTCACGGATCCCTTGAGCTTCTTGTTCGTGATCGCCCACTCACCGAGAAAGGCAGAAAATCCAGCGCCGTAGGCGCGATTCAACGGGTCCACCAGATCAACGACGCGACCGTCCTGCCCCACAAGGGTGTGATAGCTCACCTGATCCTCGTCCCGAGGATGGGGCGTCATAAAGGTGTTCAAGGCAGAACTGAGCGAGTAAACCGTCTCGTGCAGCACCACCACCCTGGGAGTGGCGTCAATCCGACGACCGAAGGCGTCTTCGCCGTAGCGATCACCAAAATTGGTGGGGTCGATCTTCACGAACGCCCGCCAGGAGCTCGACCGAGCATCGAGTTGGTTCAGACGGGATCGCAGCGCGGTGTCGACATCAGAGCACTGACGGGCCAATGGAGAGCGCCACGAGCGGGACTTCGGAGGTAACGGCACCGAAGAGGAGGGGTTTTCTTCCAATTGGCGACCGCGTTCCCTCCCCACCTGGTCGAGCAGCTCCATCAAGGACGGACGAACCCCTGCATGGGACAGCCCACCCTGATCCACTAACACCCAGCCCACCAGTCCGAGAGCCAAGGACCCTGCTGCTGCTGCAGTGATCGAGAGCCCCCGATGCTGCTGGACGCGGCACCGCAGACCGCTCCAACAACGACTTAAACGATCTCGAACCATCGATCCCGCAATTGCCGCTGTTCTGTTGTGCACCCAGGATCCCAATCCAACGACCAATGGTCCACACCTTTGTCAGGAAACAACTGGGTCTCCTTGATTCGGCTGCGCCGTGCGTAGGTGACGATCACGCAGTTCTGCTGTTCCAACAGAGGCCCGAGATCGCTGCTGCGACGCACCCGATAGCCATTGATCGCGAGCAGCTCATCGCCGACCACAAGCCCAGCCCGTTGGCCGGGGCTTTGCCGCCTCACCCGCTGTATCAAGGCGGCACCCTCTCCATCCTTGAGGGTGAGGCCATGGTCTGGATGCTTGAGAGGAACCGGATCCATCCGAAGCCCGAGGGCCTCCACACAATCGATCAAAGGAAGGGCCTCGGGCTGATCCAGCCATTGATCCAGATCAGCCGGTAGGTCGGCATCCCATGGCGCCAAGGCGGCCTTGATGTCATGGCGGCTGTAGCCACGGGCCTGACGGCCATGGCCCAGCCATAGCTCCCGCAGAATGGCAGCCATGGAGTGGCCGCGCTGCCGCAACCGCACATCCAGGCAGAAGGCCACCGCAGCACCCAGGCGGTAGTAGCTGATCTGGCTGTCCCGCGATGCTGGCGTCGCCTTGTAGAGCTTGATCCACGCCTCACGGGCGCTGTCCGCCAGCGATTGAACGGAGCATCCAGGTGACATCAACACGCTAGAGAGCTCCTCTCCCAGATCCTTGAGCAGGGTGGGGCGATCCGAACACCCCGCCAGCAGCGGCAGGCTGAGGTCGTAGTAACTGGTGATCCCCTCGGCAAACCAAAGCCCCTCGGTGATCACCGCCTGCCCATAGTCGTAGGGACGGAGTTCGACGGGCCGCAGCCGACGCACATTCCACTGGTGCAGATATTCATGGCCGATCAACTGCAGCAGCTGCCGGTAGCCCTTGGGCTTGGCAAGAGCTGACCAGCTGAACTGCAGCACTGCACTGTGATCGTGCTCAAGGCCGCCATAACCCTGATCGAGCAGTTGCAGAACCAGCTGATAACGATCTCCCGCTGGAGGAGCCGTTCCCATCAAGCGACAGGTCGCACTGCAAACCCGCTCGATGTCGGATAAAAAGTTTGGCGGCCAACCCATCGGTGGAGCGCCGATCAGCAGCAGCTCATGGCTGCAGCTTTCAACGATGAAGGGTTCGGCTTGAAAAGGCCCTGCATGGAGCGGACTGTCCACAAGGGCATCGAAATCCGCTGCAATCCACCCATCAGCAGTCGTATCGAGCGGCAGATGCACGCTCCAGTGATCCGGTGCAGCCACGTCAACGTGGTGCGATGACCAGCGGCAGCCATCGATATCCATCGCCACAGCGGCGAGGCAGAGCGAAGCGAAATCAGGATCGAGCAACCCGGTGCGAACGGTCAGGTCCCGTGCCTCAAGCTGATAGGTGAGGGTGAGCGGGCTCAGATCCGGCAGATCAGAGACCCACTGGTGGGGGGCCAAGCGGCGCAACGGAAGGGAGCGTCCGGCGGCCAGGAGCTGCAAGCTGTGAAGGTGCTGAGCGTGATCGCGAACCGTGTACGACCCCGGCGTCCAAACCGGAAGTTGGAAGGTCTGACGCCGGGTCTGGGGTGTCCAATACATGGACACACCGATGGTCTGCGTTTCGGGATGGCTCAGATCGAGCCTGATCTGAACCGGCTCTGACACGTCAGTTGGTCTGCAGGATCAGGTCGGCAGATCCCAGTGAACCAAGACGCACTTGGTCCATGGCGTGGAGTAGGGCGTAGCGGCGGGTCACCCGCTGCAAGCGCTGCTTAAAGCCGGGATGCCGACTGATCCGTTGGATATCGCCATGCATCACGATCGTGCCGTCCTCATGCTGGGTCCAACCCAGGGGCATGGCCCTGCCGTGCACGGCGAGCACGTCAACGGAGTGGGAGTCGTCGGCAAAACCGTTCAATTCGGTCCTTCTCTCAACACTGAAGCCCTCATCCCGCAGGGCATGCACCAAGCGCTCGAGATCGGTGAAGACAGTCGGCAGGATGGAGAGATGGGACATGAACCGGACCCCGCTTTGACTGACCCTAGCCACAACGATCGAGCTGACCAGGACCCGTTGCAGCTGGGGGTCATGGCATCAGGAAACGGCAGCAATTTCGAGGCCATGGCCCAAGCGATCCAAGCGGGGGATCTCCGGGCGCGCATCCATCGGCTGGTCGTCAACAATCCGGGCTGTGGAGCTCAACAACGCGCAGAACGTCTCGGGATCCCTGTGTCGGTCCTTGACCATCGCGTGCTCAAGGATCGACGCGAGTTGGACACCGAGCTGGTGCGTCTGTTTCGTTCCGATCAGGTGGAGGTCGTGGTGATGGCTGGTTGGATGCGGATCGTCACCGATGTCCTAATCGGCGGCTATGCGGGGCGCTTGATCAACATCCACCCGTCGCTGCTGCCCAGCTTTCGCGGCATGGATGCCGTGGGTCAGGCTTTAAAAGCCGGTGTGAAACTCACAGGCTGCACCGTGCACATCGTCACTGAGGAGCTGGATGCTGGCCCAATCTTGGCCCAGGCCGCCGTCCCCGTCCTCGATAGTGATGATCATGCAACGCTCGCCAAACGGATCCAGGAGCAGGAGCATCAGCTGCTGCCCGCTGCCCTTGCTGGCTTAAGCCCGACCTGGCGTCAGGGATAGAACGACTGCAGGGGCAGCCCCGTCTCCGGTGCGAGGCCAGCCATCAGATTGAGGCACTGCACACCCTGCCCCGCTTGGCCTTTGATTAGGTTGTCAATGGCACTCATCAACACGAGTTGTCCCGTGCGGATGTCCACCTGAACAGAGAGCAGGGCGCGGTTCGTGTGGCGGGCCCATTTGGTGGCGGGGTAGGTGCCCACAGGAAGCACCTCAACACAGGGGTGGTGGCGATAGATCGCGTCCAAAACGGTGGTGCAATCCTCTGCAGTGAGCCCGGGGTCACGCAATCGGGCATAGACCGTGGAAAGCAGACCACGCACCATTGGCACCAGGTGCGGCGTGAACTGAAGCCGCACCTCCTGACCAGCCACCTCCGTCGCCATCTGTTCGATCTCTGAGGTGTGACGATGGCCAATCACGCCGTAGGGCGCGATGGATTCCGAGGCTTCCGCAAGCAGCATCGCCTCCTTCGGCACCCGACCACCGCCGGACGTACCGGTCTTGGCATCAATGACGATGCCGTTTGTCTCAATCAGACCCTGCTTGAGGAAGGGGAGCAGGGGCAGAAGGCTGGCTGTTGGGAAGCATCCTGGTGCCGCCACCAACGTCGCATCGCCGATCGCAGGGGCATTCCACTCCGGCAGGCCATACACAGCGCTGCTGCAAAGGTCAGCATCGTTTCGGTTGAGAGTTCCGGCCTCCTTGGCATACACCTGAAGCCACTGGTCGAGGGAGCGGTAGCGGAAGTCAGCGGAGAGGTCCACAACCCGTACACCACGCTCCAAGAGTTGCGGCGCCAACTGGCAGGCCAATCCGTTGGGAAGGCTGAGAACGGCAAAATCGGAACAAGCCGCAATCCGGTCCGGGTCCGCCGATTCCACCGTCGGGTCATCCGGCAGGGGAAGGAAAGAACAAACGGAACTCCAGCGTTGACCTGCACTGCGTTCACCGCCAAGAAAACTGACGGAAAGTCCAGGGTGCCCCTGCAACAGGCGGATGGTCTGCAGACCTCCATAGCCGGAGGCGCCGATCACAGCAACCCGCCCGCCCTTCACCGTTGCCATGGCTTCAACCGCCGACGCTGTGTTGCCTGCCATTGAACCAACCAACCAACGGCTGATCGTACAGAGATCAATAATGAGGTCATTAACCGGCGACCAAGCTCCTGAACCCCAGTTCCCTTGAACCCGCGAACGATCCCATTGCGTTCGATGCCATCAGCGATGCCCTTGCGGCGATCCGAAATGGTGAGTGCGTTGTCGTGGTGGACGACGAACAACGGGAAAACGAAGGAGATCTGATCTGCGCAGCCCAGTTCGCGACCCCTGAAGCGATCAATTTCATGGCGACAGAGGCGCGGGGCCTCATCTGTCTCGCCATGGAGGGGAAACGTCTCGATGAGCTTGATCTGCCGCTCATGGTGGATCGCAATACCGATGCCAACGAAACAGCCTTCACGGTGAGCATCGATGCAGGCATTGAGCATGGGGTGACCACCGGAATCTCCGCTGAAGACCGTGCCGCCACGATTCAAGTGGCACTCAATCCAGCCACCCGCCCAGCTGAACTGCGCCGACCGGGGCACATCTTCCCCCTGCGCGCTCGTCCTGGCGGCGTGCTGAAGCGCGCTGGCCACACTGAAGCGGCCGTCGACCTGTCTCAGCTTGCCGGGCTCAGCCCCTCTGGGGTGATCTGCGAAATCCAGAACAGCGACGGCTCAATGGCCCGCCTGCCGGAGCTCCGCAGCTACGCCGATCGCTGGGGTTTGAAGCTGATCAGCATCGCGGATCTGATCCGTTACCGGTTGGAGAACGAGCGATTTGTGCGCCGGCTGGCCCAGGCACAGATGCCGAGCCGCTTCGGCACCTTTCAGGCGGTGGGCTATCGCAACGAACTTGATGGGTCAGAACACGTTGCGCTGATCAAAGGCGAACCGAACGCTTTGCGTGAGCCGGTGCTGGTTCGCATGCATTCCGAATGCCTCACCGGTGATGCCTTCGGTTCACTGCGCTGTGATTGCCGGCCCCAGCTGGAGGCAGCCCTGTGCCAGATCGAAGCGGAGGGCGAGGGTGTTGTTGTTTATCTACGTCAGGAAGGCCGTGGCATCGGTCTGATCAACAAGTTGAAGGCCTACAGCCTCCAAGAAGCGGGTTTAGACACCGTTGAAGCCAATGAACGCCTTGGCTTTCCAGCAGACCTCCGCAACTACGGCGTCGGTGCTCAGATCCTCTCCGACCTCGGCATCCATCGGCTTCGCCTGCTCACGAACAACCCTCGCAAAATCGCCGGACTCGGAGGCTATGGCCTTCAGGTGGAGGAGCGCGTGCCGCTGGTGATGGACCCTGGCGCCCACAACGCTGACTATCTGGCTGCCAAGCGGGAAAAGCTCGGGCATCTGTTCGAATCCGAGAGCCCTTGTGTGGTTCTGGCTCTAGCGGTGAACGTCGGCCCGGAAAGCTGGCCCACCATTCGTCTTGAAGTGGAAAGGATCGCCCAGACCCATGGCTTCAGCCTCGAGGCCCTGCATGAACCGCGACTCTTAGCGCTCTGGGATCGGCCTCAGTTCGTCTGGAAACTGATCCCCGATGGTGGTGATGCAGGGCCCCTGCTGCAAAGCGTTGCCGCGCTGGCCGCCACAGAACGTGTGGGGCTGATGCGTGTTCCCACCGAACGGATGGCACTGCACCCACCCCAGACCCTGGAGCGGGTGGAGCATCAGCTCAATGAGCTGATCGACATGAGCAGTGGTGGATTGATCGAAAACGGTCCATCACTGCTGCACTGGACCTGAGGCTGATCAGCCTTCCTGGATCGTCACCTTGTTGATCCGGGAGCCGTTGGAGAGCTTCAGCACCACGTCCATGTTGCCGGTGTGGCCGAAGACCGTGTGCACGCCATCGAGATGGGGCTGGGCCTCATGGCAGATGTAGAACTGAGAACCACCGGTGTTGCGGCCGGCGTGGGCCATGGCGAGGGTGCCGGACTGGTGCTTCTGCGGGTTGATCTCGCAATCGATCTCATATCCAGGGCCACCGGTTCCAGCCATGCCACGGGCGCCCTCACGGCTGTTGGGGCAACCACCCTGGGCCATGAAGCCTGGGATCACCCGATGAAAGGCCAAGCCGTCGTAAAAGCCATCCTTCACCAGCTTCACGAAGTTGGCGACGGTGTTCGGGGCATCGGCCTCGAACAGCTCGAGCTCGATCAGGCCAGCATCGGTGTCCATCAGGGCCTTGGTCATGGTGGCGCGAGCAAAATTGGAGTGTAGAGAGAGGAGTGGCATGGCCGATCTTCAGGGAGGGCGCGTCGGCGTCATCGGAGGCAGCGGCCTGTATTCGATTCCAGGCTTGCGCCAGGTGGAGGAACGCACGATCAAAACCCCATTCGGAGCTCCATCCGATGAACTACGACTTG
The DNA here is from genome assembly GCF_014279755.1 of Synechococcus sp. PROS-U-1. Classification (NCBI taxonomy): domain Bacteria; kingdom Bacillati; phylum Cyanobacteriota; class Cyanophyceae; order Synechococcales; family Synechococcaceae; genus Synechococcus; species Synechococcus sp. PROS-U-1. Next base: position 1,334,800 of record NZ_CP047951.1, read on the forward strand.
GAGAGCTGGAGGGAGTTCAGACCGTCTTCTTGGCTCGCCACGGCCGGCATCACCAGCTGCTTCCCAGTGAAGTTCCCTACCGGGCCAACATCTGGGCGATGCGTTCGCTGGGGGTGCGCTGGTTGATCTCCCTCTCCGCGGTTGGATCGCTCCAGGAACATCTGCATCCGCGGGACATGGTGGTGCCGGATCAGTTCATCGACCGCACGCGGCAACGGCCCGCCAGTTTCTTCGGGAACGGCTGCGTCGCCCACGTCAGCCTCGCCGAACCGTTCTGTCCTCAGTTGAGTTCGCTTCTGGCCGATGCCGCCGAGCAAGGCTTGCCGGAGGGGCGACAACTGCACCGCGGTGGGATCTATCTGTGCATGGAGGGTCCCGCCTTTTCAACTCAGGCAGAGAGCAAGCTCTACCGGTCTTGGGGCTGTTCCGTCATCGGGATGACGAACCACACTGAGGCCCGCCTGGCACGGGAAGCCGAGTTGGCCTATGCCTCCCTGAGCATGGTCACCGACTTCGACTGCTGGCATGACGGCCATGACGCCGTCTCGGTGGAGATGGTGATCGGCAACCTCCAGGCCAATGCCTCGGCCACCGAACCGATCCTGAGTGGATTGATGAAGCGGCTCAAGCAGGAGCCTCCCGCTTCGCCTGCCCACAAAGCTCTTGCCAATGCCCTGATTACCCCCAAGGAGCAGGTTCCTGCCCAAACTCGCTCGAACCTCGATCTGTTCACAGCCCCTTACTGGGGATCGTTCGATCAGGCCTCCTTCAGCTGAGGTCCGTCAGCTGAGCTCCGCAGGCGGCGAGTGCCGACCGCAGCTGCTGGTCATGCTTCTGAAGCAGGTCACTGGCCTGGTCAACAGACAGGTCAGCGGCCGCCATCAACAGAGCAAGCTTCACTGAACCGCCGGCGTCCTCCAACAGCATCAGCCCCCGCCCTCGCTCAACACCTGCCAGATCTCGAAGGATCCGCAGCGATCGGTCGACCAGCTTGCTGTTGCTTGCGGCCACATCCACCATCCGATTCCCAAAGACCTTGCCGAGTTTCACCATCACGGCGGTCGACAGGGTGTTCAAAGCCAGTTTTGTGGCCGTTCCGGCCTTCATCCGAGTGGATCCCGTCAGCAGCTCTGGGCCGGTGAGCAGACGAATGTCGATATCACAGGGGAGGGGAGCCTGCTCAGTCGGAACGCAGGCCATAGCAATCGCCAGAGCACCCACGCTTTTTGCAAAAGCCAGGCCGCCGCGCACGTAAGGCGTGGTGCCCCCCGCGGCGATCCCCACGAGGCAATCCTTGGCACAAAATCCCCGCTCCTCCAGGTCGGCGCGGCCGGCATCCTCCACGTCCTCGAGCCCTTCGGAACTGCGCAACAGAGCTGCGGAACCACCAGCAAGCACGCCCTGCACCTGCTCAGGATCACTGCAGAAGGTGGGTGGGCACTCCGCGGCATCCAACACCCCTAACCGTCCTGAGGTGCCAGCACCGAGGTAAAAAAGACGACCGCCAAGACGAAGACGCTCAGAGATGGCATCGACAGCCTCGGCAAGGGCAGGAGTCGCCTCAGCGACAGCCTGCTGGGGGCGTCGATCCTCATCCGCAAAAAGAGCGACCAGCGCGAGGGTGTCCAATTGATCCAACCGTGAACTGCGCTGGTTGCTCTGCTCGGTGAGCAGGTGGCCACGGTCGCTGGAGGGCTGCAGATCGGGGTCAAACACGGCCATCGTTCAGAGCAGACCCTCCAGCCGCCGACGCAGTTCATCGAGTTCAGGATTCGACTCCGGCTCGGTTTCCAATCCCTGTCGCGCTGGCTCAGGGGCCTGTTCATCAGGACTGGCATCGTCCTGCCAGTTGCTCACATCGCGGTTGCTCTGCGGCGGCGCCATGAACAGTCGTTCCTCGTCATTGCTCGGCACAAAGCCCGACTCGATCAGGCGGGCCTCGTAACCGGCCTCACGGCAGAACAGATCAACGTCCTCACGGTCCAGGGCTTCCACGGTGGGAACCGGAAAGTCCTGAGCCTCCAGAAGGCCGGCATAACGCTCGGCATCATCTGGATTCTCAAACAAAAGAACCACAGTCCGTCCAGCGATTTCAAGCGAGTGGATGCCTTCGCTATCCGTACCGGCATCAAAGAGCAGGACGTGGACGCGCATCGAGAAAACTGTCAGATCAACCGGTCCGGAGTCTCACCCATCGTCATCCAACCTGCTCGGATTCACTGGCCAGTTCCTGGAGACGGCGATAAAGGGCCCGTTCCGCATCGCCCAGATCCGAGGGAATCACGACAACGATCTCCACAAGTTGATCCCCCCGCTCATCTTCCACCTGTAGACCACGCCCCCGCAGCCGCAGCAAGCGTCCACTCGATGACCCTGGAGGGACTTGGAGCGTCACGGGACCGTCCAGGGTGGGTACATCCACAGCGCAGCCCAAAGCGGCATCGGGAGGAAACAACAGCAGCTTGTAAAGCACGCGCAGACCATCAATCCGCAGCCCGTCCTCGGTCACAACCCGGAGCTGCAGAAAATGATCACGGCCACCGGGGGCGACGCCTTCCAGCCGAAGACGCCAGCCGTCACCCGCAAAGGGGGGAGTGTTCAACTCGATCATCGTGCCGTCGCCGAGCGTCAGCTCCACCAGGGTTCCCTGGAGGGCCTGATCAGGGGAGAGATGAACCACCGATTCGAGATCCTCAACAGCACGCACCGGCGGCGGCGGCGGCGGTGCCGACACCGGTGGGTCACTGCTTCTGGAGTCATCACTCCGGGAGGGTGGATCCGGCTCCATGTCGGAATCAGCCGCCGATCGCGCTGAGCCCCCACCAAAAATCACATCGAGATACGTCTCGAAATCGGGGAACCCTTGCGCAAAGGGATCAGCAACATCCGTGGCTGCACCACCGCCCCGTTGCCAGACATCGCGGCGGCGGGGATCGCTGAGCACCGCATAGGCCTCATTGACCAGTTTGAAGCGCTCCTCAGCAACGGGATCGTTGCTGTTCAGATCCGGATGCCAACGGCGTGCTTCGCGGCGAAACGCCCGTTTCAGCTGCTGGTCTGTGCAGTCGGGATCAACCCCCAGCAAAGACCAGTAATCAGGCTCAGCGGTAGATGTCATCGTCCCAAGGTGCAGGGTCACGACGGCTCAAACCTCGGCCACGTTCTCCCGGACGACTGGGAGGACCCCAGGGGTCGTCATCCCAATCATCGGCAAACAACTCATCCTTGAGGGAACCGAGGGTGTTGCGAATCCCCTGCAGCGGACTGCCATCGGACTGACGTTCGGCCGAAAGACGACGGTTCAGTCCAAACAGTGCCTCCTCAAGGCCACTCACACAGAGATCCAGCTCCTGGAGGTCGTCATTGGCAAGGCAGTCCTGCACATCACGCATGGCCATTTCAACGGCCCGTTGCTGCCGTTCAGCGCCATAGGGTCCCAGCTCAAGCGATGCATCCCGCAGACGCCGTTCCGCCTGGGCGAGCAACGTTTGAGCACGGTTGCGACGCTCGATCTGATTGCGTTTGCGCCGGTCTTCATCGGCCCTTGCCTCGGCTTCCGCCAGAAGAGCGGTCACATCTTCCTCATTGAGATTCGAACCGCCCTGGATCGAAACCGATTGCTTGCGTCCCGTGGTGCGGTCGGTGGCGCTGACTTGAAGCAGACCATTGGCATCGATGTCGAACGCCACCTGCACCTGAGGGACTCCTCTGGGAGCGGGGGGAATACCGGAAAGGCGGAACCGACCGAGGGATTTGTTGTCCGATGCCATCTGGCGTTCCCCTTGCCAGACATGGATTTCAACGGACGACTGGTTGGCTTCCGAGGTGCTGAACACATCGGACTGGCGCACCGGGATCGGCGTGTTGCGAGGGATCAGCACCTTCATCAATCCACCGATCGTCTCCAGTCCGAGCGAGAGAGGGGTGACGTCATTCAGCAGCAGGTCCCTCAGTTCACCCGTGAGGATCCCCGCCTGAACGGCAGCACCAATGGCCACCACCTCATCGGGATTCACCGATTGGCAGGGATCGATCGGCACAAGGGTGCGGACCAGTTGTTGCACCATGGGCATTCGTGTGGCGCCACCCACCAAGACCACGTCATCAATCTCGTCTGCCGACCAACCGGAATCGCGCAGGGCTACCTGGACCGGATTCAGCAATCGGTCCAGCAGATCCGGGCAGAGACCCTCAAAGGTGGCGCGATCCAGGCGGGTTTCAATGTGCAGCGGACCATCGCTGCCGGTGGCGATGAAAGGAAGAGAGATCGGTGTGCTCAGCACACCGGAGAGTTCCTGCTTCGCTTTTTCAGCAGCCTCCGTCAACCGCTGAAGGGCCTGACGATCCCGACGCAGATCAACGCCATGTTCCTCCGAAAACGCATCGGCCAGCCAGTTGACGATGCGTTGATCGAAATCGTTGCCGCCGAGCTGGGTGTCACCGTTCGTCGCCTTGACGTCAAAAACGCCATTGGCAATGCGCAGCAGCGATACATCAAACGTGCCCCCACCAAGGTCAAAAACCAGCACCCTTTTGACGGCGCTGCGGTCAAACCCGTAGGCCAGAGCAGCAGCGGTGGGCTCATTGAGGATGCGCTCCACTGAAATGCCCGCCAACCGTCCGGCATCGCGAGTGGCCTGACGCTGGGCATCATTGAAATAGGCGGGAACGGTCACCACAGCCGCTTCCACCGGTTCGCCCAGGTAGGTGGAGGCATCGTCGACCAGTTTGCGGATGATGCTGGCGACTAACTCTTCTGGCGCATACTCCCGCTCCGTCACCGGGCAGGGGACGCGAACCTGACCCTGGTCGTTGGCACGAACTGTGTAAGGCACGGACAGGCTGCTGTCCTCCAACTCGTCCCAGTCACGACCAACAAACCGCTTCAGGTTGGAAAAGGTGTTCCGGGGGCTGAGCACGAGTTGGCGTCGGGCCAGCTGCCCCACCAGCAGCTCCTGGTCCTTGGTGTAGCCCACAACGGATGGGGTGGTTCGTCCGCCCTCGGCATTCGCAATCACATGGGGACGACCCGCCTCCAGTACAGCGACAACCGAATTGGTGGTCCCCAGATCGATTCCGACGATCCGCCCCATATCCCTTAAAACTTGATCTCCACGCTAACGGCAGGTTCCAATCTGCTCCAGCCCCAGTCGCGATAAACAGCCGGACAGGCTCCGCTTGCTTAAGCCGTTCTTAATCATGTCAAGAGGATCGGGACATACTTTGAGTTGGCCTGCCTTTGGGTAAATGTCCGACCCGGACAACCGATACCTACTCCGAAGACGTCCACCGTTCGAAAAATTGGTGGACATCAGTTTCAAGAATCTGGCCATCGCCATGGCCTCGGTGGTGGCGATCGTTCTTTTCTCCATCCTGATCGTCGTCTTCCAGGGAAGCTTCGAATCCATGGCCCGCTACGGCTGGCAATTTCTGATCACCTCGGATTGGAACCCAGTGGATGACCAGTACGGCGCCGGTGCAGCCATCTACGGCACCCTGATCACATCGCTGCTGGCCTTGATGATCGCTGTGCCCTTGGGGGTTGGAACAGCCATCTTCATCACCGAAAACATCATCCCCAGCCGGGTTCGCAGTGTGATCGGCCTGATGGTGGAACTTCTCGCCGCCATCCCATCCGTGGTACTCGGCCTGTGGGCCATCTTTGTGTTGGAACCATTCATCCGGCCCGGGCTTGAGCTTCTTTATGAGCTCTTCAATTGGTTCCCCCTCTTCAGCACACCGCCGATGGGTCCAGGCACCATCCCAGCAGTGTTGATCTTGGTGGTGATGATCCTTCCCATCATCACGGCTATTTCCCGTGATTGTTTGAATCAGGTACCGACACAACTCCGACAAGCGGCCTATGGCGTGGGGACAACACGTTGGGGAGCGATCATCAATGTAATTCTCCCGGCAGCCATTTCTGGAATCATTGGTGGCGTGATGCTGGCACTGGGCCGAGCCATGGGCGAGACCATGGCCGTCACGATGATCATTGGCAATTCCAACAATTTCAGCCTTTCGCTGTTGGCACCGGGTAACACCATCGCAGCGATGCTTGCCAACCAGTTTGGTGAAGCGGATGGGTCCCAGGTGTCATCACTGATGTATGCAGCATTTGTGCTGATCATCCTGACCTTGTGCGTGAATATTTTTGCCCAGTGGATTGTGAAGCGGTTGAGCCTGAAGTACTGACATGACGCAAACGCTCACCAACACACGATCCGACTCAGCTCCTGATCTGAGCTACAAGCCGTTTCTGCGCAGAAACATCCGCAGCGGCCTGCTCTCCTTCTTGGCAGGATTATTTGCGGTTATCGCTGTTCTGCCACTGGTCCTGGTTTTGGGCTACGTGCTTGTACAAGGGGGCAGCAAGATCAGTCTGGCCCTGCTGACGGAACTTCCACCACCACCGGGACTGGAGGAAGGCGGTATCGCTAACGCGATTGTTGGAACCCTCGTGGTAACAGGAATCGCTGGATTGATTGCCATTCCAGTGGGCGTCGGCGGCGGCATCTTCCTTGCCGAATACTCCCGTTCAGGATGGTTCGCTCAGTTCATTCGATTCGGCACCAATGTCCTGGCTGGAGTGCCATCGATCATTGCTGGCGTGTTCATCTACGGAACCATCGTCACCAGCCGAATTCTCTTCGGGAACGCCTACAGCGCCGTTGCTGGGGGCATGGCCCTGGCTGTGTTGATGCTCCCCACGGTTATTAAAACGACCGACGAAGGTCTGAAGCTGGTTCCTGATGACCTGCGTCGTGCTGCTTTGGGAGTGGGGGCATCCAGATTTGTCACTGTTGTACGAATCACACTCCCTGCCGCCTTGACCCCCATCGCCACAGGGGTGGTTCTTGGGATCGCAAGAGCCGCAGGGGAAACGGCTCCTTTGATCTTCACGGCACTGTTCTCACCATTCTGGTCAGATCTACTCACACCCGATGGAATCTTCGCTCCCATCGCGACTCTCTCCGTGATGATCTACAACTTTGCGATCATGCCCTATGAGTTTCACAACGAATTGGCCTGGGCCGCATCTTTTGTACTCGTGATGATGATTCTAACACTCAACCTTTTATCTCGATGGCTGGCGCGATTTGCAGCCAAATAAATTAATTTTCCACCTAAATCAATGACCACCATCAGCCCACCCCAAGATTCCGACATCAAGAGCGCAGAGACAGCACTTTCGCTGCAGAACGTCACGGTCAGCTACGGCAATTTTGAAGCCGTAAAAAATGTTTTTTGCGACATACCTCGCGGCAAGGTCACGGCTTTCATCGGTCCATCCGGCTGCGGAAAATCAACGGTTCTTCGAGCCTTGAACCGCATGAACGACCTGATCGATTCATGCTCACTCAAAGGAAGCATTTTGTTTGGAGGGGTCGACTTGTACGGTTCCGACGTTGATCCTGTAGAGGTGCGACGTCGCATTGGGATGGTCTTCCAGCAACCCAATCCATTCCCAAAAAGCATCTACGAAAACATTGCATTTGGCGCTCGCATCAATGGATATACGGGGAATATGGATGAACTCGTTGAGCAATCCCTGCGCCAAGCTGCGGTATGGGATGAATGCAAAGACAAATTGAATGAAAGCGGCTATTCACTCTCTGGCGGACAGCAACAACGTCTTTGCATTGCCCGAACCATCGCCATCCAGCCAGAAATCATTTTGATGGATGAGCCCTGTTCAGCCCTCGATCCAATCTCCACCCTGAAGATCGAAGAAACGATGCATGAGCTCAAGAAGAGCTTCACCATTGTGATTGTGACCCACAACATGCAGCAGGCCGTTCGTGTGAGCGACATGACGGCTTTCTTCAACGCCGAGGCCGTCGAGGGCGGGACCGGAAAAGTGGGCTACCTCGTGGAATTCAACAACACCGACAAAATCTTCAACGCACCTCAACAGCAGGCCACCCAGGACTACGTCTCCGGTCGGTTCGGCTGATCCCGACCCCTCAGCAACAAAGCAGCTGTCAGGAACACGCAAGCCACAACCTGACCAAAGGGTCTCGCTCAGCTCAACATCTGAAGCGTGGCCTCAGATGGACAAAAAAAATCCGGTCCTGACGGACCGGAGAAGCGGAGAGCGAGGGATTCGAACCCTCGATAGAGTTGCCCCTATACAGCATTTCCAGTGCTGCGCCTTCGACCACTCGGCCAGCTCTCCACCGGCTAAATGGGGCAGGTGAGAATGTAGCAGGGCACTGCCAGCAGACCTTCTATGCCTCCCAGCCACCGGATCACCATTCACTGGCGCCAGGAGGGTCGCACCATCACCCACGACGTCCAAGAGGGTGACTACATCCTGCACAGCTTCGAAGAGCAAGGAGATCCCCTGCCCTTCTCATGCAGGAATGGATGCTGCACCAGCTGTGCCGTTCGGGTGCAAAGCGGAACCCTCGACCAGCGCGAGGCCATGGGTCTATCGCGGGAGCTGAGGTCCCAGGGCTACGGCCTGCTTTGTGTGGCCAGGGCAGTCGGCCCTCTCGAAGCGGAAACACAAGATGAAGATGAGGTGTACGAGCTGCAATTCGGACGCCACTTCGGCAAAGGACGCGTCACCACCAGGATTCCCATCGAGGAGGAGTGACCATGCGGGAGTCCATCTGCAGTCGAGCCGCCCGCAGCGGCGGGCTCAGCCCAAACGATCTTGAGCGTTATCTGACCGTGGCGCGCTCAGCAGCCGATGCCGGTGGCCAGGAGCTCATGCGCCATTACGGGCGCCTGTCGTCCATCGAAAGCAAAGGGCGCATCGGCGACCTGGTCACCAATGCCGACGTTGCAGCAGAACGCATCGTCTTGGAGATGCTGGCGGACCAGACCCCTGACATCGCTGTGCTGGCGGAAGAAAGCGGGGCTACAGGCCAGCAGAACGGCCTGAGGTGGTGTGTTGACCCCCTGGATGGGACCACAAACTTCGCCCACGGTTATCCCTTTTTTGCCACCTCAATCGGGCTCACCCTGGGCCAGCAACCCATCCTGGGCGCCATCGCCGTGCCCTTCCTCAATGAGATGTACTGGGGAGCACCGGGAGTCGGGGTGTTCTGCAATGACACGTCCCTTCAGGTGAGCAGCTGTGATCGGCTCGAAGCCGCTCTTCTCGTCACAGGATTTGCGTATGACAGGCACACCCGTCTCGACAACAACTACGCCGAGTTCTGCTGGTTCACCCATCGCACCCATGGGGTCCGTCGCGGCGGCGCCGCGGCGGTTGATTTGGCCTTCGTGGCTGCTGGCCGCCAGGACGGCTACTGGGAACGGGGCCTGTCTCCCTGGGACCTGGCCGCGGGCGTGGCCTTGGTGGACCTAGCGGGGGGAACCGTCACCGGGTATGGAAATCAACCGTTCGATCTGTCCAGCGGCCGTGTTGTGGCCGCTGGCCCTGGATTGCATCCCGCGATCACGGATGGGTTGTCCCAAGTGAAGCCGCTGCCAGGGGCTTCCTTCGGCGCTCCCGAGGTCACGGCCATGGGATCCTGAGGCGTGGTCGAGAGGACGTGAGATGGCGCTGCAACCTGCAGCTGGCGCAAAGGATCTGAATCCACGTCAGGTGGAGACCAACCGACAGCTGACGGAACGTCTGGCATCGGTCTTCCGCCTGTGGGGCTACGAGGAGGTGTCGCCACCTCGGGTTGAACGCCTGGCCACGTTGATGGCTGGGGGTGCCATCGACAGTTCAGACATCGTTCGACTCGTTGCTGATGACCCCCTCGGGCTGAGGCCAGAGATGACTGCTTCCATCGCCAGAGCCGCCTGCACCCGATTTGCCGATCGCCAACGGCCGTTGCGTCTCTGGGCCTCCGGCACGGTGTTCCGGACCCGTTCCGCCGATGAGGGGGGGCAGTCCATCGAAGAAAACCTGCAGAGCGGCGTTGAACTGTTCGGCGTCAATGGCAGCGAAGCGGAGATGGAACTGCTCAGCCTGTTGATGGCCGCTGTTCAGACTCTGGGGCTGCAGGACAGCCAGAAACCAAGGCTGCTGCTGGGCCACACCGCCCTGATGGATCTCATTCTCAGCCCGTTCACCGGTGTAAAGCGTGATCAGATCCGCACGGCCTTGATCGATTTTGACCGTCTGGCCCTTGAGTCATTCGAACTGGGCAAAGACGACAAAAACAGGCTTCTTTCCCTCCTGGACTGCCGCGGAACCCCCGACCAGGTGCTGACACAGCTCACCGGCCTGCGCGGAGAGCAGCCGGTCTTCGACGAGCTGCGTCGACTCTGTGCCCATCTCGCCACAGCAGCTCAGGATCAGTCGGTGACGATTCAGCTCGACCCGACCTTCCAACCCCATTTCGAGCTCTACACCGGCCTGGTGTTCCAACTGGTGTGTGATGGCCGCAGCTCTCCTGTTGTGATTGCCCGCGGCGGTCGCTACGACGATCTGGTGCAGCGTTGCGGAGCGACGGACGACCAGGCCTATGGCGCTGGGTTCAGCCTGGCGATCGACCCGATCCGAGAACTGATCTCGGAATTTGATAGAGCTGAGCAGCAGCAGGCCGATGTTTTCGTGGCCTTTTCAACGGCCTCGAGCCTGGAATCGGCCATGGATCGTCAGCGGGGCTGGCATCAGAAAGGCCGCACGGCCGTCATGGCCTTGGAACCGTTGGAGTCACGGGAGACGGCTGAACAGCTTGCGAAGGCACAGGGGGACATGCAGCTGGATTGGGTCGATCCTTAGGATCCGGCAGATCAGCAGATGCTCCATGGCACATTCCATCGTCACTGATGTTTGCGAGGGGATCGCCGACTGTGTGGATGCCTGCCCCGTGGCCTGCATTGACCAAGGCAATGGAAAAAACAAGAAAGGGACAAACTTCTACTGGATCAATTTCGACACCTGCATCGATTGCGGCATCTGCTTGCAGGTCTGTCCAGTAGAGGGCGCCATCGTTGCTGAAGAGCGTCCAGACCTTCAAAAGACGCCCTGACCAGGCAGGCATGGGCGCAGTTAGGTACGGAGAACCCCCTGAAGAGGCCGTTGAGCCGGAGTGAAACCGGTCTCTAGTGTCTGGTTTTTAGCGGCAAAGGAATGGCGGTGCTGGAGGAACAGGGTCAGATTCAGATCCACACCGAAAACATTTTCCCGATCATCAAGAAGGCCGTGTACTCCGGCCACGAGGTGTTTCTCCGGGAACTGGTCAGCAATGGCGTGGATGCCATCAGCAAGCGCCGCATGGCGGCGATGGCAGGCGACTGCAGCGAAGGCGATGACGGCGCCATTCGCATCTCGGTGGATCGCGAGGCCAAGACCGTCACCATCAGCGACAACGGCATCGGCATGACAGCCGATGAGGTGAAGCGGTACATCAACCAGGTGGCTTTCTCCAGTGCCGAGGATTTCCTGGAGAAGTACAAGCAGGAAGACGACGCCATCATCGGCCACTTCGGCCTTGGCTTCTATTCCAGCTTCATGGTGGCCGAGCGGGTTGAGCTGCTGACCCGTTCAGCCCGACCCGATGTTGAAGCCGTGCGCTGGAGCTGTGATGGTTCCCCTAACTTCAGCCTCAGCGCCGCCGAGAAAGAGCAGCCGGGTACGGACGTGATCCTTCATCTGATGGAGGACGAGTTGGAATATCTCGAACCGGCACGGATCCGAACTCTGATCAACACCTACTGCGACTTCATGGCAGTGCCGGTGCAGCTCGAGGGGGAAACGATCAACAAGATGGAGGCCCCCTGGCGCAAAAGCGCCAGAGATCTCAGTGATCAGGACTACATCGACCTCTACCACTATCTCTATCCCTTCCAAGGCGATCCCCTTCTCTGGGTTCACCTCAACACCGACTACCCCTACAACCTGCAGGGAATTCTCTTTTTCCCCAAGCAGACGGGTCGTGCCGACTGGGAGAAGGGTGAAATCAAGCTGTACTGCAACCAGGTGTTCGTCAGCGATTCGATCAAGGAGGTCGTGCCGCGCTATCTGTTGCCCCTGCGGGGAGTGATCGATTCACCCGACATTCCCCTGAATGTGAGTCGAAGTGCCCTGCAGACCGACCGACGCGTTCGCTCGATCGGAAATTTTGTCGCCAAGAAGGTGTCAGATCGGCTGCGGGGATTGAAAAAAGAGGATCCCAAGGCCTATGCCGAGGCCTGGGATGCCCTGGCACCCTTCGTGAAGATCGGTGCCATGGAGGACGAGAAATTCGCAGAGCAGGTCTCCGAATTGATCCTGTTCGCCACCACCGCTGCAGCCGGGGAAGGCGACCATGCTGACCCGATCGCCTGCGATGGCCGTGCCTTCACCACCCTGGAGGGATACCGCAGCCGACTGGCCGAAGATCTGGACAAACGAGTGCTTTACAGCACCGATGACGTTGCCCAAGCCGGTGCTCTCAATCTCTGGACATCCCAGGGCGCGGAAGTGCTGAAGCTGGAAACGGTGATCGACACCCAGTTCATCCCTTGGCTCGAGCATCGCCACGAGGAGCTCACGTTCCAGCGCGTCGACTCGGAACTGGACGAGAGCTTGAAAGACAACGACGCCGAACTCACCGATCAGGACGGAACCACAGAGTCCGACCGACTGCGAGACCTGATCAAGGAAGCTCTGGCCAACGACAAGGTGACCGTTCAGGTGCAGGCCCTGAAAGCGGAAGGGGCACCGCCGGCGTTGATCCTTCTGCCGGAACAGATGCGCCGGCTGAACGACATGGGCGCCTTGATGGAACAACGGCTGCCGGGCCTCCCTGAGCATCACGTTCTGCTGGTGAACCGACGTCATCCCCTGGTGGAAGGAATGCTGAAGTTGCGTGCTGGTGGCGTGCTTGTTGGAGCGGCGGAAGCCTCACCCACCGCAAGCCTGGCCGGGGATGTGGCCCGCCATCTGTATGACATGGCGCGGCTGGGCGTCGGGGGACTGGAGCCCAATGAGCTGGCCGGATTCCAGACCCGCAGTGCTGAATTGATGGGTGCTCTGATGCAGAGAGGTCTTTGAAGCAGAGACCTTTTGCTAAATTGGTTGTTTGGAACTGTTGATTCAGCTCCAAACAACCTCTCAGTAGAAGGACATCGTCATGTCACGGGTGTGTCAGCTCACCGGTACTCGCGCCAACAACGGCATGGCCGTGAGCCATTCCCACATCCGCACCAAGAAGCTGCAGCAAGCCAACTTGCAGCAGCGTCGCCTCTGGTGGGCGGAAGGCAACCGCTGGGTGAAGCTGCGTGTCACCACTCGCGCTCTGAAAACCATCCAGAAGAAAGGCCTGGGCGCCTACGCCAAGTCTCTGGGCATTAACCTGGCCAAGATCTGAGATCTTGAACGGGTGAATCGCCGGGAATTATTAGTCAAGTCCGGCCTTTTCCTTGCAGCTCTGACGCTTTCACCCTCGCGGGCTTCAGCCCTCGGGGGTGTTGTTTTGGAAACGGGCACGACCGTGCCCGATTTCGATCTGCCCGGATCCAGCCAGTCCGAACCCGATCGGAAGCAATGGAGCAGCCGTGATCTTCGCGGCCGCTGGCTGGCGGTTTATTTCTACCCAAGGGATTTCACCGGGGGATGCACGATCGAAGCCAGGGGCTTCGAAAGCCTCCACGCCGACTTCCTTCAGGCCGGGGCCGAGGTCATCGGTATCAGCGCCGATAGCGTTGACGACCATGAATCCTTCTGTGAAAGCGAGGGGTTGAGCTTCCCCCTGCTGTCCGATCCCGACGGAACCGTGAGCAAGGCCTACGGGTCCTGGATGGCGCCATACTCGCTACGCCACACCTTCCTGATCGATCCCGACGGGGTCTTGCGTGAGCGTTGGGTAGCGGTTCGACCTAACGGTCACGCCCGGGAGGTGCTGGATTCGTTGACGTCTTTTCAGAACAAAGCCACCGTTTGACAAAAAAGGCCTTTTGCTGAATGGTGGAACAAACGAAGCGTTGTTCGAATAAATGGGTGCTGGTCAGAGTTCGTTTGTAATCCTCTACCACCGCACGCCGTTCGACGAATCAAAAGACAAGAACGGAAAAAGAATATGGGTCGATCAGAAAAGCCCTAACGGAATTATTCCGACACTTCGCAATCTCTTTCGCAGCTGCGAAAAGGGAACCTGGATTGCTTGGAGACGCGTCGACGATCAGTCGAATGAGGGCACAGAACGGTTTGAAATGGACAACCCTTCGCCGTTCACTCTGTGCAGGATTCCTCTGGAAGATGAACAGATTTCCAGTTTTTATCACATCACATCAAAGGAATGCTTCTGGCCGATTCTTCATACTTTCCCAACCTACTTCAATGTCAATAATGCGAACTGGAAGATCTTCGAAGAGGTCAACAAGCGCTTTGCCATGGCGGCCTGCGCGGAAGCTGCTGAAGGAGCAACAGTTTGGGTGCACGACTACAATCTTTGGTTGGCTCCGGGATACATCCGAGAGGAACGTCCCGACCTGAAGATTGCCTTCTTCCATCACACTCCGTTTCCAGGAAATGATGTTTTTGCCATCCTTCCCTGGCGTGAGCAGATTCTGGAAAGTCTGCTCTGTTGTGATGTCGTCGGCTTCCACATTCCCCGCTACACAGAAAACTTTGCCCGTGCCGCCATCACCCTGGTGGGCGCCAAACGTGGACCCAAAGTCCCGGTGGACAAGAAATTCATTGAAGTAGGCACCGCCCTGTCGGAGGGCACGGTGACCAGTCACCTCGAGCACAACGGCCGCACCATTCAGCTCCTCAGCTCTCCGGTGGGCACCTCACCGGATCTGATCCAGGAATTGTGCTGGAGCCCGTCGGTTGAAAGCCATGGCGAATTGATCGTTCAAGACACCAAAAAAGGCCGAAAGCTGATCCTCTCTGCGAGTCGGGTGGATTACACCAAGGGGAACGAAGAGTTGCTGCTGGCCTTTGAACGTCTCTTGGAACGACGCAAGGATCTGCATGGGCAGGTGGTGCTGATGCTGGCCTGTGTGGCCGCTGCCAGTGGAATGAAGATCTACGAAGACACCCAACGCTCGATCGAGGAAATGGCGGGGCGAATCAACGGCCGTTTCAGCCAGATCGATTGGGTCCCCATCCGCTTTTCCACCCGCCGGATCCCCTACGACGAAATGATCGCCTGGTTCTGTCATGCGGATGTCTGCTGGATCACACCCCTGCGGGATGGCCTGAATCTGGTGGCCAAGGAATATGCCGCTGCTCGACGCAACCGTGGCGGGGTTCTTGTGCTCTCCGAATTCACCGGAGCCTCGGTTGTGCTCGATGGCGCCGTGCTCACCAACCCGTATTCAAATCGCCGCATGGATGAGGCCATTGAATCGGCACTGGAAATGGATGAAGACGAACAACGCGACCGAATGAGCCGCATGACCGATGCCGTGGAGAGCTACACGGTTAGCGACTGGGCGGATGAACAGATCTCTGGTCTGTCGGCCTCGCCCCCGCAATGAAGCTGAGACGCTGGCTCGCAGGCGGCGCCTTGGCACTGGTGATAGCCCTGGGAGCGCTGGTTGGATCAGCCTCCTTTCGAGCGGAGGAGGTGAGCATCCTCATGCCCTCGTCCTTCACCGATGCCAGTGCTGATCTGGTGAAGGCCTTCAACCGCGAGCATCGCGGCCGGATACATCTGAAGTTGATCCGAGGTCCGTTGAACACGGAATCGATTTCAGATCTTGCAATCAGCAGCCTTCTGCTCGGTGATGCACCCTTCGACGCGCTGCTGATGGATGTCACCTGGTTGCCGAAATATGCGGCCGCGGGCTGGCTGGAACCCCTGGATCCCTGGTTTGATCAAGCCGACCAAGAGCTGCTGGTACAGGGTGCTCGGCTGGGCAATGACTACGACGGTCACCTCTATCGCTGGCCGTTGGTCGCCGATGTGGGACTGCTCTATTGGCGAACGGATCTGATGGATCAACCACCGAAAACGCCGAATGAGTTGGTGTCCGTTGCAGCAAACCTTGTTCAGTCCAACGCCATTTCCAATGGTTTTGTCTGGCAGGGTCGTCAGTACGAAGGGCTGAGTTGCGACTTTCTTGAGGTCCTCCAGGGTTTCGGCGGCAGCTGGATGGACACCACCACCAATGCCATGGAGCTTGACACCCCTGCGGCAACGGCCGCGGCGACCTGGTTGAACGATTTGATCAGCGAAGGGGTCAGCCCCTATGCCGTTACCAATTACGCCGAATCGGAGTCGCTTCAGGCCTTTAAAGCCGGCGATGCAGCCCTGATGCGCAACTGGCCCTACGCCTGGGCTGAACTGCAGAAGGACGACAGCAATGTGAAAGGCAATGTGGGCATCAGCCTAATGGTGGCGCAACCGGGTGAACGCCCCGGCGCGACCCTGGGCAGCTGGGGGTTGAGCCTGATGCATCAGTCGCCGCATCAGGAGGCGGCGGTGGAAGCGATTCGCTACCTCACCAGCGAAGCCTCCCAGCGGGCACGCTTTCTCAACAATGGCTACTCCCCCACCCAGGAGAAGTTGTTCAGCGACCCGGAGATGCTGAAGAGTTCTCCTGTGCTGCCGGAGCTGTTGGTGGCGTTGAACCATGCGGTGGTTCGCCCGCCGACACCCCTCTATGCACAGCTCAGCGATGTGTTGCAGCGGGAACTCAACGGACTGTTCACCGATGCCGGATCCCCCGATGAGGCCATGGCGACCAGTCAGCAGCGAAGCCAGACCCTGCTTCGTGCCGCGGGGGCCACGCCATGACGGTGTTTCTTGCAGTTCCAGCACTACTGCTGATCGCCGTTGTCTTCGGCTGGCCGATGCTGCGATACTCGTGGCTGAGCTTTCACGCTGATTCCGTCCTCACTGGCCTTGAACCGGTGGCCAATGGCGGAGCTAACTGGATGCGGCTGGTGGTTGATCAGCGGTTCTGGCTGGATGCCTTTCAGACCGCGCGATTCGCCCTGATCTCCGTGGGACTGGAGTTGCTGTTGGCCCTGGCTATTGCACTCCTGCTGCATCAGCGCTGGCGCGGCCGAGGCGCCGTTCGTGCCCTGACCCTGCTTCCTTGGGCTCTGCCCACAACGATGATGGCCTTGGGCTGGCGCTGGATCTTCAACACTCCCTACGGACCCATCGAGGTGCTGGCGGGACGCCTTGGTCTCAACTCCCTGGATTTGTTGTCCACCCCATCGATCACCTGGCTGGTGACCGTCTTTGCGGATGTCTGGAAAACAACGCCCTTCATCACGTTGATCCTTCTGGCGGGGCTCCAGAGCATTCCCGACGACCTTTACAGCGCCTTTCGCCTGGAAGGTGGAACCCCGCTCCAAGCCTTGCGCCGGGTCACTTTGCCGCTGCTGCTGCCCTACATCCTGCTCAGCCTTTTGTTCCGCTTGGCCCAGGCCTTCGGGGTGTTCGACCTGGTGCAGGTACTGACCGGTGGTGGTCCAGCCGGGAGCACGGAAAGCATCGCCCTCTATGCCTATCTCAACGGCATGCGCTTCCTTGATTTCGGCTACAGCGCCACGGTGATGCTGGCGGGCTTCCTGCTGCTCACCGTGCTCATCGTCGCGGGGGCCCTGGTGCTGAAGACCCTCGGTGTGTTGAGGCCCATGAATCAATGAAGCGTGGATCGATGTCGCGACGTCCCTTCTGGATTGCCCTGCTGCTGGTCTGGTCCCTCGGCCCGATGCTGTGGCAATTGGTGAGTTCATTCACCACCGCTGATGCCCTGGTCAGTGACCAACTGAGTTTCTGGAACCGCTGGACCCTCAACAACTACAGAGATCTGCTGGGCACCGATCCGCCATTTTGGCGGTACTTGTTCAACAGCAGCCTGGTGGCCTCCATCACCACTCTGCTCACCTTGGTGCTGGCTGTTCCAGCGGCCTATGGACTAGCCAAACTCCCCAATCGATGGAAGGGAAGTCTGCGGACCGCGGTGGTCGGAGCCGCCCTGTTCCCCTACGTGCTTCTGTTCCTAGCGCTGCTGGAACTGGCCCGCACGTTCTCACTGGGCAACAACCTCATCGCGATTTCCATTCCCTACAGCGCGCTCTCAATGCCCCTGGCCCTCTTGCTGCTCACTGCAGCTTTTGAAGCCCTACCCAACGATCTCGAAGACGCGGCGAAACTGGAGGGCCTATCGATGTGGCAGCGGCTGCGCTGGGTGCTGCTTCCCTTGATTGCACCGGCCTCCGCCAGCACAGCAATCCTGGTCTTCCTGTTCGCCTGGAACGAATATCCCGTTGCCCTGACCTGGCTGAGCCGCAGCGATCTGCTCACACTGCCCGTGGCGATGGCCCGTATTGCGGGATCATCCACCTATTCGATTCCCTACGGCACCTACGCAGCAGCCACTGTGCTCGGCGCCATTCCGCTGTTGGTACTCGTGCTGTTGTTTCAGCGGCAAATCGTCAGTGGACTCACCAACGGAGCGATCAAAGGATGACTCTGGAACTGCAGGCCATCAGCAAGACCTTCGGCGAACGCCAAGTTCTCAACAAGCTCGACCTCAATGTGGCGAAGGGCGAATGCGTCGCTCTGCTGGGGGCCAGTGGCTGTGGCAAAAGCACAGCCTTGCGTCTGATCGCCGGCCTCGACCATCCCGATCAAGGTTCCATTCGCATCAACGGTGCCGAGATGGTTGACGTGCCCGCCGAACGGCGCCGGGTGGGGATGGTGTTTCAAAGCTATGCCCTGTTCCCGCATCTGAATGTGTGGGACAACCTCGAACTGGGCCTGCGGATGCGTGGCGGCACCCCCAGCGCTCGCCAGGAGCGGATCCGCAACGTTCTGGAGGTGCTGCAGCTCAGTGAGCAGGCACAGCAAAAGCCCTCACATCTCTCCGGCGGCCAGCGCCAGCGTGTCGCCCTGGCGCGAGCTCTGCTGAGAGATCCCCTGGTGTATCTGCTGGATGAGCCGATGAGCAATCTGGATGCGCAATTGCGTGAAGACCTACGGCCTCAATTGCGTCGGCTGATCATCGGCGGTGATCAGCCCGTGGTCTACGTGACCCATGACCAGCAGGAAGCGATGGCATTGGCTGATCGCATTGCTGTGATGCGCCAAGGAAGCATCGAACAGATCGGAACGCCCCGCGAGCTTTACTTGCAACCCGCCAGCACCTACGTCGCCCAGTTCATTGGCCGCCCGCAGATGAATCTTCTGCCACCCCAGAGCGGAGTGATCACGGGCATCCGACCGGACGACCTACGGCTCGATCCCGATGGCTCGCCTTGCACGATCCTCAGCCGTGAATGGTTCGGCGCCAATCAGATGTTGCTGGTGCGCTGCGATCGCGGCGACCTGCGGCTGGTCTGCTCCGGTGAAACGGCGATGGACGCTGAACCGCGGATCAGTTGGCCCGCCGCTTGCGAGCACCGCTTCGATGCGCTCACCGGACGTCGGCTTCCATCCGATTGAGCAGATCGGTGTGCGCTGATGCCTGGCGTCGCAATTGTTCGGTCTGATCGGGATCCGCTGGGCGATCGACTTCGGCCCGCCATAGGTTCAGCAAGCCATCCACAGACGGAAGAGCCGTCAAGTGGATGCATGGCACCGAGGCCATGGCTGCGGCGGCCTCCACCTTCGGGTCGTAGCTGAGAGCAGCCATCGGACAGTTGGCCAGACGGGCCAGAATCAAAGCGTGCAATCGCATCGGCAGCACCAGGCGCGCCCGCTGCACCAGCTCGCAAACGGCCTCCAGAGAGTGCGGCACCAGGGTTGAGCTACGCGCTTTCAACCGCTCCGGCAGCAGACCTTCTTCGCTCAGGTGCTGCAGCAATGGTGCGTCCTGATGTTCATGGAACGCCAGCCAGATCACCGGAGCCTCCAACTCGGCACTGAGCAGATCCAAAGCCGCCGTCAACCGACGCCAGCCCGAGCGATCCAGCAGTGGTGTCGGACGCCAGCTCAACACAATGGCGTCGCCACCGATCCAGGGGTGCGCCGGCATCTGCCAGACCGGATCTGCAGCCACCACCATCGACAGCTTTGGGGCCCAGTGCCGGGCCAGATCAAAGGAGCGCTGATCCCTCCAACTCGCTGCCTTGCAGAAAGGCAAAACGGTGCGGACCAACACCCGACTGATCGGACGCTGCAAGGGTCCAAGGCCCTGACCCCAGAGCACCACCTCAGCTCCACCAAAGCGGGCAACCGCCATCAGCAGGAGGTAATAGACAAGGCTGCTGAAGCTGGTGCTGTCCTGCAGCAGGCTCCCGCCACCAAGCACCAGCATATCCGCCCGCAAGGCCGCACGAAGACAGAGCAGCAAGGAACGTCGCTTCACCGTCTGCGCCGACGGAGCCAAAGCCAGAACGGGTGCCGGATCGCGGGCGGTAATCAGCAGCTGCTGCGGCTGGGGAAGTGACGACACCAGCACCTGAAGCAGTGCGTCATCGCCAAGATTGTGCTCTCCGTAATAGCCGCAAAGCAGCAGGACAGGTGCAGCGGGGCGGACCACGGGCGGCAGCCTGTTCACTCCAGGCATTATCAACCGATTCCTAGGATTCACGGCATGCACGCGTTGTCGCTCGGAACCTGGTGGATCCACGTCGCCTCCGTGATCGAGTGGTGTGTGGCGATCGTGTTGATGCATCGGCGCGGGCTGCCCGGCATGGCTTGGGCCATGCTTCCGGCCCTCGTCAGCGCGATGGCCGCCTGCACCTGGCATCTCTTTGACAACAGCGAAGCGCTGCGTGGTCTGGTCACCCTTCAGGCCCTGTTCACCGTGATCGGGAACAGCACCCTGGCTTTTGCGGCGTGGCAGCTCCAACGACGCCGGGTGGAGGACGGAGTGGTCAATGAGCTTTGATCCCGCTCCCCTATTTGCGGTCTCGCTGATCCCTTATCTGTTTTTTCTCTTCTGGCTCCGCAGAAGTGAGGCCCTTCCGCTGCTGGCGGAACGCGGCTTTCAACTCACACTGCTGTTCGTTGCCGTCACAATTGCAGCCGCCATCGCAGCTCTGCGTTGCTGCTCAGCGGAACTGGTAGAAATCGACTGGTTGCACGGGGGCGCAGAAGCCTTCTTAACGCTCGGCAACACCGTTCTTGTGATCGGACTGCTGCTGCCGACAACCAAGAAAGGGTGAACAACTCTTAAGAGACGCAGGCAAGACGTCGGCAGGGCCGGAAAATGAGCTGTCGCTCATAGGCTCGAATGCTGACCCACCTTTTCGCGATCGCTCCCGCCACAGTGTCCTGGTCTCCCAAGGTCGCCTTGGTGATGATCCTCTGCAATGTGGTTGCCATCATGGTCGGCAAGGCCACGATTAAGCACCCCAACGAAGGCGCTGCACTTCCCAACTCCACCTTCTTCGGTGGAATGGGACATGCAGCCATGCTCGGAACCACCAGCCTTGGCCACATCATCGGCATTGGTGCGATCCAGGGCCTGGCAGCCCGCGGTGTGCTCTGAAGCAACACCTTTCCGGGAAGGAGCCACGGCTCCTCCCCGGAAACAACTTCGCTCAAAGCAGATAGGGCAACAGGCGTAAGCCGTAACGCTCGAATCTGTACTCAAACAGCAGCTCAGAGAGAGCACTTGCTTTTGCTGTGGAAGAAAGTCCATTGATCAGACGTTCGAGTCGTTGATCAGCCCGGCAATTGTTGAGCCCCCACCAGGTGCGCCGCGCCAGACGGCCTGACACCGACCATCGCCAGCTCCGCTGCGCATCAAGTAACTGTCTGTAGCGATGGGGAATGGTTGCTGAGTCGCCGCTCATCCCATCAGCGATCAACAGATCGGCCAGTTGATCGGCATTGTCCATCGCATGGCGGATGCCCTCTCCACCGAGAAGATTGGCTGTACTGGCCGCATCTCCAACCGCCAACAGCGCATCGACACCCAGCGCTTCAGATCGGGAGATCGAGCTGGAAACAGGCCCACCATGACGATCCAGAACGAGACAGTCGGACAAGCCGCAGCGGTGAATCAACCGCTGCAGGGGCTGCGCCAGGCTGCCGGGGGTCTGACGATGGGGCGGAGGAAGCTGACAGACACCCACCTTCAGCCGTTGTCCTTGCATAGGGAAGATCCAGCCGTATCCGTGGCTGATCCAGGGTGTCCCCAGAAAAAAACTGATCCGATCCCGCCAGGATGCGGCGTGGCGATCATCGGCTTGAAGCAGCCACTCGACACCGATCCCCTGCAGCAGCGGATCAGCTGGATTGGGCTTGACACCAGCCTGCTGAAGCAGATCGCGACGAGCACCCGTGGCGTCAATCAGCCACCGGACTGAGAGCAACGACTCCACACCATCGCGCGTCTGCAGCTGCACGGTGGCGTTCTCTGCGCTAAGGCTTTTCAGAACTGCCCGACAGCCAGGAATCAACTCCACACCATGGCGACGCGCTTCCGACCAGAGAAAGGAACGGAGCCTGCCGAAGTCGAGCACCACCCCCAGATCGTCGTCAGACCACCACTGATGCACAAGACCGGAAGGATCGTGCAGCTGCCAGCCCTGCCAGGTTGCGGCGATGATTTCATCCGGCAGGCCAAGCCGAAGAACAGCCTCCAGAGGAAGAGCTGCGCTGGAATAGGCATTGCGATCCGGATCCATCAAGCGATCCACCAGGGTGACCTCAGCACCCCTGCGCGCCAGTTGGATCGCCAGGCGAGCACCGGAAGGCCCCGCACCAACGATTAGAACCGACACAGATCCTTCCGCTTCAGGCTTGCAGAGCCTTGATCGAAGCGCTGGATGGCAGATCACCAGCGGCCTTGCTGAAGCGCTCAAGGATGCGTTCAGCCATCTGTGCAGGAGTTAGGCCAAGAGCTTCCTTGCTCTGTTGAGGAGTGGCGTGATCGACCAGCTGATCGGGAATGCCGATCCGCAGCATTGAGACAGTGATGTCCTGATCGCTCAACGACTCGAGAACGGCGGCCCCAAATCCTCCGGGAAGGGCTCCCTCCTCCATGGTGACCACACGGGGGATGCGTCGAGCCAGAGGATGAATGAGGGCCTGGTCCAGCGGCCGCAGGAACCGGGCATTGATCACCGTGGTCGAAAGACCTGCTTCCTCAAGAAGGGTCGCTGTGGCAAGAGCCGGCGCCACCATGGCGCCGTAGGCAACGATCATCAAGTCGTCACCTTCCCGCAGCAGTTCTCCACGGCCGATCGGCAGGGATTCCCAACCCTCTTCCATCAAGGGCACTCCTTCACCCGATCCCCGGGGAATGCGCAGGGCTGTCGGTCCGTCGTGACTGAGGCAGGTCACCAGCATTTGCTGCAGCTCAGCCTCATCCTTCGGAGCCATCACCGTGAAATTGGGAATGGCACGCATGTAGCTGATGTCGTATTGACCCTGGTGCGTCGGCCCATCGGCACCAACGATGCCAGCACGATCCAGAACGAAGGTGACCGGTAGTTTTTGGATTCCTACGTCATGGATCAACTGGTCGTAGGCCCGCTGCAGGAAGGTGCTGTAGATCGCGCAAACAGGACGCAACCCTTCGCAGGCCATGCCGGCTGCCAGGGTGACGGCATGCTGCTCGGCAATACCGACGTCCACGTACTGGTCGGGAATGGCCTTCTGCAGCAGGTCGAGGCCGGTGCCGGTGGCCATTGCCGCAGTGATTCCCACCACGCGACTGTTTTGCTCGCACAGCTTGACGAGGGTCTGACCAAAGACCTTGCTGTAGCTGGGAGGCTTGGGTTTGGACGAGGGGATCGCCTTACCCGTATTGAGATCGAAGGCTGATTGCGCGTGATAGCCGACCTGATCGGCCTCGGCATAGGGATAGCCCTTGCCCTTTTTGGTGACCACATGCACCAGAACAGGACCACCCTCACGGTGAGCCGCCTGGAAGGTGCGCACCATCTCACCCATGTCATGGCCGTCGATCGGACCCATGTAGGTGAAACCGAGTTCTTCGAACACGGCACCGACTTTGGGGACAGCGAGTCGTCGCATGCTCCCCTTCAGACGATTGAGCTCCGCCGGAAGCTCTCCACCCATGAACGGCAGGTGACGAACACTCTCTTCGACACTCCCCGAGATGAACTGCATCGGTGGGCTAAGCCGCGCACGGTTCAGAACACTCGATAGGGCTCCCACCGGTGGGGATATCGACATGTCGTTGTCGTTCAGCACCACCAGGAGCGGAGTATTGGGAAGGTGCCCCGCGTGATTGATGGCTTCCAGGGCCATGCCGCCTGTCAGGGCACCATCACCGATGACAGCAACGCATTTGTACGACTCACCCTTGTTGTCCCGCGCCATCGCCATCCCCAGCGCAGCGGATATCGAGGTGCTCGCGTGACCGGCTCCGAAGTGATCGAAGCCACTCTCCGAACGCTTGAGGTAGCCGGCCACCCCACGCTGTTGGCGCAGGGAGTCAAAGTCGTTGAACCGCCCCGTGATCAGTTTGTGCGGGTAGGCCTGATGACCGACATCCCAGATGACACGGTCGTGGTCAAGGTCAAGCGTTTGGTAAAGAGCAAGCGTGAGCTCCACAACTCCGAGGCCAGGGCCGAGGTGGCCACCACTGGTCGACACCACCTGCAAGTGCCGCTCACGGATCTGCCGAGCCACATCCTCGAGTTGAGCCGGGCTGAGTCCGTGCAGTTCATTCGGATGCTTGAGATCTCCGAGATGCATGCACTGCCAACTCCAATACAAGCAATCTACGGGAACCAACCCTGCGGGTGCCTGGATCGAACCCTTGGAAGAATGGTGGGATGACCGACTACCTGCAGCGGATCCTGCGCGCCCGCGTTTATGACGTGGCGCGTGAAACTCCCCTGGATCACGCCCCCAATCTGAGCCGCCGGCTGAACAACACGGTCTGGCTGAAGCGAGAGGACCTCCAGCCGGTGTTCTCCTTCAAACTGCGTGGCGCTTACAACCGCATGGCGCAGCTCAGCTCAGACGAACTGAAACGCGGTGTCATTGCCTCCAGTGCGGGCAACCATGCCCAGGGCGTGGCGCTCAGTGCCCTACGACTTGGCTGTCGAGCGGTGATTGTGATGCCCAGCACCACCCCGGAGGTGAAGGTGCGCGCCGTACGCGCGTTGGGAGGGGACGTGGTGCTCCATGGCGAGACCTACGACGAATGTTCCGCGGAAGCCCAGCGACGCTGCAAGGCCGACGGCCTGACCTTCATCCACCCCTTTGACGATCCGGAGGTGATCGCGGGTCAGGGGACGATCGGGATGGAGATCATGCGCCAAGCCGAGCAGACACCAAACGCCATCTACGTGGCTGTCGGAGGAGGCGGCCTGATCGCAGGGATTGCTGCCTACGTCAAACGGCTCTGGCCAGAGACCGAGGTGATTGGTGTGGAGCCGATCGATGCTGATGCCCTGACCCGCTCCCTGGAACAGGGACAGCGAGTGGAACTGGAACAGGTGGGGCTGTTTGCCGATGGCGTCGCCGTGAGAAAGGTGGGCGAACACACCTTTGAGCTGGCTCAGCAGTTCGTCGATCGGATGGTTCGGGTCGATACCGATGCCATCTGTGCCGCCATCAAGGACGTCTTTGAAGACACCCGCTCCATTCTTGAACCAGCTGGTGCACTTGCGATTGCAGGGCTGAAGCAGGACGTGGCCGATCGCAACCTGGCAGGGCGCAATCTCGTGGCGGTGGCCTGCGGGGCCAACATGAATTTCGACCGCCTGCGCTTCATCGCCGAACGGGCTGAGCTCGGTGAAGAGAGAGAAGCGATGTTGGCCGTGGAGATTCCCGAATCACCCGGCAGCCTCAGGCGCCTCTGTGAACTTCTGCGGGAGCGCAGCCTCACCGAATTCAGCTACCGCATGACCGATGGCGCCACAGCGCAAATCTTCATCGGTGTGCAAGTCAAGGATGAGGCCGACCGGTCATCACTGCTGAGCCAACTTGAGCAGGGAGGCTTTCCATCGCTCGATCTCAGCAACAACGAATTCGCCAAGGTGCACCTACGTCACATGGTGGGAGGCCGGCTGCCGTCTTCAGCGCGGACGGCCTGCGCCGGGGAATGCCGGGAACTGCTCTATCGCTTCGAATTCCCCGAACGCCCAGGTGCCTTGATGAGCTTTGTCGATGCACTCCATCCCGGATGGAGCATCAGCATCTTCCACTACAGAAACCACGGTGCCGACGTGGGACGAATCGTGGTGGGAGTTCTGGTGCCGGAACAGGAGATGGAGGGGTGGACTGGATTCCTGAATGCCCTCGGGTATCGCCACTGGGATGAAACAAACAACCCGGCCTATGGCCTGTTCCTCTGAGTTTCAGGGCGGTAACTTGAGTGCTCTTGAGGGGTTGTGATGTCGTCTCCATCCCTGGCCACGCGGCTCGAGGCGATTCTTTACCTCAAGGGCAGACCCGTCAGCGTCGGGGAACTGGCTGAGCTGGCCGACTCCGATCGACGAGCGGTTGAGGAAGCTCTTGTGGCTCTCACCGCCTCCTACGCCCAGCGTGACAGTGCCCTGGAGATCGTTGAGCAGAGCGGTCGCTACGGACTGCAGCTAAGGCCAGGCATGGGTGATCTGGTGAAAGACCTGCTGCCAGTGAATCTCACTACAGCGACGTTGCGAACCCTCGCCACCATCGCTCTGAAGAAAAGGATCCTCCAATCGGATCTCGTTGATCTGCGCGGATCGGGTGCCTATGACCACATCAAGGAGCTGCTGGCCCAGGAGTTCATTGAACGCCGTCGACAGAGTGAAGGCCGTTCCTACTGGATCACCCTCACCGAAAAATTCCATCGCACCTTCTCCGTGCTTCCTGATATCGGGGTAGGAGCGGATCAACCGGCCGAAGCTGCATAGAATTTTCGAAAGTCAGCGTTTCTTCCGTGGACACAACAGCTCTCACAAGTGGCCTTGCAGTTCTGCTTGAAGTACTCGCCACGGCAGTGAACATTTACCTGTTGGTCCTGTTCGTTCGTGTTCTGCTCAGCTGGTTCCCCAACATGGCCGGCAACCCCGTCGTGGGTGGGGTTGCCTCGATAACCGATCCATACCTGAACATCTTTCGCGGTGTTATCCCCCCGCTCGGCGGCATCGACCTCTCTGCACTTCTTGCATTCATCACCCTCAACCTTTTGCAAAGCCTGCTGATGGGCTCCAGCGCTAAATTCGCGGCGATGAGCCAGGTATTTTGAGTCACTGAATAGCCCGTTCCAGCGGCAGCAGATCGTCGTCGTCGGCATCGACGCGGGTTCGAACTGGCGCCTTGAAACCACGCGCCCGGGCATTTTTAATCTCGAACGGTCCTGGCGTTCCGGCAGGAACCGAAATACGCAACGCAAACTTGGATTGACCGGGGTTCACGTCGCCGATCGATCCCACCCGGGTTCTGTTTGGAAGCACAGGTTCACCACTGGCGTCCAGGATTCGTGCGTAAACGTCGGTGTCGACAACGCTGTTCCGGCTGCTGTTCTCAACGTCACCCGTGAGCACGTAGCAGCTGGCACCCATCGGGCGGCTCAGATCTGGCTGATTGCCGGGGTCCTGTTCACCGCAAGGATCCAGGCGAATGCCACTGAGTTGCAACTCGGCGGCATCGCAAGGCAGTGCCAGTCCCAGCAGCAGAGGCAGGCTGATTACAAAGGAAAGAAAACGACGAAGCATCGGGGAGGTCAACGTTGGTCACCGCTGCCGCCAATGCGCCCACGGGCGGCTCGGCTCGACAGTTTCTGGAGGTTGGCTTCAGCCACCTGTTCCAGGTCATAACCCAGTTCGCTCGCCAGTTGGGCGACATACCAAAGCACATCACCCAGTTCGAGCTTGATTGCTTCGCACGTCTCCTGATCAAAGACCCCCTGACGATCGCGAATCACCTTCTTGACCTTGTCGGCCACCTCGCCTGCTTCACCGGTCAAACCAAGGGTCGGATAGATCGGATTGCAGCCCACATCCGGGTAGGCAGCCGTCTTTCGAGCGGCGTACTGATAGGAATTCATCTCCATTGGGCTGGTTAGGAAACGCCCGGATGGTAGTTTCCGCAAGGATTTTCAGCCGCGATATGGGCCAGTTCGACCTGAACAGACGGACCAAGATCGTGGCCACCATTGGACCAGCAACCGAGAGCCCGCAGAGAATTAAGGAGCTGGTACGGGCTGGCGCGACCACTTTCAGGCTGAACTTCTCCCACGGGGACCACAGCGAACACGCGGCACGTATCGCCACGATTCGTCAGGTGTCTGAAGAACTAGGGCAGACCATCGGCATCCTTCAGGATCTTCAGGGTCCGAAAATTCGGTTAGGGCGATTCGCCGAGGGTCCGATCACCCTGGCCAATGGAGATCCGTTCACGCTCACGTCAAGGCCAGTGAGCTGTGACAAGACAATCGCAACGGTGACCTACGACAAGCTGGCCGACGAGGTCACAGCTGGAAGCCGGATCCTTCTCGATGACGGCCGTGTGGAGATGAAGGTTGATGCCGTCGACCAAGCGCAGCAGACCCTGCATTGCACCGTCACTGTGGGCGGTGTTCTCTCGAACAACAAGGGCGTCAACTTCCCGGATGTTCAGCTCTCCGTCCGTGCCTTAACGGACAAAGACAAGACCGACCTGGCCTTTGGGCTCAGTCAAGGAGTGGACTGGGTCGCCCTCAGCTTTGTTCGCAACCCCTCCGACATGGAGGAGATCCGCGGGTTGATCCGTGAACAAGGCCATGAAACCCCTGTGGTGGCCAAGATTGAAAAGTTTGAGGCCATCGATCAGATCGATTCCATCCTTCCGCTGTGTGACGGTGTGATGGTGGCTCGTGGCGATCTGGGCGTGGAGATGCCGGCCGAGGAAGTGCCGTTGTTGCAGAAGGAGCTGATCCGCAAAGCGAACAGCCTGGGCATTCCCATCATCACTGCCACTCAGATGCTGGATTCGATGGCCTCCAGCCCACGGCCGACCCGTGCCGAAGTCAGCGATGTGGCCAACGCCATTCTTGACGGGACCGACGCTGTGATGCTGTCCAACGAAACCGCGGTGGGTGATTTCCCCGTGGAGGCCGTCCAGACCATGGCGACCATCGCGCAACGGATTGAAAAGGACTATCCCCAACGATCCATCGACAGCCACCTGCCCAGCACCATCCCCAACGCGCTGAGTGGTGCGGTCAGCACGATCGCAAGCCAGCTCAATGCTTCAGCCATCGTTCCACTCACCAAAAGTGGGGCGACAGCACGCAACGTCAGCAAGTTTCGTCCGGCGGCACCAATCCTGGCCGTGACTCCTGATCGCACCGTTGCCTGTCGCCTTCAACTGGTCTGGGGAGTGACCCCTCTGGTGATTCCCCAGGGGGAACGCACCACGCAGACGTTCCATGCGGCCATGGTCAAGGCCAGAGAGCTGAATCTGCTCAAAGAGGGCGATCTCGTGGTTCAGTCAGCTGGGACCCATGCAGGCGTATCCGGATCCACGGATCTGGTCAAGGTGAGCATCGTCAGCAACGAAGCTGAAGCGACACTGCTCTAAACGACGGCAGACCATGAATCGGCGCATGCCCGCCACGGAAACGGTGCGGATGGCCCTCACCACCCTGCGGAGCAATCGTCTTCGCAGCCTGCTCACGATGGTGGGCATCGTGATCGGCAACGCTTCGGTGATCACCCTGGTTGGGGTGGGCCGAGGAGCACAGGGGCTTGCTGAGGAGCAGCTGACCAACCTTGGAGCCAATGTTCTGTTTGTGGTTCCGGGGAACAACAACACCCGTCGACAGGGAATAACCCGTCCGAAGACCCTTGTTATTGAAGACGCAAAAGCCATTGCGGAACAGGTCCCCAGCGTCAAGCGGGTGGCTCCCCAAATCAACAGCAACCAGGTGGTTCAGGCTGGGGCACGCAGTGCCACAAGTTCGATCTACGGCGTCACACCGGAATTCGTGCCGGTTCGCAGCTTTGAGGTGGCCAAGGGTCGTTTCATCAGCAACCAGGACGAATCGAGCGCAAGGGCCGTGGCCGTTCTCGGCTCGGATCTGCGCACAAAACTATTTCCAACCGGTGCTGCCATCGGTCAGCAGGTTCGGATCGGCAATCAGGCCTTCAAGGTCATCGGTGTCATGGCCCCAAAAGGAGCCGTGTTCGGCAGCAACCAGGATGAGAATGCCTACATCCCGCTTTCAACGATGGTGAGCCGGATCACCGGTCGGGATCCGATTTACGGCGTCAGCCTCACCTTCATCAGTGTTGAAGCCAGAGATGAACAAAGCACCAGCGCAGCGAAATTTCAGATCACCAACCTGCTGCGGCAGCGTCACCGGATTCTTCGGGATGACGATTTCGCGGTGCGATCCCAGAAGGATGCCCTCACCATCGTCGGCACCATCACCGGAGGACTCACCCTGATGCTCGCGGCCATCGGGGGAATCTCCCTGCTGGTGGGCGGCATCGGGATCATGAACATCATGCTGGTCTCCGTGAGCGAACGAACCGAAGAGATCGGCCTGCGCAAGGCTTTGGGGGCCCGCAGCAGCGATGTGCTCCAGCAGTTTCTGGTGGAGTCACTAGTCCTCGCCAGCCTGGGCGGTGCCATCGGCACCTTGGTTGGCCTGGGAACAGTGAGCCTCGTGGCTGCATTCACACCCCTCCCAGCAGCAATTGGTGCGACGACTGTGGTTGTCACCGTTGGGCTCTCAGGATCCATCGGACTGTTCTTCGGTGTCGTACCCGCCCGACGAGCCGCCAAGCTCGATCCGATTGTTGCCCTGAGAAGCCTTTGATCAAGGCCTCAGAAATCCGACTAACTCCTTTACACTAGTTAACGAATTTCCTCAGCTCATGAATCAGCGCTGGCGCCTTCTTGCCCTCTGGCTGTTGCCAATCGGCGTCGTGTTGCTGATCGGCTGGCAGGTGGTAAGCAACGGAGGCATCAACAGCCTCAACCAAGACAGCAATGGCACCACCGTCGCTCCACGCAATGCTGCGGTAGCGCGCATGAGCTACGGCCGCTTCCTCGATTACGTCGAAGCCGGTCGCGTCACAGCCGTTGATATTTACGACGGTGGCCGCAACGCTGTGGTTGAAGCCGTCGATCCTGATCTCGACAACCGCGTCCAGCGCCTGCGTGTTGATCTTCCCGGTCTCGCTCCGGAACTGATCAACACACTCAAAACTGAAGGCATTAGCTTTGATATTCATCCCCCACGTACAGCGCCTCCGGCCCTCGGCGTACTGGGCAATTTGGCATTCCCTCTGCTGCTGATCGGTGCCCTGATCTTCCTGGCGCGCCGCAATAGCAACATGCCTGGCGGCCCTGGCCAGGCCATGCAGTTCGGCAAAAGCAAAGCTCGCTTCATGATGGAAGCGGAGACCGGCGTCATGTTTGATGACGTGGCCGGCGTCACTGAAGCAAAGCAGGAACTGCAGGAAGTGGTCACCTTCCTCAAGCAGCCCGAGCGGTTCACCTCCGTGGGTGCTCAGATTCCCCGCGGCCTTCTGTTGGTCGGGCCTCCCGGCACCGGCAAAACCCTCCTTGCCAAGGCCATTGCTGGCGAAGCGGGCGTTCCCTTCTTTTCCCTCTCTGGTTCTGAATTCGTTGAGATGTTTGTTGGCGTCGGTGCCAGCAGGGTTCGTGACCTGTTCAAGAAAGCCAAGGAAAACAGCCCTTGTCTGATTTTCATCGACGAAATTGATGCCGTTGGCCGTCAGCGCGGCGCCGGAATCGGCGGCGGAAACGACGAGCGCGAGCAGACGCTGAACCAGCTCCTGACGGAGATGGACGGCTTCGAAGGCAACAGCGGCATCATCATCATTGCTGCCACCAACCGTCCCGACGTTCTCGACTCAGCCCTGATGCGTCCCGGTCGTTTCGACCGTCAGGTCACCGTGGATGCTCCTGATATCAAGGGTCGTCTCGCCATCCTTGAAGTGCACTGCCGCAATAAAAAGCTCCAGGACGAGCTCTCCCTCGAAAGCATCGCCCGCCGCACTCCTGGGTTCACGGGTGCCGACCTGGCGAACCTGATGAACGAGGCAGCCATTCTCACCGCCCGCCGACGCAAGGAAGCCATCGGCCTGAGTGAAATCGACGACGCCGTTGACCGCATCATTGCCGGCATGGAAGGTCGTCCCCTTACGGACGGTCGAAGCAAACGTCTGATCGCATACCACGAGGTTGGTCATGCCCTGATCGGAACCCTGGTCAAGGACCACGACCCTGTTCAAAAGGTCACCCTGGTTCCCCGGGGTCAGGCCCAAGGCCTCACATGGTTCTCTCCGGACGAAGAGCAAACTCTCGTCACCCGTGCCCAGCTCAAGGCCCGGATTATGGGAGCCCTTGGTGGTCGCGCCGCAGAAGATGTTGTGTTCGGCCATCAGGAAGTCACCACCGGCGCGGGTGGCGACATCCAGCAAGTGGCGTCGATGGCCCGGAACATGGTCACCCGTCTTGGGATGAGCGATCTTGGGCCTGTTGCCCTTGAAGGTGGTGGTCAGGAAGTCTTCCTTGGCAGAGATTTGATGTCCCGTAGTGAAATTTCCGAATCAATTTCTCAGCAGATCGACATCCAGGTGCGTGACATGGTGAAGCGTTGTTATGAGGAAACAGTTGAAATCGTGGCCTCCAATCGCGAAGCCATCGACCGTCTGGTGGAACTGCTGATCGAAAAGGAAACGATGGGTGGAGATGAGTTCAAGGCTGTTGTGGCTGAATTCACTGCTGTTCCTGAAAAAGATCGCACCGTCGTTACCCTGGACTGATCCCAGACATCAACCAGTAAAAAACCCCCGCCTTGAACAGACGGGGGCTTTTTTATGGGTTGGACTTGTTCTTACGACGACGACAACGTTCGGAACAATAAACAACGTCGTCCCAACAATTTCTCCAGGCTTTGCGCCACTCAAATGGGCGATGGCAAACAGGGCAGATCTTGCTGGGAAGATTTGCTCTTAAGCCATTGCCCTTCGGAACATTGTTTTTGGATCGACCTCTCGTCAAGCCACAGCCTGAACAGGTCGCTTGTCAATAACAGAATCGATCAAGCCATAATCCACTGCCTCAGAGGGAGACATGAAGAAATCACGGTCCGTGTCCTCCTGAATGCGATCCAAAGGCTGACCTGTTCGATCAGCCAATTCCTGATTGAGGCGATCTTTGAGGAAGAGAATTTCATCCGCCTGAATGCGGATATCACTTGCTTGTCCTTGGGCGCCGCCCAAGGGCTGGTGAATCATGATCCGGGAGTGCTGCAGGCTGCTGCGCTTGCCTTTGGTGCCTGCACAGAGAAGAAAGGCACCCATGCTCGCGGCAAGACCCACACAAACGGTGTGCACATCCGGTTTGATGTGCTGCATGGTGTCAAAAATGCCAAGGCCGTCGTAGACCGAACCGCCAGGGGAGTTGATGTAGAGGTAAATATCTTTCTCAGGATCCTCAGCTTCGAGGAACAACATCTGGGCAACGATCCGATTGGCGGAGTCACTTGTCACAGCTTCGCCGAGAAAGATGATCCGCTCGCGCAGAAGTCTGGAATAAATGTCAAAGGCCCTTTCTCCCCGGCCTGACTCCTCAATCACAATCGGGATCATTTGAGCTTGAGCGGGGTCAAACAATCTTAACGGCGATGCCTGCGGCGCTAGGGTTCCGGCCAATCACTCAGGGACTGCACGTTGGCCGACAGTCAGACCATCGCAGACAGCAAACGGTCGTTTCATCAGTCCTTTCCCCACGTCATCGCGCCGCTCTACCGCCGCCTTGCTGACGAGCTGTTGGTGGAACTGCACCTGCTGAGCCATCAAAGCCGCTTTGAAGCCAATGAGCTCTTCAGCGTCGGACTCTGCACGGTGTTTGACACCTTCACCAAGGGGTATCGGCCGGAAGCTCAGACAGAAGGGTTGTTCAGTGCCCTCTGCAGCAGCAATGGTTTTGACGCTGCAAGCCTCCGCAAGACCAGCGCAACGCTGATCGAACAGGCCAAAGGAAAAGATCTGGACAGCATCAAGACATTGCTGTCATCCCACGCTCTCCAGGACGGGGCTCACTATTCGCGTTTGATGGCCGTTGGACTGATGCGACTGCTTCAGGCTGCAGCAGAGGATGCCTCCAGCCCTGACATTGCAGCCCTGGCTCAACAGAGCAAGGATCTCGCCGAAACCCTTGGCATGCCCGCCGATCGCGTTGAAAAAGATTTGACGCTGTTTGGATCGAACAGCGAGCGGATGGACCAGGCAGTTGATCTGGTGCAAGAGACCATTGCAGCCGAAAAGCGCAAGAAAGAGCGCCGTCTCGCAGAACAGAAGAAGACAGAGGCCTGACGGGCAACATCGCAGTTCCCAACTGGACTCTTCATTGACCCTCCGGTGACGGGGGGTCTTTCTGCTGGCAGCATCGCGAAACGTCAGCGACTCATTAAGACACCGGGTCAAACCACCGGGTCAACCACCGATGTGACGATCAAAGACCAGCTCAAAGCCATCAACACTGGAATCAAAGAGGTGTCGATAGAGCCGCGGAAGGATCCGCCGATGCCGGTGGCCACCTTGCCCGCCAAAATGGATGGCCGCAAAACGCACCAGCAGCGCGTCCCCACCGGATGCAAAGCCGACGCGCAGGGATTAATACTCGCCACCGTCAGGCCCTGGTGCTGTCCTCAACCAACCTCTTAGGGCCGAAATGTGTCTTTGCGTCATGCGAGCGCTGTTGACGCGCCCAGCCGAATCCGATCATTCTGCACCTCAAATCAGAACTCCTCACGGACACGAATGGGAGCTGACGCATGGCTGATGTGAGTCACGTTATCGGCCGTGTCAGAAACCAAGGGGTCCAAGGATTGTCCAGGTGGCTTATATCGATACGAGCGCCGTTCATTGGGTCAAAGCTGACCTGGCGACCAACATCATTCCGCGCTGCTAGAGCTGACTGATCCGTGAACGTCTTGTGGCCGACGGTGATGAACCATCGGAGCGATTCGACCACAAACGGTGGTTGGTATGCAAAAAATGCAGACTCCAGGCTCGACCCGATGTCTTAAGAAAAAACGGACCTGACCCGGACCGCAGCCCAGGTCAAATCGCAGGTCTCGTCGGGCATCGCTCTGCCCGGCTTCCGGGTCCGATTAGCAACCCAGCAGAGAAATGATGCGACGAAAAGTCCTAACTCGTCGTGTACTGAAGAACACTTTCATGACAACCACAAATTGCGTGCGAGACCTGAAATGGGACCGACTTTTCTGTCGTGATCGGCCTAATGCGCCTCCTGAAGGTCACAGACCAAAACAGTCGCAAATCAAGGGGTGGACCGTTGGCTTCGCCAGAGAAGATCTCGCCATCCTGTGGTGCTCACAGTTCGCACACCATCTCATCAAGCAGGTGATGTGCCGGAATTCACGAGCCGTCCGGTTATTGATCAGCAGCATGGGGCAAGAGACCATTGCAGCCAGAAGCGCAAAAAGGACAGACGCCAAGCGAATCAGACTCAGCGCAACTCCAGCTGAAGCCGGAGCCTTCCGGGCTGTTGCTCCTTGGGAAGCGCTGTCATCTCAAGCTCCAACCCGGATGCATGACGAACCACACGGGGCCAACCCGGGCCAAGCCAGTTGAGCCGAACCAACTCATCCGGTCGCCCCCGCAGACGAAGCAGTTGTCGACCATGTCGTTTCAAGGGGCGCTGGCTGAGAGAGGGTGCTTCACCGAGGGCAAGCAGCAGCTCCACTCGCCCCTTCGTTTCCGGACCAAGCGACCATCCACCGCTGAGGGCGCCCTGGGAATCACGCCAGACATCGGAGAAACGAGTGGAGGATGGCCCCTCCTGCATCAGCAGAGGTTGTTGCTCATGCCTGAAGCCCCTACGCAACAAGGCTTTCGAAATAGCATCAAAGCTGCGCTTGAGTTTTCCGACTTGCTCAGCCTGGAGCATCAGTCGGAGCTGGACTGAGGCACGAAAGCGACCGGCATCAAGAGCATCCAGCCGAAGGACCACAGGAGCAGCAAGCAACGCGTCACGAAGCTCCTTGGGAAGTTCGTAGCGGCTGGTCAGCTGCTCAGTGATCAAGGGATTGTTCAGGAAAGATCCCAGCAGCGGCTCCAACGCAACACTGTTCAGTTCCAGATAACCCGAGAGCCCATTGGACGAGACACGGTTGGATCCACCTGGCCCGACTCCATCATTCAGGGAGACAAAAGGTCGAGAGGCAACAGGTCCTTCAGCGATGAGCCGATCTCCCTGAAGCACGACACTCAGGCAGCCATGGGACACGCTTGTCAGGGATGGGAACAGGGGACCGCTGATCGATGCCAGCCCCGAGGGGACCCACTGAACAGCCGTTCCACTGCTGAGACGTTCCAGGCAGTTTTGCTCCAACGAGGAGGGTGCCCGTGCCTCTAGCGGAGAGCGTTGATCAAAACTGGAGCGATGCAGTTCATCAGCAAACAGCAAGTCCAACGAGGAGGGATCAGACGAATTCGGAAGCACCAAAATGGGTTCACCATCATCGAGCCAGATCAGCCACCACAGACTCCGTCCATGGTTTTTCCAGCGATCAAGAGAT
The DNA here is from genome assembly GCF_014279755.1 of Synechococcus sp. PROS-U-1. NCBI lineage: Bacteria > Bacillati > Cyanobacteriota > Cyanophyceae > Synechococcales > Synechococcaceae > Synechococcus > Synechococcus sp. PROS-U-1. The sequence goes on from NZ_CP047951.1 coordinate 1,371,094, forward strand.
GTTGAAGCCAGGCGCTTCGTCCAGATCTGCGGCACTGAAGCGTCTGGATCAGCCTCAAAACTCTGAACCAATCGAGCCCTTCGTGTGATCTCAAACAGCTCTGCTGTACGACGAGTGTTGAGGTCGGGCCTCAGTGCAGACGAACCAAGCAGGAGGCTCGGAACTAGCAAAAAAAGCCCTAAACAAAGAGCTGTACAGGGATGGAGAGCCAGTCGGCGTCGGATTAACGCAGTCAGGATTACGTTTTGCTTGGACCCTGGCGGCGTCGACGATCCCGCCATTCCACCGTTGAGAGATAGATAACAGCAACACTGACGAACACAAGAAGCACTCCTGCCGTCAATGCAAGGGTTTGACTCAGAAGGGGTGCGTCTTGAAGCACGGAATCGATCAGAAGTTCAGAGTCCCGTCACCGTTGCGTCCCCAGACGACCATGGCGATGGAGAAACTGAACATTGCGGCCAAGGACGCCCAACCGAGAGTGAACAACATGCGCTTGACCGCTTGATTTCTGAGATCCTACCTAGGGTCCAGCATATTTTCGTCCTGCCGGAGGCAACTGTCATGACCAGCTCCAGCCCCGGTTCGTCAGCAGTTCTGGAGCGCCAGGAGACGACGCAGCGCTACCCCCAAGCACGGGTCATTGTTCTGGACGACGACGTGAACACCTTTCAGCACGTCGTGGAGTGCCTACGAAAGGTCATCCCCGGCATGAGTGAGGACAAAGCCTGGAACCTTGCCAACAAGATCGACGGGCAAGGCTCCGCTGAGGTGTGGTGTGGTCCCCTCGAACAGGCCGAGCTGTACCACCAGCAATTACAGGCCGAGGGATTGACGATGGCCCCGCTTGAACGTTGTTGATTCAGGCCGCTGGTTTGCGGCTGGCCTTGGTCAACCGGAGACGATCAGCAACTTGAAGATGCTGGAGCCGTTCATCCATGACAAAACACACCACCCGACCTGGGCACAGAGCCAAACCGCGGACTTCCCTTCCATGCACCTCAGCGGTGAGCATGCGTGCCTCTGGACCGCATGCATCCTCCAGAGGTCCGCGAATCTCACGGCGGAGAGCGTCAACTGATTTCAGCATCACAACTCCGGAGTGCTCTCTCTGGCATAGCCAAAGTGGCTAACTTTCACCAGTTCTCAGGTTTTCGTTCAGCTTTGGGCCGGGTCGTTATCACCCACAGCACTTACGTGGATGGGTTGATCCCATGGCTGAAAGCACTGGCCCATGAGTCAGGTATTCAGACCATTACCCCTGCCGTCATCAGCCGTGTCAGGGGCCGCAGTCCTGACCTTCAGCTTCGGGTCTCAACGCCCATACATGGCGGATACAAGCTGGTCGCACGCAAAGGCAGTTCAGCCCAGGAGGTTTTTGTGGTGACATCCATGAGTCAGCCTGATCTTGAACAGGCTCTTCAGCATCACCGCCCCTGAGGGGTTTGACCGTTCACAACACCGGCAGCGCGACAGGCCTCAGGATGCCCCTCGGCGACGTTCGCATCCTTGGCACAGAGTTGAGCCCAGTCAAATCGTTTGAAACACTGGGGAAGAATGGCCCGACAGGCGATTTCTGCATCATCAGGCAGAAACGTGGAAGCTTTGACCCCTGAACTGATTGAAAGATCCAGTGTCATCATTCCGACAGCCAGCCATGGCGAAGCAGCAAGAAAGAAGAGCGGACGAGGAATAGTGGAGTGGCAGAGCAAAATAAATCCAAGCAATTGGGTGAAATAAAAGCCAAGAATCGGAGCAAGGGTCTAATTCAAAGCATTCACACAATCCTCAGCATCAGAACACCAGAGCGATTGAATCTCAGAATATCAATTAGCAAGAACAATCAGGAGCGGGAGTCAGATACCGGTATCTTGAATTCTAAGAACAATGCTTCCGCATCGGCATATTCCTTCTTTTCTCGCAGATAGAAAACCTGAGCTTTCCACCAATCCCAGGTTTCCATTTGAATCAACTCATCGAGTCGAGGATCACGCATCACGGCAATGCAACCTTTCAAAGATTAATGGCGCACATTGCATTGACAAGGCCTCGTTCACACAGCAGTAAGCATCATGGACTACACAACTCCGCGCTCCAGTGCATACCAACAAGACGGAAGCGACACGAGATGAAAACAGCGCGGGTAGCCTTTGAAAGCGCCAGCAATTGACCCATGCCCCTTGAAATTGCCATCACACAAGGGCTTAAAAATCCCGAAAGCATGGGGATCTTCGACGACCTTGAAGACGCTCTTAGCGAATTCAACGAACTGATCAACCGTCGAAACTGGCAAAAAAGCGTAACCACCATCTCACTAACCGACACCGACAAAAAGAAATGCCTGGCTCAATACGCCCTTCAGGAGTTCAACCACTCCGAGAGCTAGAAAGATAAATCAGAATCACAGAAACAAAAAGAAAATGCTCGAAGCGCCTTAAAGACAGGGGATGCGGTGAACCCATCAGACCTCACCAACAGGGCATCGAGCCTCGTCCCATGAAACTCTCACCACCTTCACCTACCTCTTTCATGCAACAGGAGCGTGAGGCCAGCACTGTGACAATAAACAGAACGGGAACCAATGCTCGATAGAATCACAACTGGTCTACTGGCTTTTGCATCCGCAATGACACTTGCTCTGTCTGTCAGCTCAAGCGAGTTAGAGCAGAACAAGAAATCGCAGACATTCAACATCTCTCCGACGCCTAATGCAATGAAAGAGATCTAGAATCGGCGCAAGCTAGAACTCGAAGAATGAACGGCAAGGCCTTGGTCATTGGCATAAGTGCATTCTTTGTATTTTTCTTTTTTGTTGAATCTTGGCTGATGAATGGGTTGCCACATTAATGAGAATGAACTTTTACAGGAAAAGATGGTCAAAAACGACTGCTCCTAAAGAAATAGAAATTCAATGGTGTTCGAAATAAAAAGTTGCTAACAACAACGAATTCCGTGGAACTAATGGTGACTTTATAAATGTCAAATCACTCAGACCACTTTAACGCCACATCGAGATTTTTATCCATTGAATACGGTTGCTGATTTCTGAGGGCTACCTTAATAGGACTTATTTCTTTTTGCTGAACATCGAGATAAGTATAGTTGACATGTAAATAGCGACAACTGTAGTCCAATCTATAGGCGAGAAATAGTTGACAACAAGAATGGCGACTGTGTCAGCAAGGACAAGCTGCACAAGCTCTTTCCAGCTCAAAATTTTAGGAAGTCTCGTCAGGTTACGAGCAAATTGAAAAATTGCTTGGCCTAGTACAATGATAGATCATCAAAGATGCAGATGTTCAGTAAATTTCCAGTCATCCGAAGAGTATCTATCTATATGGTGCTGAGCTATGCAGGCTTAGTGCTTGTCAACAACAGTGGCTATCAACTTGAAAACATGTGGGTGCTCTATGCGCCAATGTTCATTGGTATTTACATCTTCTCAAGATGGATTGATAGCAAGCTAGTCGCTAAGGATAGCGGAAAATAATTCTCAACAAGCAATCTCAATCTTGGCTTAACCACCGATCAATCTCAACTAATCAGTGTGCGATTCATAGCGAGATTTATTGACCACTTGAATTAGTAGATGATCCGCTAACCGTCAAAGTTACTCACTAGCTGCTCTTGCTGGTCTTTACCTTCATTGGTGTCAGAGCACTCACCTCCTATTAACTCAATTCAGAGCACATCACAACCGAGCCGCTAACGGAAGAGCTGGAAAAGCCGAGAATATCGAGAGACCGGTGAAAGTTGCTTTTGGGCTGACAAGGGAGTCATCAAGGCGTCACATCGCCAAAGCGCAACAAAAAGAAGGCACCTATGTGTATCATTGCTTCAGACAATACAACTAAATGACAAATAGAACTGATGAATTTGGCTCAAGAGTACCAAAGGGTTTTAGCAGCACCGGCTACACCGGACTCGATGGAGTAGCAGACCTATATGGCACAGATAACACCTCGAGACTGGAGTTTTACGAAGGATATCAATACTATCCCAAAGTGGGTGATGTCAACCTTTCATTAAATGGCGGAAGCGGTAGGGATATATTTCTAAGTTATTCCGATCAAGCCCTCTACGAGGACGACAGAATTGACAATTATTTCGATATCCTTGATTTCAACCCAGCCGAAGATTTCCTGATCCTCCCATTTCTCACAAGCGATGGCGTCAGAATAACCCAAGAGAATCTTTTCATATTCGCAGATATAGGATCAGGCATTAAAGACAAGATCTTCAGGCTCAGTAAACGAGCCAAAGAAAACAATATTGGCTTTGCAGATCAATTTGATAGCGCCAATGTCAGGCTTAATGGAATTTTTAAATTCAACACAGCTCCCAATAACAGTGCAAACTTTCAGAAAAATTCCGTCATCAAGCCACAGGCGTATAGAAGAAGATTCTTCGACAAAATCACGAACTTCAATTCCTCAACCGACACCCTGGAAATCGATACCGACAGTTTTAGCATCGATAGTGCTGCCACCTTTGCTGCTGGTAAAAACAAAAGAGTCGTCAAGAAGAAACTTGCCAGGCTGGATATCGACTTCCTTTATGACCAAAAGAAAGGCAGTCTTTACTTCAACGAAAATGGAGCAGACAAAGGCTTTGGCGATGGCGGCATCATTGCCATCCTCAAGGGTGCGCCTGAATTGACTGCCACTCACTTGGAGTTTGTCTGAGGCAACCCCACCGTTAAACGAAGCCTTCTGGAGCGTCCTGATGAAAAAATCTCCCACCCAGGTGGAGCCTGATCGAAGAGGCTTTGGATGCTCGTGCTCACGCTGATGGGAAGCCCTCAGTAGTCGAGCAACCAAGAAACGAATTTAAGAAGCTTGAGGTGGGTTAAGAAACTTCTTTGGCATTCACCGATTCAGCCTTGCTGACCTTGTCTCATCACGAGCTGAAATCGCGGTCCCAGCCTTCAATCTCAAGTTGGTGAACCACCGTGCCGTGCGAGCCCCAGTGGTCGACCTGGAAGAACCAGAAGGGGCGACAAAGTGGGGTTTCGTTTCCGGCTGCATGGCCGGTCTACGTCACCGTCACGACAGTCTCCCCAAGTCGAAAGAGAGTCAGATCAGAGCACTAGAAAAAGGCCGTCACCAACACAGCAGTTCATCCACAACTTTAGTCCGACCCCTCGCTTTCGAGAGGCCAGATCCGCCGAATGGCCTCAAGTGCAGATTCGGCCTCATCACGACGCTTCAGAACCGTGTCGCCCTCGAGAAGCAGCGTCACATGCCCCAATTTGCGCCCAGGTGTCTCCGGTGTTTTCCCATACCAGTGCAGGTGAACCCCCGGTGTGGCTTCTAGCTCCTGAAGCCGCTGATCCAAAGGAGCATGCCGGTCTGGATTCAGACCCAAAAGGTTGACCATCAAGGCACCACGGCTCTTCAGCTCCGGCTCCGGCACGGGGAGGCCGGCAGCGATGCAGAGCTGCTGATCAAACTGACTGCTGGTGCAGGCCTCAATGGAGAAATGGCCTGAATTGTGGGTGCGTGGGGCTATTTCGTTCACCTGCAGACCAGCAGGCCCGTAGAAGAACTCCAGTGCCAGAACGCCCACATAACTGAGCTTCGTCATCAGAGACGCAGCGACGTTGTAAGCCAGCGCCGCCACCGACGGGTCCACCGGTGCAGGTGCCAACACCCAGTCACAAACTTGATGGTGTTGGTGGGTTTGCACCATGGGTAGATGGCGAATCCGTCCTCGCTGGTCACGGCTGACCACAAGAGCAAGCTCCAGCTCGTAATCCACCCAGGATTCCAACAACCAGTCGTCTGCTGTGACGGATCGCAGCAACTGTGCGAGAGCATCGACATCAGGCAGCACCACCGTGCCCTTGCCGTCGTATCCCCCGCGGGAGGCCTTCGCCATCACAGGGAAGGTCCACCCTTGTGGAAGAGCGGGTTGGGCCGGAGAGATCAAACTCAGCGGGCACCAAGGCGGGCTGGGAATCGCCAGGTCGTCGAGCAGCCGACGCTGCGAAATTTTGTCGACCAGCGGCGATAGAGCGGCCAATGAGGGGTGGAAGCGAACCCCTTGCTTCTCAAGTGGAAGCAGGGCGTCGATATTGACCCACTCGTTCTCAAAGGTGACGCCGTCACAACCCACCACTAGCTCACGAGTTCCAGCCACATCCCGGGGATCGGCTGACACCAGACGCGACGCCAAAACTGCGGCAGGGTCCGCTGCGTCGGAGGTTTGCACCGCGATCGGAACCTGTCGTTGCGTGGCGGCCTGCACAAGCATCCGTGCCAGCTGACCACCTCCCACAACACCGATCATCGTGTCCGAGCTGTCTCCCGCAGCTTGCCACTTTGCGGGGCCGATGACAGCGTCAGATCAGGGGACGGTCGCCAGCGAAGGCCAATCGAATCATCGTGAACAGAAGAACCAACAGAAACAAGGCCAAACCCAGGGTGCAGGCATAGCTGATCTCCAATTCTGCGAAGGCCTGGTCGTAGACGTAATAAACGATGGTTCGCGTGGCATCTGCTGGACCTCCCTGGGTCATCAGGAACACCTCTTCGAAGACTTTCGTGGCTGCAATCGACGACACAACGGCGACCAGCGTCACATAGGGCCCCATCAACGGAAGGGTGATGTCGAGATGCTTCCTCCAGCCCTCACTGCCATCCAGCTCTGCTGCTTCGTAGAGATCCTTCGGAATGCCCTGAAGACCCGCCAGAAAGATCACCATGTAGTAGCCGAGTCCCTTCCAGAGGGTCACTAACATCACCGCTGGCAGTGCTAACTGGGGGGTCGTGAGAAAACCGATTGGAGTGAAGACATCGCCAAGCAGAGCGGACAACCATCCATTGATCAAACCGTTCTCGGCGTAAAGCCATCGAAAGGCGATTGCAGCAACAACGATGGACACCAACACCGGTGTGTAGAAGGCACCCCGCAACAGGGAGCGACCCGGCAAACCCTGGTTGACCAACACAGCGAGCGCCAAAGCTCCCAGGACAATGGGCGGCACCACACCGATCAAATACAGAAATGTCGTGACCAGCACCTGTCGCGCCATGGGATCCGACAGCAGGCGCTGAAGGTTGGCCAGGCCCACGAAACGCAGCGGTTCACTGACGTCCAGCCCAGTGGAGGTGAAGCTCATCACCAAGGCCATTAACGCCGGTAGCAACACCGACAGACTGATCAGGATCACCGCCGGCAGCAGAAACGCCCAGGCCGAAAGGGAGTTGCGCACTGATCTCTCGCGCACTGGACCAGCGACACTATTGCGAGAGTAGGTGGGTTCCAACGGTTTCATGACCACAATCACCCCGTTGCATCACATCCGTGTTGCTCTTGAGCGCAATCCCTACGACGTTGTGATTGGAGCCGGCGGTCTGGCAACGCTTGGCCAGCAGATGCTGGATTCGGGAGTCGAACATGGTCGGCGTGTGCTTGTGGTCAGCAACCCAGATGTCGCCACCCCCTATGGCGATGCCTGCTTGAACAGCCTCAAGGACGCAGGCTTCAGTGTTGAACTCCTGGTGATTGATGCCGGCGAACACCAGAAGACGCCGTCCACCATTGCAGCAATTCACGATGCGGCCTATGGCGCAAAACTTGAACGCAGCTCGTTGATGGTGGCCCTCGGCGGCGGCGTTGTTGGAGACATGACGGGTTTTGCGGCTGCGACTTGGCTGCGAGGCATTCAGGTCATCCAGGTGCCCACCACCCTGCTGGCGATGGTGGATGCGTCCATCGGGGGCAAAACCGGGGTTAACCATCCACGCGGCAAGAACCTGATCGGCGCCTTTCACCAGCCGCGACTGGTGCTGATCGATCCTTCAACTCTCAGCTCTCTGCCCGCAAGGGAATTTCGGGCTGGTATGGCAGAAGTCATCAAATATGGAATCCTCGGAGATACCGCTCTGTTCGAAGAACTGGAGGCCTGTTCAGACCCAAGCACCCCCGCTGGCCTTGGTTCTGAACGCTTGAGCTCGATTCTGGGTCGATCCGCCGCGGCCAAGGCTCGTGTGGTCGAGGCGGATGAAAAGGAAGGCGGTTTGCGAGCGATCCTGAATTACGGGCATACCTTCGGCCATGTGGTGGAGACCCTCTGCGGTTATGGCACCTGGCTGCATGGCGAAGCGGTCGCCATTGGAATGGTGGCGGTGGGCGAACTCGCCGTGCTGCGGGGAAGCTGGAGTCGCAACGACGCCGAGCGGCAACGCCGACTGATCGACAGCGCCGGGCTTCCCACTGCCTGGCCCGACCTATCAGCCGAAGCGGTGCTGAACAGCTTGCAGGGCGACAAAAAGGTGCGCGACGGACGCCTGCGCTTCGTCCTGCCAACCGGGATCGGGTCGGTCGACATTCGCGATGACGTCAGTCGCGAGGAGATTCTGGAATGTCTGGAGCGGCTGCAAGGCTGAAGGGCGCCTGCGGCAAACCACGGAGATAGGTGAGCCAGCGGAACGCACCAAGGCCCGCAGGATCCACCAGACGAAGCAGGGCTTCTCGGCGCTGCAGGGCTTCCGCCAGATGTTGACCAGGCAACTGCTGCAGCGCATGGAGACGCTGCGCAAGACCCAGCGCGAGGAGCGCCTCTCCCTGCTTGGCCTGATCACCCACCGCCCAACCGTTGCGCTCGGCGGCCTCAGCAACGACATCGATGCAGAGGTGCGCCGTCAGGTCCTGCTCCCCGGGCTGAGCCAAAGGCGACAAACCCGCCTGTTGAGCACGAAACGCCATGAGGGTGCCCTCAGAACGCCGAGCCGTGTAATAGCGATGGGCCTCCAAGGCGTAATCAATCACCAGAAGCACGCCTGCGTCCACAGCCTTGGCCACCGCCTCGAACCAATCGGGCAGTGCACTGTTCCACTCCGTGGTCCAGCCCTCTTCTGCATCAGGGGGAGGCAGTTCGATGCCGCAATGCCCGCACACACGATTGATGTCGTCCTGCAATGCAACCGGCAGAGGCCGATGCGTGGTCTGCAGGCCATTGGTTTGCTCAAGCTCCACCCACACCTGTTGAAGGCATGCATCCCTCAACACCAATCGCTCCACCGGAAGGGCATCCAGCAATTCATGGGCAATCAGCACCCCACGCACCGGAGCGCTTCGCAGCTGCTCAAGCGTGCACCAGCGCAGCGGCAAATCATCCACCGGCTCAAGCAGGGCCTGCTGTCGCTGACGCATGCCGGGATTGGTCTCCACCAAGACCATCTCGATCCGAGACAGAACAGTTGGATCCGACAAGCGCAATTGGGCGATCAGATCCCGGGCCAAATGGCCTTCCCCAGGCCCGATCTCAACAATCGAAAGGCGTTGATCGGGATCCGTTCTGGGAACGGAAGCCAGCCAAGCCAGCAGTTGGGGAGCCAGCAGGGCAGCGAAATCACTGCCCAGGGAGGGGGAAGTGGCGAAATCACCCTGGGTTCCGATGCGTGCACGGCCGGATCCGTAATAACCGTGCTCAGGCTCATTGAGAGCCAGATCCATGTACCGCGAAAACGGAATCGCCCCCCCCACCTGTTGCAGATGCGTTGCCAACCAGTCAGGACAGGACGCAGCCATCGGTTCCATTGGAGAGAATGCCGGTCGCTGCAGCAGTTCCATGGGAACACATCGGATCCGACATCTGTGGAGCATCGTCGTGGTTGCTCTAGTGAGCCTTGGGGTTTTGGTGACCCCTGCAGAGGCCTACGACAATCCCGAACTGCTGCCGGATCACCCCACCCCGGTTATCGACCTCGCCCGGATCTTCAGTGACACACAACGGGCCCAACTGGAAGCAAGCCTGGGTGATGTGGAAGAACGCACGGGCTGGAAGCTACGGGTGCTGACCCAGTACGAACGAACGCCAGGCTTGGCGATCCGGGACTTCTGGGGACTCGACGAGAGCAGCCTGCTGCTGGTGGCAGACCCACGCGGGGGAAACCTACTGAACTTCAACGTCGGCGACGCCTACTTCGCCATGATGCCCCGCACCTACTGGGTTGAACTGCAGACCCGTTTTGGCAACCAGTACTACGTCAAGGATCACGGAGAAGACGGATCCGTCTTGGATGCACTCAACGCAGTGGAGATCTGCTTAGACAGGGGCGGCTGCCAGGTCGTACCAGGACTTCCGCAAGAACAATGGCTGTGGACCCTGACAACCTCGATCTTCGGCGGATTGATTGCGGGCTTTGCGGGCTACCCCCGAAAGGAGGGTGAAACGATTGCTTGGGGCTGGATGCTTTTGCTGTCTCCGCTGTGGGTGATGTTGTTTGGCGTCTTCGGCATCGCTCCCGTCGTTACGCGCACAGCGGAGTATTTGCCCATCCTGAGAAACACTGTTGGGTTCCTGGCTGGTGGTATCGCTGCCTATTTGATCGCTCAGGCCACCGTGGGGCGACGCCTCCAAAGCGACAGCGACGGTTGAGCAGAGTTGCTGCGCCTCAGAGCTGGGTTGCGCATTCGATGCGTGACCCGGTGCAGATCGCAGGGGGAGCAACAAGAGCCTGACGCTTGAGGTCGCGCAAGCGGCGAAGCTCAGCAAGATTCACGTTGTAAAACGACTGCAGGCGTGCATATTTTTTGACCGGCTGGCCGTAATAACTGCGTCCGGCGAGAGTCGGGAAGGAAGCCCATTCGGGAGCCAGTTTGGCCGCAAGGACAGGGCTGAGAATTCCGCTATCGGTCAAGCCAAGAGCTTTGCGCCGCTGAATCAAGAACAAAGCACCCTGGTCCTGAGCTTCAGGCCCGAATCCACGGACACCAATGCTGCGTTGGACAAGATTCCAGGTGAAGGGCATGAACTGGTAGGCCCCTGCCGCGGCACTGGCGTAGCGGGAGCTGTAAATCACACGATTCGGATGACGATCGAGGGAGGGCATCAAGCCACCGCCGAACATCACCCTGTAACCCACATCCAGACCGCCTTTCCAGGTGCCTTCTGCGAAACGAATCGTGTTGAGCATCGCCCGACGTTCAGGCGTGATCACATAAGGAATGGCCAGGCTGGGCTGGACTTCAGACGTATGGATGAGCTGGGCACGCGACGCGGGAGGGAGCAAGCTCGCCGCGGCGGGCAAAGGGGAACAGACAGCTGGCAAAACTCCGACGATCACGGCCGCTGAAAGCGTCTGACGACCGATGAATGCAGAGATAGCCATAAAAAGCGTTCAAACAACATGCCCTCAGAGGAGGACGGAGAGCACATCAGAAGCGGATGAGGTGCTCGGGCGAAAAAAATTTCGCTCGTGGTGACTTTGTCGAACCAAAGGTTCAAAGCAATAGGTATATATGCCAGTCAAGAAATCGGCCAAGAGATCAGTGTCGGCATGAATTGGAGCAAGAGCAAGTCAATTAAGTCTGGAAATCAAAAAGTGTCATCAACCCAATCCACCAGTGCCAGAGCGGCTTCCAAAGCCCCAAATGCAGAGAGAGGTGCATCGCTTGGGGGCAACAACGGCTGGTCGAGCTGCCACGCCCCCTCCTCCAGTTCCAGGCGACTGAGGCATCTGTGTTGCCCATGCCTTTGCAGGCCGTCCATCAAAACCGACGCTTCAGCAAATCCACTGCGCTCAACAACGTGCAGCCCAACGCCATGGACCATCGCCTCGCAGAAGCTGCTGAACCCCGGCTTGCCCAGAAAACGGGAACACCGGCCAAGCACATCGAGAGGACGCAACCCATCCGGCAGGACCGTGAGATTGGGAACTGCAGCCAGCTCAGGCTGTTGCAATGCCACGGCAGAGGCTGGAAGCAGGAAATGGTGGTTGGGCCAGAGCTGAAAAAGCTTTGCCTGGAGGCTCAAACCCAGGCCTCCGAACCCCACCAGCACCAGTGGAACCTGCAGGCGACTCAGAACAGCCTCTAGATCCACAGGAAGAGCCCGTGGCGTGCCGCTCACCAGCCCGATCCTGCGTTCTGGCAATCCCCAGTTCATCGGTAGATCAAAAGGACAGCGGAGCAACAGGTCACCACAGCCGTAGGCCTCGCCTGCGCCCTCAGCAAACCGTCGAAACGAAGCACCCAAAGGGGTATAGATGTCATCCCATCCGAAATTGCTCATCCAGACAAGGGGTGACTTGAGGCGCTGCGCCAAAGCGGCCGCGGCGGGGGGAATGTCTCCAAGGATCAACACCGGCTGCCCCTGCGACCTCAGCCAGCTGGCTTCGGCCTCAATCAACGACGGCAGCGTTTGCTCAAGCTGTTTAAGAGCGGTGAGTGTCGCGGCGCGATTCACACCGAGAGCATCCGCCTGCACCATGCCCACATCCCACTGACAGGGGCGTTGCTGAATGGCCGGATCCCCTAAAAGAAGCTGCAACACTGGGGGTGGAAGCCCCGAGCTCATCACCAGCGTCCATTCGGGACGCAAGCGTCGAAGCTGCTGCAGCACTGCCGCATCGCGGGCCGCATGGCCAAAGCCATGGCTGCTGCTGCAGAAGTAGATCAGCACGTCAACGGGGCATCGTTCGGTAACTCCTCCTGATGAATCAGCTCGGCATCAGGGGTGTACCAGCGATGGGCAAGTTGCGTCAGACGGGAGCCTTGAAATTCAGCCCAGGAGAGATGCAGAAGAGGCCGGCCGTACCGGTCCAGACCGGAGCGCGGCACACAGGCGGCATTGATTAACGCCGTTCCGTGGCGTTGGCGCAACAGGTTCTGACGGAGCCCGGACCCGCGCTTGAGGGCATGGTGCATGTGGCCAAAGATGACCAAATCAGCAGGTCGATCCCGGGCCATGCGATCCAAAGCAAGGGCCAGATCCTGATCACCCCAGTCAACTGCTGGCGTCTTCCAGTCACGACCACAGGGACTGGCAGCATCGGATCCCAGCCCGGTGGGACCGCAGTGGGCCATCACGATCAAGGGCTGGTCGGCAGGAACACCCGCAGCAGCCTGAACGATCCGATCCGCTGACGTCTCAAGCGACACCGGGCCGTACACCGCTTCTACAGCTTTAGACAGATGAAAACCACCGCCTGCACTGCAGGGACGTGCACCAACAATCGTCAAAGGGAGCTCTGGCCAATGGATGGCCCGCCAGGCGCAGTGAAGATCTCCAAGGACAGCCAATTGCTGCTCGAGGATTCCTCCACTGGGATCCCGCCCCCGGTCGTGGTTCCCAAGGATGACGGCAATGGGAAACGGCAGACGCGTGATCCTGCGCGTCAGGCGCATGTCCCCGTCTGAGAGATCACCAACGAAGAGGACAGCGTCGGGTTTAAGGGTCTGCAGAAGTTGCTCATCCGCATCGCCCCAGGCGCCATGCAGATCACCAGCAATGGCTATGCGCAGGTGCGTCAGAGCGGATGCCTAGGCTGTACCCATCCTGCCCCGAACCGGTCCCGATGAGCGCTGACACCGCCCTTGTTGCGGCGATCAACCGGCTACGCCAGGACCGCAATGCCGTGATCCTGGCGCACTACTACCAGGAACCGGAAATTCAGGACATTGCCGATTTTGTTGGCGACTCGCTGGAGCTATCACGCCAAGCCGCAAGCACCGATGCGGATGTGATCGTGTTCTGCGGTGTGCATTTCATGGCGGAAACTGCAAAAATTCTCAGCCCAGAAAAAACGGTGATCCTGCCGGACTTGGACGCTGGTTGCTCCTTAGCGGATGACTGTCCTGCGGACGACTTTGCCCAATTTCGTTCGGAACACCCCGATCACTTTGTGGTGAGTTATATCAACTGCACAGCAGCGGTGAAGGCGCAAAGCGATTTGATTTGCACCAGCAGCAATGCCGTGGATCTGGTGAATCAGCTGCCAGCCGATCAGCCAGTTCTGTTCGCTCCCGATCAGAATCTGGGACGCTGGGTGCAGCAACAAAGTGGTCGCGACCTGACCCTCTGGCCGGGACGCTGCATGGTTCACGAGACCTTCAGCGAAGAAGCCGTGCTAGCCCTTAAGCACGAACATCCCTCCGCTGAGGTCATTGCCCACCCCGAGTGCCAGCAGAACCTGCTCGACCTGGCTGACTTCATTGGATCCACCAGCAAACTTTTGAATTACTCAGAAGAAAGTTCCTGCGACAGTTTCATCGTTCTGACGGAACCGGGGATCCTGCATCAGATGCAGCAGCGGGTTCCCGAGAAAAAACTGATGGACGTCCCGGGGCTGGATGGCTGCAGCTGCAATGCCTGCCCCTACATGCGGCTCAACACCCTGGAGAAACTGAAAGCCTGCCTGGAGACCCTGACGCCCGCGATTGATATGGATGAATCGCTGCGCCTGAAGGCCCTGAAACCCATGCAACGCATGCTTGAGATGAGCCGGTGATCCCCCATCGGGCGACCATTCGAGGCCTGCAGCAATGGCCTTTACTGAGCATTCTGTTGCTCCTTGCAGCCTGCTCAACGATGAGCGAGCAAGAGAGGAAAGCTTTCCTCTGCAAGGAATGGGAACGAGGCACGAAAAATATTGATCAACTCAAGGCGACTTACATCTTCGCCACAGGGAAACAATTGAGAGTTCGATCAGGCGGACCACGAACTGGAGTCCACTACGTCGAAGGCGATCTAAAGCAGCTTGCCCAGGAAGTTGACGCAGCCTGCAGAGCTCAAAACCTCGAATAGTCATAGACTTACATGAAGCCAGACATCGTATTGAGGAGCAAACCGTGAGACTTCAAAATGGTATGAACAACCTGGCCTTATTGGCTATCGTCGCCTTGGGTTTAAGCGTCAAGGTAGCCGCCCAATCCTGGAACCAACCGATCCCTGAGCCGGCAACAGAGTCCACACCTCAAACAATCAAACTTGCCAACCAGCTCAACAAGGTTGGTGCCAAGTTTTTTGGGGCTTACTGGTGCCCGGCCTGCAAAGAGCAGATGAAACTCTTCGGCAAACAAGCTGGACGCAAACTGAACTATGTGGAGTGCGGTCGGCCCGACATCTATCCTGACCAGGTGAGCCAGTGCAGGGATGCAAAAATTGAGTCGATCCCTACATGGACACGACCAGGAAAAAACCGACTTGAAGGCGTTCAGTCAATCAATGCTTTGGAGCAATGGAGCGACAACACGGCAAAGCAAGAGCGTTGAGCCATGCACCAAGACAACTCAACTGATCACTTCTTACAGGAGCATAGATTCAAGAACAAAGCCATTAACAGCACTGATCTCAAGGATCAGGCCTAAGTGGTAACACGACGATGAAAATCAATGCTTCCAATATTCACGCCATAAAAAATTAAAATCTGGATTCATTCTGGTTTTCAAACCAGCCGGAACCATCTTGCAGAGATAGAACCACAAGTCATCCCGATCAATACCTGAAAGGCCCAACATCTACGTCCCATAGCTACAGAAGGGAACAAAAGCCAAGCTCAGAGACCGGGTGGTCTACATCCGTGAAACAGTCAAAAGCATCAGTAGCACCGGCGTTGTTTTCCGTTGACGTCCTAGTTGACGGATACAGCGATCGGAATCAATCCATCAGTTGGGTGATTTAATTTTTCTCCTGGAGCTCAAGGCTAAGGAAGTAATTTAAAAAGGTGCGTACGACTGCTACAGCACCCAGTGCGATCAAGTCGGAAGCCTCCCGGCTGATTGTGGTCTGAACAACATCAGCTCCAAGTTGGAATTCAAGGGCCAAGGCAAGCCATCCACCAAACGTCAAGCGGGCTGCCGTCAATGGTCCACGTTGCAAAAGATGAGGGGGGAGGTGCCGCCGAAGGACACTCCGAAGTGGTCCGCGTGAACTGAATACCGCAATCAGACCAACACCAACACAGAGAACGGAGAGGTACTCAAGGATTAAACGCAGCACATCAGCTGAATATGTCAGCAGATGTTCAAACCATTCCATTTGCAAAGACTCTCTGGGTACAAGATTTTCGATACAATAACAGTAACCACCAATATAGTTTCAATAACTAAGAACAATCAAACCACCTGGGCAGCTGCAGAAGTCACGGATAAGCATCGCTGGAAAAGCATCACTCCTTGATCG
The DNA here is from genome assembly GCF_014279755.1 of Synechococcus sp. PROS-U-1. Taxonomy (NCBI): domain Bacteria; kingdom Bacillati; phylum Cyanobacteriota; class Cyanophyceae; order Synechococcales; family Synechococcaceae; genus Synechococcus; species Synechococcus sp. PROS-U-1. Next base: position 1,387,007 of record NZ_CP047951.1, read on the forward strand.
CCTGGGTGATCGAGGCTGGCTTGAGAGGAGACAAAGGAGTCGTCTTCCTCCCTCATCAGAGCAACAAGCAGGGGTTCTCTGATCACGATCAGACAGCCCTTCTACGCCAAGAACACCAACTGAACGGCGCTCAGCCGAAGTCGATCCAGTCGGTATCGGCCAGTCCTTCCCCCAGCGCATCAATGTCATCCACAGCATCGGGGGCCATGTCCACTCAGCAGATATGTCTGACGATTCGTCCCGGTGTGCCTCACTCTGCGGGAGAAACGCCCAGGCGAACCCCCACATCGTCTTGCCTGGCCCAATGGATTATTTGAGAGTTGATCAGCAAGATAACGCAGAGATCCCTGGCTACGGCTGCCTTTCTGAGGTGCAGAGATTGCGGATCCAATCACTGGATCGCACCAGCGAAACAAGCGTGATGAATTCGATTCGCATTTAACTTGCCAAATCAGATTTCAGATGCGAATAATGTAGTAACTGCCATTTATTCAATGCTTACAGGAGCAGACCTTCTCGCCAAGGTCAAAGAACTTGGTGACTGTGCTAAGACCGACCTTGCCAAAGGTTGTGGTTACGTCGTCACCAAGAAGGATGGTGGTGAACAAGTCAAGTTCACCCAGTTCTACGAAGCCCTGTTGGAAGCCAAGGGTCTGACCTTCGCAACTGGTGGTTCTGCCGGTATCGGCAAAGGTGGTCGGAAGCTTTCGTACAAAGCTGTCGTGCAGGGCAATGGAAACTTGTTGGTCGGCAAGGCCTACACCGCCATGCTGGAACTCAACCCCGGTGACGAGTTTGAGATCAAGCTTGGCAAGAAGGCGATTCGCCTGGTTCCTGTGGGGGGTTCAGAAGAAGAGGAGTGAGTGGGTTCCTGTGGGCCCACCCCATGAACACCATGGATGATGAGGGGCAACCTTGAAAACAACAGCGGACTCGAAAGGGTCCGCTTTTTACTGACCACACATGGAGAGCATGAATGGAATCGGTCATCAACGAAATCGAGTTCGACTTTGATCAGAGGGTCAGCATCCGAACTGACGCAAAGCTGAGCAAAGAAGACGTGAAGCAGATCATCTCAGATGCTCCCGAGGAGACGCTTGAGGAGATCGTGTACCAAAGTCTGGTCACTGACGAGCTGTACCTGAGAGCGAGAGCAAAGGAGATCGTCGCCAAGCTCACGGAGGGGAATGGAGACCCATGGGATATCAAACGGATTGAGTACTGGGATGACGAGGGAAACAAGGCCTGAACTCAAGAGATCCGATGAAGAAATTTCTTCCACCTCTCCTCCTCCTTGCTGCAGGCATGTACTTCTGGTGGACTAAAGCTGATTCTGCACCATCAGAAATATTTACGACATGGAGAACTGGCACTAATTATCGCTTATTAACTTTATACCAAGGGAGATCCAAGAATGCAGTAGATGGTTACTTTTACAATTCCAAGTCAGGGCGTGTTGAGGGAATGGCGAGATCAACTTATCGCAATAGTGTTTTAACCGGCCACTGGTTTCAATCTAGAAATACAAACAAATGCTCCTCCAAAAAATATGGCACCTTTTATTGGGGTCAATTTCAACTTAATATCAGCAAGAAAAGCTTCAAGGGTCAATGGTCTTATTGCGATAATGAATTGGGAGGAAGCTGGAATGGTCGAAACTAAATAGCATTTGTGGTGGAAGTAGCAAAGCCAATCCCCCCATTAATGGTCAATTCTTCTGCTACCGCCTGAAAGCCAACCAGAGAAGTTCCAGGAGTGTTTTTATGACTGGAGAGACTGATAATACTCCTCAGGAGCACCATCGGGCCAGAGGTCTAACCCCTCGTAGAACCCATTGAACGGCTCCTTGAATCCTTGCAAGTTCTTCATTCGCTGTCTGGACTCCCAGGCAACGAACTTCACCTGTTCCTCGAAGTTGAATATCTGTTCCATGTCTTGCTTGGCGAAGGGCAACCGGGAAAGGGGTCAGCCTTCCAAGCTTTGAACTGACTTTAGTGACGATTTTGAATGTCACAAGGGTGTTAGCAAGAACCCACTCGAGCTTGCCTAAGCAACCATGCAACCAAGCCTTTAAGGAAAAAATCACAGGCGCCAGTCATCTGCTAGAGCCTCGAGAGAAGAACGCTGGCTCACATCTGATCCAGGTTTTACCAAAAACCTCACAAAGCTGCTGGTGCAACCTCAACAGATCAACTGTTGCCAATGGATCCACAGAGGTACTCCTAATGGATCTTTGGAACCCAATCCATCGTCTTGGTGTCATCAGGGGTTCCAGTCAATCGGCAGGAAACCTTCTGAATGGATGGACGGACCCGCGACAACTGAGGGAATCGGGGCTCTGTTCCCATAATTTTTTACGACCCGTCAGGAGAGACCTCCAGGAAGGTCTCCATGACGGACGAGTTGAAAACCTCAGCCAACTTCGGCTTGGTCAGTCGATTTCAGGGAACACTTTGTTTTCGGAACGAAAACCATCAACACAGAGTTCAAATCCCACTGAATCGACGAAGTACCACTAGGCCGTTCACTTTTTGCGGCAATAGCCGGCGCCCACATTCATCCAGCCGGAAAGGCAAGCCTCACCATTGGTGGGCCTCATCTCGTAATAGATCGGTGAAACACAAGTGGTGCCCAAGGTGTTGACGTAACCAAGAGGGCATTGGTTGTGACCTTGTGCCTTGGGAATCTTTTTCTGAGCCAGCGCGGAACTGGGCACAGCCAAGGCTGAGGCAAACAGAGCGGCAACAAGCAGCTTCATCGCGGTGAGAACCAACGCGGTCAAGCTACGGGGGTTTCAGACTGTTTGCAGCGTTCAGCAGCAGAGCTTGATCGAGCGCACGCCTGAAGGGTTGTATTGCCGAGCGGCCAAGGCTTGGGTCGATCCATGGCGTCCAGTTCCCCGGGCCCTGATCACCCACGCCCATGCCGACCACGCCAGGCCCGGATGCGGGGAATACTGGGCTGTGGGCTCCAGTGAAGGTGTACTGCGCCAGAGGCTCGGCCAGGACATCACGCTTCACCCGGTGGCCTACGGCGAGGAACACTGGCTGGGGCAATGCAAGGTGTCGTTTCACAGCGCTGGGCACGTGCTCGGTTCAGCGCAGATCCGTCTGGAATCAGAAGGTGAGGTGTGGGTGGTCAGCGGCGATTACAAGCGGGATGACGACCCCAGCTGCGAACCCTTTGAACCGGTGCACTGCGATGTGCTGATCACCGAAGCCACCTTCGGAATGCCGATCTACCGCTGGGAGAGCGGGGCCCATGTGGCCCAAAGCATCCACGCCTGGTGGACCCGTGATCGCAGCCGACCATCACTGCTGTTCTGCTACGCCTTCGGGAAGGCCCAACGGCTTTTGGCCGAACTCAAAGCCATTGGCGTGGACGAGGAAGTGCTGCTGCACGGCGCTGTGGAGACGGTGACCCGTCATTACAGAGATGCGGGGATTCCCATGACCCCCAGCCGGCCCGTCAGTGAGCTTTCCCGGAAGGATCCTCTTCATGGACGTTTGATCCTGGCGCCACCATCCGCCCATCGATCCAGCTGGATGCGCCGTTTCAAGGCACCCCAAACAGCGTTTGCCTCCGGCTGGATGGCGGTGCGAGGAGCCCGAAGACGGCGGGGATACGAGCGTGGGTTCGTTCTCAGTGACCATGCCGACTGGCCTGGATTGCTCCAGACCGTTCGGGACAGTGGTGCCCGCAAGGTGTACGTCACCCATGGGCAGAGTGATGTTCTGGCCCGTTACCTGCGTGAGATCGAGGGATTGGATGCAGAACCGCTGGAGACCTTGTTTGAAGGTGAATCGGATTAAAACTTGGCCACCCCGTCAGGAAGTTCGGGAAGATTCAGGTTCGCTTCACGACCTTCAATTGCAGCTGTCAGCGACTCAATCATCATGGCGTTGCCGCTGTCTTTGACAGCCTCCAGAGCCTTCTGCAAACGAAGTCGACGATCGGAAGGGTCATCAGTGACCTGACCCATAACAGGGGTCGGCACGGCCGTTGCCAACTGCGTTGAACGCACGCTGTCGAGTTGTTGAGCCAGGTTGTCCCAAAGGAGTGCCATCCGGCTGATCAAAAAAAGCTGTGGCTTAGATCAACACAGGGCTCGACCGAATCGCCAGCTCTGCTCACAAAATGTCTTGTCAGGATGGCGGGACTGTTGACACACCCCGCTCAAGCACGTGCGTGCCTTTCAGATCCTGTTCAACCAGCTGGATCAGGTCACAGGCACCAAGGCCAAGGTGCAGGCGCTGGTGGATCACTTTCAGGCGGTTGCCCCAGCTGAAGCCGCCTGGGCGCTAACTCTCCTGCTGGGAAAACGCCGCCGGCGCTTGATCACCGGCCGACGTTTGAGGGACATTCTGCGTGACCAAGGCGGGTTGCCGGATTGGCTGATCGACGACTGCTACGGCCAGGTGGGCGACTCAGCAGAAACGATCAGCCTGCTCTGGCCGGCCGTGCAGGAGCGTCTTGAAGCATCGGATCCCGGACTTCCCAGCTCTGAGGGGGACATGGCCCTCAGCTGGTGGATGGAAACGCTTCTCCCTGCCATCAGCGCCAGAAGCGACGAGGAACAATCCAATGCGGTGATCTGGCTCTGGCACAGCACCCCGCTCGACCAGCACTTCATCGTCAACAAGCTGCTTACGGGGGGCTTCCGTGTCGGCGTATCGACAGGCCTGATCAGCCGCGCCATAGCCGAAGCGTTTGATCTCGAAGAAAGTTTGGTGATGCAACGGCTGATGGGCGGGTTTGAGCCCTCTGCCGAGCGTTTCATTCAACTCACCGCCAGCGCGACGCCGGATGAGCACTGCTCCAGTGGCAAGCCCTACCCCTTCTATCTCGCCAGTCCCCTGGAGCCGGAACGGTTGCGGAAGACATCAGTCAAGGATTGGCAACTGGAATGGAAATGGGATGGGATCCGCGGTCAGCTGATTCATCGCGGTTCAGGGGTTTATCTCTGGAGTCGTGGGGAAGAGCTAGTGAACGACAGCTTCCCTGAGCTTCTGGACATCGCCCAGGCCTTGCCGTCGGGCAGCGTTCTGGACGGAGAACTGATCTGCTGGCACCAGGGCGAAGCAACGCCGCTTGGCTTTGATCAGCTGCAACGACGGCTCGGACGCAAAACCGTTGGAGCAACGTTGAAACGGGAATGCCCAATGCGATTCATCGCCTACGACCTGCTGGAACATGAGTCCATCGACATCCGCCAAAAGGGCTTGAGGCAGCGCCAGCATCAGCTGGCTGAGCTACTTGGCAAGATCGAGCATCCCGAGTCGTGGCGATTGCAGCAGAGCAAGTCTTGGACGTTGGACACCTGGGAGGAGCTCGATCAACAACGCAACCAGGCCCGTCAACACAACGCCGAAGGTCTGATGCTCAAACACGTTGAATCTCCCTATCTGAGCGGACGAAAACGCGGCAACTGGTGGAAACACAAACTTGACCCGATGACCCTCGACGCGGTGCTCCTCTATGCCCAGGCAGGCAGTGGACGTCGCGCCAATCTGTTCACTGATTACACCTTTGGCCTCTGGACCAACGCTGAAGAACCGCAACTGGTGACCTTCGCCAAGGCCTATTCCGGCCTGAACGATGCCGAAATCCTTGAGCTGGACCGATGGATCCGTCGGAACACCTTGCAGCGCTTCGGCCCAGCGCGGTCAGTCAAAGCCGAACTGGTGTTTGAAATCGGTTTCGAGGGCATTCATCCCTCCAAGCGCCACAAATCAGGTATCGCAGTTCGCTTCCCGCGCATCCTGCGCTGGCGGCACGACAAGCTAGCCGAGGAGGCAGATCGACTGGACACCGCAAAAGGGCTGATGAGTGAACGGTCTTGACCGAACGTCGACGAGCAACGCGGGTACTGGGCTCAGTTGTTGCTGTTCCAGAAGCAGTCGATAGCAATCCGGCCGCTTTGAGGAAGCATGGTGCGTCGGTTGATCAGATACTCAACAATCGGTTCTCCATTGGCCTGACGCACAATGAATTTGTAGTTGAGCAGGGAAGGCTGCTCAGGATGAAAACCAACGGTGGCCAGCCAGGTGTTGTCATTGACATATTCCATGCCGTAGGCATTGGCATGATCCCAATTGCCGAGTTCATCACAATCACCGACGATCGCGAGTGACTGACCGGGCTGTGTAGCAAATCCGTTGATCTGGAACACGACCACCAAAGGTGCTTCGACAGGTCTGCCCTCACAACTGATCACCATGGCCGAATTGCCATGCACCGTGTAGTCGAAGAGCCGCCCTGCCCGGATGGTAAGTGGATAACCAGTGAGCAGGCATTGATAGGTTCCATCTGGCATTTGAATATCTTGAGCGTCAACAACATGATCATGATCGCTCTTATTGACCATCACCATCACAGCTGAATCACGGAAATTCCTGGTAAAAAGATAGAAGTCATCATTGATCCATGCCGTGTGATGCGAACCAAGGGCAAGAGCTTGGTTGCTACGGCGCAGCTTGAGCAATGCCTGCACCAACAAAAAGGAATGGCTGCTGGTATCCCAGGAGTCCATCATGGGGCGGTTGTACGGATCCTCACCGCCATTGGTCCCATTATTGAGATACTGCTCCGTGCCATAAAAGAGGCAAGGAACACCACGCAGTGTCGACAACAGCACCAGCGCCAAATCCAACTTTCGTGAATCCGGAACAATTGACAGGAACCGTGGCATATCGTGGTTGTCGATGAAGGTCACCAATTCGTTGGCATGGTGATAAACATTGTCGTAGGCAAGAACCCTCTCAACCTGATGAAAACCACCTGGCTCTTGCCCTGAGAAGCAGAAACGAATGCCATCGCATAGGCCGAAGTCAAGAATCGACATCCCAATATTGTTGGCGTATTCAACGGAGCGCTGCTCCCAAGGTTTACTGAATCCATATTCACCAAACATGAACAAACCCGGCTTATGAGCCTTCATGGCCGTGGTGAACTCTTGCCAGAACCAGATCGGCATGTGCTTCAGGGTGTCCACCCGTAGCGCATCCACTCCAGAATCAAGCCACATTTGAATCGCAGACTTGATGTAGTTGCGGTAGTCAATATTTTTCTCATTAAATGTCGCCAGACCCATCATCTCCAGATGGATCAACTGATACTCATCTTCCCAGTCCGTAATTTCTCCCTCATGGTAATAAAAGCCTTTATCGTCATGATTAAAATCAGCAAGAGGCTTGCCGTCATCCAGCACAACACCCTTCGAACCATTCACATCAGGCGAACTATGATTGCAGACAACATCAAGAACCAACTTGATCCCATTGGCGTGAAGCGCATCAACAAGCTGAGGCAATGTTGAGGAGTTAGTGAGACTATTCAACTCCCCAGTCGGCAAAAATCTTGGGTTAATTCGCTTAAAATCCTTCGTCCAATAACCGTGCATTGGTGCACGATCATATTGCATATCATCCACCTGCTCAAACAAAGGTGAGAGCCAAAGAGCCGTAACTCCAAGCTCTTTAAGATATGGAATCTTCTCTACAACACCGAGAAGATTGCCGCCCCAGTACTTCCCCCATTGCGTCCAAGTCTTGTCGTATAGACCTTCCTTAGAGCCTCTATCCCAGACGCCCTGCCGCTCTTCCTCATCGCTTGTGGCATCGTGAAAACGATCCACAATCAGGAAGTAAATCACTTCCGAACGGAAATCCACCGGGGAATCGAAGAGACCTTTGGTGAGATCGGAGTGCTGCAGGCTCGTCATGGGTCAAAGACAAGGCTTTGCCTTGGATGCTGACAAGACCTGACAGTTCCGCCCATACGGCCACACAGTTTCACGATGAAGGGCTGCAGAAGCCAGGATTTCGTGACGTTCCATCGGCAAACCTCCTCCTGTGGAAAGCCTCCAACCCGTTGTCGACTGGTTTGAGCGGCAGGGCTGGGAGCCCATGCCCTTTCAGCGCCAGACCTGGGAGGCCTACCTCGCAGGACGCAGCGGTTTGATTCAAGTGCCCACAGGGTCCGGCAAAACCTTCGCGGCCGTCATGGGACCCATTGCGCGGATGTTGGCGGACGATCAGTCATTGAAGGGAATACGCCTGCTGTACATCACCCCATTGCGCGCCTTGAGCCGCGATTTGACGCTGGCGATCAGAGAACCGATCGAGGCGATGGGTTGGCCACTTCGGGTTGGCATCCGCAATGGCGACAGCAGCAGCAGCGAACGCACCAAGCAACTCAAAGCCCCACCACAGATCCTGGTCACCACACCGGAATCTCTTGCTCTTCTCCTTAGCAATGCCAAGGCTGAGGAGCTGTTCGGTCAGCTCCAGACGGTGATCCTCGACGAATGGCATGAATTGATGGGCAGCAAACGGGGCAGCCAGACGGAACTGTGCCTGAGCTGGTTGCGCCAGCTCAGGCCCAAGCTCCAGACCTGGGCCATCAGTGCCACCATCGGCAACATCAATGAGGCAGCACGCCACGCGCTTGGAACAACCGGGGAACCGCAGCTGATCGGAGGGGCCCCCGCGCGCAGCACGGAGATTCAGAGCATCCTCCCGGAAACGATCGATGGTTTTCCCTGGGCCGGGCACCTCGGGCTGCGGATGTACGAAGAGCTTGTGGCCCGCCTGAATCCCGGGATCAGCACGTTGCTGTTCACCAACACCCGCAATCAGTCGGAGCGTTGGCACCAATGCCTGCGCTTTGCCTGCCCCGAGATGGAGGAGGGATTGGCCCTTCACCACAGCGCCATCGATCGCAGCGAGCGGGAAGCCATCGAGGCCTCCGTGAAAGCCGGCAGCATTCGTTGGGTTGTGTGCACCAGCTCCCTGGATCTGGGAGTCGACTTCCAACCGGTGGAACAGGTTGTGCAGATCGGAAGCCCCAAGAATCTGGCGCGACTGCTGCAGCGGGCGGGGCGATCAGCTCACGTGCCAGGCGGAACGTCTCAGGTTCTTTTCATGCCCACCAACGCGCTGGAGCTGCTTGAACTCAGTGCTGTCCGTCGGGGACTCGCTGCAGGTCTGGTGGAACAACGCAAACCTCCGAAAGCACCCTTGGATGTGCTTCTGCAGCACCTCACAGGCCTGGCCTGCGGCCCTGGCTTCAATCCCGAGCAGACGTTGCAGGCCGTGCGGAGCTGTGAGGCCTATGCCGATCTGAGCCAGGACGACTGGGACTGGTGCATGTTGTTTCTGGAGCAGGGCGGGGAATGCCTTGGGGCCTATCCCCGCTACCGAAAGCTCGAGTGGGACGCGACGAGCCAGCGCTACAGGGTTCGAGAGAACGCCATCGCACGTCTGCACCGTCTCAACGTCGGGACGATCACCGCCGCACCAGCAATCACGGTTCGTTTTGTGCGGGGTGCTGTCCTTGGCCATGTGGAGGAGACCTTCATCAGCCAGCTGAAGCCGAAGGATGTGTTCTTCTTCTCCGGACGTCAGCTGGAATTTGTACGCCTCCGCGACATGACCGCCTACGTGAAGGTGAGCACAAAAAAAACGCGCACCGTTCCCGCCTGGGCTGGTGGACAGATGGCGCTCTCCGATCTGCTCACCCATCACCTCCGTCTGGAAGTGGACCGCGCCAGTCGCGGGGATCTCGATAATGCCGAATTACAGGCGCTGAAGCCCCTGTTTGAACGACAGCAGGATCTGTCCGTGCTCCCGACAGTTGGACAGCTGTTGATCGAAACGTGCCGAACCCGGGAGGGAACGCATCTATTCGCGTACCCCTTCGAAGGCCGGTTCGTGCATGAAGGGATCGGCTTTCTCTGGGCCTCGCGGCTGACTCATCTGGAACGCGGCACGATCACCGTGTCTGTGAACGACTACGGCTTTGAGTTGTTGGCACCCAAGAGCTACCCGATGGCGGAACTGCTGGAGGACCACATTGATCTGCTGCTCGGTCGACAACAACTGGAGCGTGATCTGAAAAACGCACTGAATCTCTCCGAGCTGCAACGGCGACGCTTCCGCGCCATCGCCCAGATCGCTGGCCTGATGAACCGCGGATTCCCTGGATCCAGCAAGAGCACCGGTCAACTTCAGATCAGTGCGTCACTGCTCTTCGATGTGTTCAGCCGTCATGAACCGCAAAACCGGTTGCTGCTTCAAGCACAACAGGAGGTGCTCGACGATCAGTTGGAGATCTCACGACTGAAGGCGGCTTTGGAGCGTGCTGCAAACCAGGAATGGCTGCATGTTGAAACCCCACGGCCCAGCCCGCTGGCCTTTCCGCTGCTGGTTGAACGCCTCAACAACCGGATGAGCAATGAATCCGTTTTGGAGCGGGTTCAGCGCATGCGAGACGAGGCCATTCGCAGAGAGGAGTAGATCAAGCCAAGAACTGCCAGGCGAGCTACGTGCCCTTGTCCAATCCAAACATCAAACTCTCTTTGAACTGACTGGCAAAGGCTTCGAAAAAGCAGCACGTTGGATGGTCCAGGCCGGTCTCACGCATGGTTGTTGGGCCTGTTGTGGTGGTCGTTTCTCAGAGGTTTCTCAGAAGATCGACTGGCGAACATGCAGAGTGATGGCATGAAACAGCCGAACGCTCGACAACTCCGATCACTTCGGCTCTCCGCTCTCGCCCGTGATGACAGGGCTGTGGCTGAACTAAATGCTCGAATCTCCAACTCACCGGACTACCTGGTGGAGGAGTTAATGAACCGTCATGGGTGGCCTGCCCACGAGGCCATCTGTGCTGTTCAACAACTGCAGGAACGGGCTTTCCAAGAGATCGCAGATCACTCAGCCGCTTGATCTGAGGATGTCCGGCAGATGATACCGATGGGGGCAAAAGCCTGAACGGTCGGGACACCTTGCCTCTTCTGAGAGAGGGCGGATCGATGGACATTGCATTCCACGCAACGCCTACGCCATTCAGGTCGCACGATGTCCTCCGAGGCTGGAGGATTCACCAGTTCTCAGCCACAACATCGTCTACCGAAGCAAGAGCGATGACTTGCAAGAGGGTTTGGGCGCATTGATTGAGCCAATCATTGAGGAACAGGGGGGAGGACAGCATCGTGCGTTGGCTAACTGGTCTGGGGCATTGCACACTTTTGCTTGGCGTGGCCTTCGTTGCGCCTGGATGGAGCCAAGCAGATGAATTGGCGCAAAGACAGACCACAGCATCAGCAATAGCGACAGAAGGTCAAACGACAGAACGCAATTGGCATGCCTTCTGGCGATATCACCTAGGAACGTGGCAAGGGAGCTGGACGCGATACGCCGCTTCAGGGGATGTCAAAGAGACCTTTACGAGCACACGACAATTCACGGCGAACGAAGCCAAAACTGACATCGTCCAAGTCAATCGGTACCGGTATGCCGATGGTCGCGCGATTGAGAAAAAGTGGTCTTAAAACGTCAAAGATCACAATCGACGGGATGGTTTTGCCCACCCAGCCAGCGTTGACATGCGTGGTCTTGCTCTCGACAACGGCGCGGCTGCATGGCTGATCCCATCCCTGCAACCCAACCAGGTCGCCCCCTTTGAGCTCTTTCTTATCGATGGCGACATTCGCCACAGCGTGGGAGTGCTCTATGGAAAGAATGGCAACCTCATCCGCACCGCCACGATCCGAGAACAGCGGGGAAACACGCTGAACATTGGTTGGACACATGCCATGCGTCAGGTCGAGCCCTGCCATCCCGTTGGTCGCTGGGAAGGACAAGGACGACAGATCCACCAGGATTTATCCCACGTTCCGGTACAACACACCGCTTGGCAGTGGATGGACACGCTGCAATCCAACCATTTCTTTCCAGACCACATCATCCTGCGCTGCCCTCAACGAATCATTCCGGGGCAAGCTTTTTCACTACAAGTGATCTGGATGTTGAATCACAATGAGTTGCAAACGATCACAGCGAAAATCGACAACAATGCTCATCTCGTTGCAATCACGCACCAAGCTCTGGCACCCGAGGGTTGAGCACAACGCTGATGAAAGAGAACTTGTGCTGCATGCAAAGGATCGAGCCACCCAACACGGATCGACTCACTCGGGACAAGATCACCGAGTGGACATCTTGATTCTCTACACCATCCAGTCTCAAACGCATAAGACGGAGGAAGGCTCCGGCTCTTCGTTGGCCTGAACCCATCGACCACTTGCATGACCTCCAGCCTGGGATGATCCGCTCAAGTGATCAATCAGACAGCGCCGCAGCGGAGAGATGCCTATGCCTGCAAATGTCCAGCTTGTGGTGGATGCCGACATGTCTCATGCGACGCCAACCCGATTCGTAAAGCACCTGCTCAAACGCGTTGCTCACTTCCTCTGGAAGAACTCTTGAGCAAACCTTCAGCCCTGCACCTTGCCTTCATGGATCGGGGTGAAGGCAGGCCATCCATCCATTGACCAGATCACGTCTGACACCTCATCAGCGTTGATCCACTTGATGACGCCAGTATCAACATCAGCTACTTGAAACAAGGACGGGAGCTTGGGCTGGCGCGGACTCCCCTCACAAAAAATAATCTGCCCCATCCACCAATCCCCCTGTTCGACATTGCTTCCGCCAACGATCACGAAGTGACCGGGCTGAACGTGGAGAAAAGGAGCCTCAGCCTTAACAGTGAGGCCGCTGCAGTCAACAGACATCGACTATGACATAGTACTGCTGTACTGATAGCCAAAGCTTGGTGGTTTGGCAACGACATGCTTTGGCGGCAGCCATAGAGGCTTGGCACTGCAATCCTTCAAAGATGAAACGACCCCTGCCAGAGAAGGAGATCAACCGCATCGAGCAGGAACTGGATGAAAGCAAACCACCTGGAGAGAATCCGCGTGTGCAGGGCAATGACGGCGCCGGTGGACGTGGGCAGCCATGGAAGCCAGGAAAAAAATCGCTTGACGCAGTGGTGACATCAGCCCTTTTGCTGTTCGTTGTCTCAGCAGCATTGGCATTGCCGGCCGACTGAGCCCACAACAAAGGATGCAACTGACCGCAGAGTCTGCGGGTGGGGCTGTTGGTTTATTGATCGGATACGGCATCGGGCGGCTGAGGCCGTGAAGGACCCTCTGCCACTGAAAACCACCCACCTGGCAGGGCCAGTGGACGAAGCGTCAGATATGGGGTGAGCTGCCCCCGTCCATTCAGGGAACGAGGTGGATAAGGTCAGCTGACGATTTCGCACACCCCAATGAAAGATTCTCCGAACCTTGCTCTCATCGGCGGCACCATCGCTATCACCGTGATGGTCGTGGCGGCTTTCACAAACGTCGCAAATGCTGGAGGCTGCGCAAGAGACAAGTCTTCAGAACCCACGCAGGGACAAGTTCACAAATAAAGGAGGAAGCTGCCCCCAGCTCCGGAAATAGCTGTCCAAAAAAAAACGAATGACTGTGTGAATTCTCAACAAATCCTGTTGGCACAGACCTCAGCCCAAATTAAAAGAGGCTTAGAGCGACCCGAAAATTGCAAGCAACGGATCGCACCGACATCTGCAACAGTTATCCGAATTGTGCCCTATACGGCCTCTTCGAAGAAGCAAAGGATCAACTGTGCACTAAGCAATTCATACAGTTGACATCAAAGAGCGAGAACAGCTAACACAAATTTATAAGCAGAACATTCATGTCAACGTACTTCGATGATAATCAATATCCAGGAACAGCGACTGTCTATATCGAGGCGGGATGGGGGAATCAGGTGGCATCCGGCAGCGGTGCGATCATGGGCAACAATGATGTACTCACAGCCTCCCATGTGATCTACAGCAAAAGATTCGGGGGAAGACCTGATTGGATCCGTGTTTATCCTTCCTACCATCCCGAAGAAAGAGCACAAGGAACCTCAGTATTTTACGAACCTTTGATGTATCAATATTTCACTGAATTCGACCCTGATGGTGATAAACTCATTATTTTTGGCGATAGAAATATTGGCTCCAAGCAGGGTGCAGAATTAGATCTAGCTCTACTTAGCTTCAACCAAGACATCGGAAAGACGTATGGAAGGTTCGGTTGGATCAGTGACTTCAGCTACGGCCCAATCCAAAAACTTGGCTATCCAAGCAAATACGGCCGGAAGCTCGTGTACGACAATGCCAATCTGGAATACGATCCGATCGATAACTCGATCAATATTTACAACAAGCTAGAGGCCAACCCGGGTGACTCAGGTGGCCCATTGTACGGGTATTTCTACAATGAAAAACATCCCAGGGTTGTTGGTGTTGTCTCAACCACAGGCGCAGGAACAGGCATCAAAGGCCATTACGACTGGCTCAAAAGAATGACGAACAAGAACGATGACTTGATCGGAAAACGAAAGGCCGACTTCCTCTACGCCACAAGAGGTGCCGATCGATTGAGCGGAGAGAGAGAGAACTACAATCAGTATGTTTTCAGCAAGGAAACTGCTTCAACATGGAGTTCCAGCTCAGTGGATGCAATTATTAATTACAGAGCAGGGGATCACATCAGTTTCAATGGACTGATTTACGATAGAGACATCAAAAAGGCAGATAAGTCATTCAGAAGCCTAACCAATAGATCCCTGAGATCGACAGCCGGCAAGTACTCCATTGGATCAAACCAAGGTGTCGCTGTTCCTGAAAATGACCCGAATTATCGACAATGGCTCAGAACAGGAAAAAAATATTTTGAACCCTACGAAATTAACGCGATGTACATTCGCAGCAACCGATCAACCTTATTGATCGTCAACGATGGAAACGAGGGATTTGACATGAGTACAGATTCAATCATCCAGTTGGTTAATTTCAAGCCATCTCGGAAAAATCCAATAACAATCATCTAAAATTATTCCTTCCCCAAAATGCTGTCGTGGTCGCGGGTTGAACTTTGAATCGATCTGATGAATGTCTTGCCCCCCACCTGGATGACCATCAATGCTGAGAGCTACAAGCGGCTACTGAACCGCACAGCCGTGTCGAACACGAAGCGGTCCAAGAAGCACGGAGCCACCTATCAAGTGAAAGAGGCGATGGAGGCCATCCATGCAGCCTTTCACCGTTGTGACGGAACAGATCCCTTCGACGGTCTGCCGTTGGATGGTCGCCAGCTGAGCGGCCGCCGGTGTCCGACGGTCTGCCCAATCGACAATCCCAGCATCGCCAACTTTGAGGTCCTGAGTCTCCAGACCAAGGAAGCCAAGGGAGCCATGAACGCAGAAGACTTCATCGCCCACTGCCGCGCTGTTGTCGCCCATGCCGACGCGACGACGACAGGCTTGCGATGAGCACCGCAAAGAAACTGTTTCTGGTGGTGCTGGGGGGACGTTGTAAGGGGTGCCACATCGAACAGCACGATGTGCGATGGGTGGTAGGTGAAACGATTGAAGCCACGCTTCCCACACTGCGCCGGGAATGGATCGGTCTTAGCCGTGGCTTGCACATCGACAGCTATCGGTGCATCGACCACGTGGATGGACACCGGGTGGAGGTGGTTGAGCAAGCACTGGATCCATCCAGTTCTGATGGAGTGCGTCTCTGGTTCATCAACCTGGGGGCCTATGACCCCACGACCATGGCTGAACAGCACGATTTTGGCGTGATCGCGGCGCGTTCATCAGC
This sequence comes from Synechococcus sp. PROS-U-1, assembly GCF_014279755.1. Lineage (NCBI taxonomy): Bacteria > Bacillati > Cyanobacteriota > Cyanophyceae > Synechococcales > Synechococcaceae > Synechococcus > Synechococcus sp. PROS-U-1. The sequence goes on from NZ_CP047951.1 coordinate 1,402,523, forward strand.
GTCAGCGAAGGCGAAGGCACGCCAACGTTGGCTGAGAGGACAGGAACAAGTGCACAAGGATGACCTTCACAGCGTTCAGATGGACAGCGCAATGGATGATCTTCTACCGATCCAAGGCAATGGCCAATGGTATTTAAAACTCACAGCTGATTCCAGGGTTGAAGAACCACCAGCACATCCCGACTGGTATGGGTACTGGAAAATTTAAATCACCCAAACCAATCGTCTGCTGCGTTTCAAACAACGAAAGGCCGATTCATTCATCTTCAATCCACAGCAGTACATGAAATGCCCACTCCAATCCATAGGCAACGACCAGATTCAGGTGTGAACTTCGTTTGAAATCTATGAAGCGAAGAAGAACAAACGCGCCCGTGCCCTTGGCTTTGGAACATCTTGTGCGTTGATAACGTGATGACTCGTGGCTGGGTGGAGCATCCACAAATCAACCAAAGTTGAGCTAAAACAAATCTCCTCGTGGGGATGTGTCGTGTTGATCCTGATCCTCCTCGTCCTGACCGGTTCCTATGCCGGACTTTGGGCTTTGCGTTTTGTTCTTGAACAGCGCACAGACACGGAATAAACAGGGCTCGCACCCAGCGAGGAGCATTCAGTCACATTTGAGCGGGAGGCTGACATGGTTTTCGATTTCAGGCTGGATAGGTTCAGTTCAGTCAACGGATCGACCATGTCACCCGCACAACGTCTCAGCACTGCAGCACTTCTTGTTGCCGTTGCAGGCATTGGCCTAAGCCCCGCCGTTCAGGCCCATGGCAACCACCATCACCACTCCCACAAGAAGCAAAAGGCTTACAACAAGGGCTACAGGAAGGGCTACAACAAGGCGGTCAAACAGACTTATCGCCCCTACTACCGCCCCTACTACCGCACCTACGCCCCGGTCTACGCACCCGTACGCCGTCGCGTCGTCGTTGCTCCGGCGCCCTGGATCGCACCTGTTCATCCCTACAACTACGGCACCCGCGTCAACGTCGGACTCGGGTTCAATCTCTAGACCGCGACTAATCTTCCATGTCTGAACGAGTCGGCAACGAAGCAGGTGATGCATGGCGCGACCATGTTCTCAAACAGGTCGTGGAATATTTGGAGACCAATCGGGACACCATCATCGATCGCTTCGAAGCCGACAACGCTTACAACCTGAAGCGTGAAGACATCGAACAATCCGACTTACTCGATTTCGATGTCGCGGTCACACTGCATCGCGACAAGTCATCCTCGTTCGGCCTTGGATTCGGATTTTTCAAGGCCAACATCATTCGATGAATCAGCCGGCAGGCTTCCAAAGCACGTCGGGATCCTGTCGCTGAAGCGCCTCTTCAGCAAGCTTGAGATAATAAAAGTAGCTTTGCCGATCTTCCGATTCAGCAGCTTTGTTCATCAGGTGCAGGTAGCTCAGTCGCTGATCGCTGTTCATTCATGGTGTTCAAGAGGATCAAACCATCACCGCAAGCAACCTTTGGTTTCGGTATCGGAAAGAACATCTGAAACAATTTCGAGTATCTCTTGAGCACTTTTTTATCTTTTCTTTTGAAAATCGTGCTGCAACGAGCTCACCCCTGCCAGGGGATCAACAGGGCTTGAAGTCCTTCGTGACAGGCGGACCGCCACCGGGAGGAACGACACAGTCAGATCCAAACGGGCGCCTGTCCTGCGAAGGCAACGCAGGGCCCTTGGTCGTAGGCCTGCTCTGTTCAGGAATTGCCTGATCCAGATCAACCTTCCCCGGTCTGATCATTTGGGAGGTGACGCTGAAAACCAGGCCGCCGAGCAAACCAAAGCCCATCGAAGCCAGACAAACCGCGAGAAGTTGACGCTGACGATTGTTCATCCCACTTCTCCATCGTGGTCCATCTTGGTTGGTTTCAAGCTTTGCTCCGAATCTCAGTCGATGACAGAGGTTTGACAGATCAAAACAGAGAGCCGGATGATCCGTTTGCTGCAGCTTGAACGATCGAAACTCAGTCTCTGCTGACCCTGCTCACGCCTTTCCTGGTCTTCGGTGCGTTGTTTGTCGTCCTTCTGTTGGTTTGGGACAGATGACAACCCCTGTTCCGGGACTGTTCTGGACGCCTTACGCCGATTGGATCTACACCGTTGTGAGCCTGAGTGGTCTCGTGCTGATCACCTGGTTGGTTCTGGGCCGCAGCAGTGGCACCTGACCGGCTTCACGCAGCAAGCAACTCCATCTCGGGCTGAAGCAACACATCACGGGCTGTGTTGAACCGCGTCATTTGGGCAGGGTCACCCCCTTTGTCCGGATGATGTTTGACGGCCAGCACTTTGTGGGCCCGCTTCACCTGCGCAACGGTCAACCGTCCGGTCAAGGGCAAAGCGAGGCACTGTCTGGCCTGAATGGCTTCCAGCCCAGGATCGCGCCCCATTGGACATTGGTCACGCCGATGGTTCGACGTCCCCGGCTTACGTTTCCTGCTTGATTTCCGCTTGGTGTTGCTGGCCTGGCGCCCAAAACCTTTCGAGTCCTGCACAACCTGATCTCCGAAGGACGCCACAATGCCGCATCGCGTCGCTCAATCACCCAACTGCGACCACCAGGCGTCAATTCGATCCGGCGAGCCATACCAGCTTTGTCCGAACAATCCTCCATGGGCCGTATCGGGCAGCTCAATCCATCGGGCACCACGAAGCAGGGCCGACTGGATTGGAACCAGACCATCGCCCTCAAGATCCGCGTCACCCATGATCTGGCGATAACTGCGGCGGGCACTGCGGGCTGAAAAGGTTGATGCGTTGGATCCCAGTGGATCAAGTCGACCTGCAACGGCCACGTAATCCACCCGATCGGCGACAGGACAACCGGGGAACGCACGATCCACTCGGGCCCGAAGTGGAGTGGCTCGCACAGCCTGATGAGGACTGCCGAGGGTGATCAGGCGGTTGCATCGGGTCGCACCATCGAAGCAGCGTCCCAGAAAGGTCTGATCAACCAAATACGGACGCAACATCACCCCTCCGGAACTGTGACCGATCAAGGTGACGCGCCCTGTGGGCGAGTTGCTTTGAAGCTCGCGCACTGAAGCGTCGAGACGGTCCAGCAGGCGAGTCCAGCCGAATCCCCAGCTCGTTGCCAACCAATCCAATTTGGACACGGGAACGATGCGCACTGGAGCGCCAGTGGCTTGCTGAATCCAACCGGCGAGGGGGCGATAAGCCTCCTCAGTTATCAGAAAACCGCCGAAAATAACGACGGGCTGGGAGAGGCGGGACGCGCCGGGCAAGAGCAGGTCGTGCTGATCACTTGATCAACGCACATTGCGAGGCGTCAATGAAGTCGTTTCCACGTCGGATGGGCTTCCACCAGCTTCAGAAACAGGCTCAACAATGAGCCTCTGCAGAAGCCTCAAGAACACCTGCAGAGCGATCAACACACTCCTGAACCGCCGTGGGAGGCGACCCGGAAGGGTGAAGCTCATGGTGATCCCCCCCATTCGGGGGAACGTGATGGGATTACTGGAGAGGTTTCTGAGCCACGACCGCAAAGAAGGGATCCCCTTTGCCACCGAACAACCCCATCACGCCTTCGGCTCGTGTGTCTTCAGCAATGACCTCGGGCTTGGGCCAACCCTGTGCCATCAACACCTCAGCGACATAACGGAGATGATCGCCGTCATCGCCATCGGTCCAGACCTGCGGAGCCTTGGTGAAGAACATCCGATTGGAAAACGCGACGATCACCTGCCCCCTGGGTCGGGTGATCCGCAACAGCTCAGCCGCGATCGGCTCAGGCTGCTGGAGGTATTGCCAACCGGCAACGATGAGGGTGGCATCGATGGATTCAGCCTCCACAGGCAGGGTCTGCTCCTTGTTCAGGTTCTGAACCCAGTGCTGATCCAAACGTGGATTGGCTTTCAGCTCATCACGATTGAGGCCATGGCCGGTCACCTTGTCGTAGCTGACGTCGTCCGGCAGATGGCTGACCCAGCTGCTCATTAGATCCAGCACCTGTGCGCAAGGGGGGATGCGCTCTCGGTAGAGGGTCGTCAGTCGGGCCCGAAAACCCGCATCCAGATGGTGAACGAAGCGAGGCTCGTTGTAAAAGATCGCGTCATCCGAGGAATCCAACTTGAACCGCTGGGAATCCTCGAGCACAGGAACAACCGTCATCAATCAACCCAACTGCAAATACCAACGCAAAACGGCACCAAGCTGACCAGCAATGCCCATTCCGGTCAGCTTTTCAACCACCACAGCAGCAGCGAACCCAAGCATGGCCACACGGCCATTCAGGCGCTCCACATGGGTCAGCGCGGAGCGGTTCCAGGGACGTGCCGTGGTCAGCGACTCGCCGAAGCGCTCCGGTTCTTCGTAGGTAAAAGCTGGCCGGCTCATCGCAAAGCGCAAATCCAGCGGACCTTAACCACGGTGCCGTCGCGACCGGGGTAAACGCTCCAGGCACCGTCAGACTGGCGTTGCTCCAGCTGACCCTCAGCGCAGTTGGCACGCATCGGCAGAATCCGGTGGGTCCACTGGTCCTGTCCTGCGCGCTGGATCAGCAAACCCGCCTCGACTTCCACACCAACGTCCACGGCTTGGGGAGAGCGGATGTATTCAGCCGCTTTGAGAGCAGGTGTTTCCACAGCCTCCACAAAAATCCAGCCATCCCCAGGCAGGAGGCGGCTCCGACGCGACTGCCAGACCCCTGGCTCCTGCAACGGGCGCCATTCCGCCAGGGCAGGCAGCGAACTCAGGGACAGCACTGAAGCCAATGCAAGTTTGAACGCGGGGGAACAAGAGGCCATGGGCTGAACCATGAGGACAGAGGAGTCGGAACGGCTGTCGAATGCTTCAAACAGCTTTACGAAGCGTTGAAACGCAAACATGAATGAATGGTTATGGAATTCCACCTGGCAGGAGTGCCAGCTTGAAACGACTGCTCAATCAGTCCATGGCCAGCATTGCTCAGGGACGGTCTGCTTACACCGTCCGCCACAAGACATCCAACGGAGAAAAGTTGGAATCCTGCTTCTACGCCACCGACGCCTTTGAAGCGCGTCTGCTGGCCATGGAGTTCAACGCTTATATCCGTCAGCATCCCAACTGCATCGATTCGATTCTCAGGACGGAGGCTTGAGGGGCGCCCGACGCCGCTCCACCTGAACGAAGACCAGCCAGGCAAGGCTGGCGAGCCCCCCTCCCAGCCAATCGCTGCGGAGCAGTTCAACGATGGCGATGGTGCTGGCCCCGATTCGGAGTCCCCGCAAGAGCAGGTCCGTTAGGGGAGGTGTCCGGCGCTTGTCGCGCTCCATGGGTTCACTCCGAAAAAATGGAGAGGTTGCAGAGCCCCATGATCTCAGCCGTGCCTGGTCCGCCTGCTGCCGCCCTGCTCGCCAGGGAGCGCCAGATCCGTCGTGAAGGCAGCGGCATCCAGATCGAGCAGCTGCCAGGCTGCTGGATGTTGCAGCAAACCTGGAGTCGTAAGGGCGATGCATCAGCCCCCGGCACCGCCACACTGTTGCGTTGGCTGCAGGCCAGCCTGTGTCTGCAACGCAGCGGTCAAGAGCTGACGATCATCAATCAGGTCTGTTTGGCCGGTTTTAGGTTGCGGTTCAGCGGCAGTGCCCATCTGAAAGGTTCAAGGCCATTACTGGTGTTTAGCTTCGCGTCATTGGAGCTGTCCTGGTGTGGTCAGGTGATGCATCGGCGAAGCCTGCCGCCGCCGTCACCGCAACGCCTGCCCTTCTTTGCGCTCATCGAGCTGGATGAGCAGCAGGGGACATTGACGGCGCGTGGCCGAGGTGGGGGACTGGCCCAGTGGTCGCGCCTGAAGCAGAAGTCACCATGAAGCCCGCCGTTGCTCTGGCGATGCTTCAGCGGGAGGGCCGATGGCTACTCCAGCTTCGAGACGACATCGACTCGATCATCTATCCGGGGCACTGGGGGCTGTTTGGCGGCCATCTCGATCTTGGTGAAACAGCCACAGAGGCCGTGCACCGCGAACTGCAGGAGGAGATCAACTGGTCTCCACCCGTACCGCTCAAACCGTGGTTCAGCGACGACAGCGGCAATCGAGAGGCCCATGTGTTCCGCGGCACCCTCAACGTTCCTTTGAACCAACTGCAGTTGAAAGAAGGACAGGAAATGAAGCTGGTCTCCCTGAGCGAACTGGTCCGTGAATCCATCTGGAGTGAGCGGCAGCAGGAGCTACGGCCCGTCGCTCCACGCCTGTCCATCGTGGTCGATCGGTTGCTGCAGGAGGGCCATGACCACTGAAACCTGGCTCGACCTCTGCAATATCGAGGCCTGGCTTGGCGGTCGGCCGGTCCTTCACAACCTCACTCTGCAACTAACGCTGAAGCAATCAACAACGGTGTTGGGCCCCAATGGCTCGGGCAAAAGCAGCCTGGTGAAACTGATTGACCGCAGCCTTTACCCCATTGTTCGGCCCCAATCACATCTGCGGCTGTTCGGCAGCGAGACGGTGAACCTCTGGGCGCTGCGCAGCCGCCTGGGCGTGGTGTCGAGCGAGCTTGAACAGCGGCTGCATCCCAAAACAGCCGTTGAGGAGGTGGTGGTCAGCAGTTTCTTTGGTGCCACCCGGCTGGGCCGAGATCAAGCCCCCAGCCCTGAGCAGTGGGAGAAGGCGCGAGATCTGCTCAATCAACTGCAGCTCCATGGCATCCGTGAGCGCTGTTATGGAGAACTGTCGGACGGACAGCGACGCCGGCTTCTGATCGCTCGAGCCCTCGTCCACCAACCAGAGGTGCTCGTGTTGGATGAACCCAGCCGCGCCCTCGATCTACAGGCCTGCCATCAATTGCTGACCATCCTCCAGGGCTTGATCCAAGGGGGAACCACCGTGGTTCAAGTCACCCACCGGGTGGACACGATCGTCCCCGAGATGCAACGCGTGCTGTTCCTCGATGGCGGAACAATCGTTAAAAGCGGCACACCAACTGAGCTATTGAGAGCAAAAGATCTAAGCGAGCTATTCAAGACACCGCTGGAAGTGGTCGAAAAGAATGGCTTCCGACAGGTATTACCGGACATTAAAAAGCGTTCCAATCACCTCTCTCATAAAGAGTAAGTTTAGCCAACACGAGCAAGCGACAATCACGGTCCAATAATATTCAAAACAATTACAAGCACCGATACCGAGACAAAGCCTAATGGGTATGGTTGACAACCCTTTTACAGGCAAATTTAAACCAATCAAAGTTTACCTGTCCTTTCTTGATAGGCACAAATCCGACATTATTTTGCCTCCAAGTTTTATTTTTACAGTTGAAGGCTTGGTTCCAAGAATTCTTGTCTCCATTGTTGCCAGCAGGGTTGTCCTCCATTTTGATTTCAACGAATGTTATGCCTTCACGATGTCGTATGTTGCGCCCAAAGTAGAGTGTGTTTTCAGTATTGTCAGTGATGTAGGACCAGTTGCTGTCAGCAACTGCGGGCATGGGGACTGACAAAGTCAATGCCAGCAGAGGTGCAAATGTTTTCATGGCTTGGCCAAGTTTTGATTGAACTGGAAGCAGTAAAGTCTTTATAACAAAAACTTCTGCTGCTTGCATCCCACTCCTGAAAATTTTAGGAAGGTGGGCGTTATCGCTCATTCAATCGAAGGTTTTTCTGAAGCCCCACCCTTGACCTGTCCTGCTCTACCTCCATCTGGATTGGAGGAGTTCAGTGCAGTAAAAGCGCCATTGCTGCCGGCTGTCCAAGAACACACACTCCACCGAAGAGCAACCGCTTGCGCGTATCAGAGGCATTAGAGCAAAGAGCTAATAAGAGTCTCCAAGTACGGAGAGGGCTACGCGGGGGTATCGGGTTATAACTCAACCGTGACTGCCTGAAGTGATCTCAGCGAATTAGTCATTCGGCTGTCCCACTCCGAGGAACATAAGATTTGAAATCAATTTTATTGGTCAGAAGTTGCAAAGATCTCAGGGAATGCAATCGGCTCCTCCATCGTTACAGCAAGAACAGCGATACCTCAAACAGCAGCCATCGTGAAAGTTCTTCAGGACGCGGCAACCACTTCTAAAGAACCATCTTTTTATCTGGAATGACAACTTGCGCCTACTGGGGGACGGAATCAACAGCCTGACTGCCCTTTAAAAAAGAATGTGATTTGGCCTGTTGGGACTGTATTGCTACCATCAAAAAGATTAGCAAGGCTCATAAAATTGCTATCCGATGGGTAGACATTGGAAAGCTGTGTCACCGAATATAGATCTTCTTCCCAATAAGAGTGCTGGCTATACACACGCTGAGGACTTTTAAATTTCTCTTTAGGATAAAATATAATATTACAATCAGAATCCAGGATTGCATTCCCGAACGAATCATTCAATTGAGCCATATCCGCCATAAGAAGCATGAAGCCAGACTTCTTATCCCAACCATCGAGCTTGCTTACTTTAGCAGCATTTTTATACTCCAAACGCCCCCGCTTAAATTTATTTTTTGCAGAAATTCTTGAACCCCAGATCTTGTGAGCACCATTTCTGTTGATTTGAAAATACTTAATATCATCGCCATATCCTTGCTCTTCAGAGCCATCGATATAGCCTTTTATTTTTCGACTATTTGATGACTGCGGAATCCATTCGCCAAAAAATTTCATACTGCTGAAATCAATTTGATTATATTAGCATGACTCATGCAGAATAAAGAGAAATAACCAATATGTCGAACTTTGGTCGAATGACTCGCTTGAACCAATCACCTAAACAATCAAGCATCGATCATCTCGGACGAAATCAATCTCGTCATAACAAGTAAAACAAAAATGCAAACATAAGCCTCAGAACTGGAGCTGAGGTCTGAGACGAAAGATCTATTGCTTAGTCATTATTTCTTTTTGCATGGAGACAACTTTTGACGAGCACTCACGGAGTGAGCCGTTTCACCCCAAGTATTTCCAATCTAAATAGTAAGCCGATGGGTGATTCAGAAGGCCAGGCCATAGACGCATGAGACGCCGGCTTTCGGAAAACTCAAAGCTTGAGATTCAATCGTGAGAATTCATCAATTTGCTTGCATTCATCAACAGTTCTACCTTTTTTCCATTTACCTTTGAGCTTTCCGCTGTAATAATAAGCGTATGTTTTATCCTCGCAATCATTGACCCATGTGTAGTGGGTAACACGAGAACCTCCGGACCGTCCAGGTTTACCTGGAACCCAAACCTTTTTTGGAGCAGTCGTGTAGCAATAGTACGAACCATTGGGGTAATAACCACACTTTCTCTTACCTGAACTAACCGTTTTGTAATAGCCAGATGTAGCAGGTGTAGCATCTTGGTAGTAATGCCAAACATATTTACGAGCCAAGTAACGATTCGAACGCCCCTTATGCTTGATTTTATAAAATTTGGGGCTTACATAGTGAATCCCGTTATCCAAGCTTTTATAATTCCAACCCACAACTTTGGGTAATCCAAAGACGTCAGTACCAGCAGTGGCCTTACACCATCCTTCGTCATTGCACTGCTCCGGATTGTTCTCTTTCTCCTGTTTAACCGAGGCAGGCTCATCACTAAACGCCTTGGCGCAACCGAGAAAATCACGTGCTTCTTTGCAGATTTTCATCACCTCATCGCTGTATTGCTGTGCCCAGGAAGACGAACTTGCGAGGCCGAGGCTCGCTGCCACTAAAACAATTGTGTGAAATGTCTTTTTCATATTTTAGATTATTTTTGCAATAGTAGCACCTGCATTTATCTGCAGATAAGCCCTATGCAGCGAATCAGACGAGACTAACTTAAAGGAAGGGCCAAGAATTGTCATCATCTAATGAACCATTTCATAGCAATACAAAGCCGAAGGAAATCATTTGCAAGCCATCCTTTAGGGGGCTGGCAGCTGTCATTTGAGCTCATGGATGAGCACGCACGATCGACGTGGTGTTTGCTTGATCAAGCTCAACCAAATTCAAGCGAAGAACATGCCTGACACTGTCTTGCTGCGTGTCGCCGAAGGGGTTTAAGAGAACCACTCCACGCGAAAATTCCAGCAGGCCCATCCTCTGCTAGGCATGAGTGCCAGTACCCGCACCCGCCATGGCAACGGCAGAACAGAAAAAGACCATCACCAAAAAGCGCCTTCAGGAGCTGCGCAACCAGTGCCGCGACCATTACAACGTGGTGGCTGATGGTGTTCTGCCCGACGGTGCTGATGTGCGCGTCACCATGGGCAGGTTGCAGGAGCTGATCGAACTCCTGGATGGCAAAGCCAAGTGGGATGACTCCGAAGCCTCCTGAGCCGGTCCAGAAGATGCAGGAGGATCAGGATTACCGCGAGCCGTGGGACCAGGCTGGTTCCACGGAGGCACCGTCCAAGCACGGTGTTTCGGCCAAGGAGTTTCACTTCCGTGAAGCCGGCGTTCAGCGCTTCAACGACATCGTCGACTGGGACGAGGACGAGAGCTGATCCACTGATCAGAGACGCCGCAGCACCCCCTGCCCAGGCGCCAGAAGGAAGGCAAGAATGAACTGTGCGGTCTGCACCAGCACGATGCAGCCGGCGGTGGAACTGTCGGTCCAGTAGCTGATGAACACGCCCAGAACACTGGAGAGAATGCTGCTGGTCACCGCCAGCAGCGTCATCCGGTCAAAGCGATCGGTGAGCAAGTAAGCCGTGGCACCGGGGGTCACCAGCATGGCCACCACCAAAATGATTCCTACCGTCTGCAAACCGGCGACAGCGGCGAGGGAAAGAAGCCCCAGCAGCAGGTAGTGGAGGAGTCCGGTGTTGATCCCAATGGATCGGGCATGGGTGGGGTCGAAGCAGAAGAGCATGAGATCCCGCCGGAACAGCAACAGCAGTACCAGCACCAGCGCGGATATCACCAGCGTCTGCTGCACGTCTCCCGCCGAGATGCCCAGAACATTGCCGAACAGGATGTGGGTGAGATCGATGTTGCTGCGGGTCTTCGAGATGAGCACGAGACCCAGGGCGAAGAATCCGGTAAACACAAGGCCGATGACGGTGTCTTCCTTCACCCTCGACTTCTGCTTGACAAAGCCGATGGCAGCAACAGAGCCGACACCGAAGACGAATGCCCCAAGCGAGAACGGCAGGCCCAGGGCATAAGCGACCACCACACCAGGGAGGACGGCATGGGAAACGGCATCGCCCATCAACGCCCATCCCTTCAGGGTCATGAAGCAGGACAAAAGCCCGCACACGCCCCCGACGAGGGCACTGATCATCAACGCCTTGACCATGAAGGCGTGACTGAGGGGTTCCAGCAAGAGGTCCATCGGATCAGTATGGGCGCGCTACAGCCGGTTCGATGCCCCGCGCCTCCACCCAGAACGCCCGTCCCGCCCTGCGCCGGCTGCCAACCCACCCCAGCCGGATGGTCCAGGCTGTGGTCAGCCACCTGCTGCCCCTGCTCTTCCGCGGTCAGGGGCTGGAGATCCGCAACGGCAATGCGGCGAACGGCCTTGCGCGGGCCTTTGCGGCTCAGCAGTCGGGAGAAAGCAATCTGCTGATTGCCTTTCGCCACCCCAGCACCCGCGATCCGGTTGTTCTGGCAGACCTGTTCTGGAACCGTGTTCCTGAAGCAGCACAGCAGCTCAAGTTGCCGTTGGCACGTCCCATACAGCTGCGGTTTCTCTACGACCGCGGCATTCCGATCTGGGCTGGCCCCGTGATCGGTTGGCTGTTGCAACGAAGCGGCGGCATCGCGATCCATCGCGGTCGGTTGGACCGCCCGGCCCTCGCCCAGGCCCGCTCGGCCCTCGCCCAGGGGCGCTTCCCGCTGGTGGTTGCACCGGAAGGAGCCACCAACAACCTGTCCGGCGAGATGGCGCCTCTGGAACCGGGGGTCGCCCAACTGGCGTTCTGGGCCGCTGAGGATCTGGAGAAAGCAGACGACATGAGGCAACTGAATGTCTTGCCTGTGGGAATTCAGTACAGCTGGAGGCAACACAACTGGCGAGCTCTCGATGCTCGCTTAAACGCCCTCGAACGCCATCTCGGCATTCGCACCGCCGATGCCTGGACAGGGGATCACGACACAGCCCGCCAGGACCGCCTGATCCAGATCGGCATGAATCTGCTCAAAGCCCTGGAGCAGCTTGAACGGCTGAAGCCAGATCCAGAACAGAGTTTCAGCGAACGGATTGGGGCCTATCGCCTGCATGGCTTGGCCAAAGCAGAAGCGCATTTCGCTTTGCGTGCCGTCGGCAATCTGCAGGAGCGTTGCCGTCGTATCGAGCAGGCCGCCTGGGATCGGATCTACAGGGAAGGGGTTGATCAACTCCCGCCTCTGGAGCGCAGCCTTGCGGACTGGGAGGCGCGGGAGGCCGATCTCCAACTCACGCGCATGCGACTGGTGGAGCATTTCACCAGCGTGAGTGGGCACTACATCAGCGACCGCCCTGACTTTGACCGGTTTGCAGAGATGTTGCTGCTGGTGGAAGAGGCGATCGGCTGGATCGAAGACAAGCCTTGGCATGGGAAACCAAGCCTTGGACCGCAGCGTGTGGAACTTCGTCTGGGGCGTGCCTTGCCGGTCAGACCCAGACTGAGCCAGTACCGGAGCAACCGACGCGAGTCCATGCAGCTGTTCATGCAGGACCTAGAGCAATCTCTCGTCGCGTTGATGCCCGACGCTCCCCTCTGACAGCACGCGCCATGCTCAACGCCTATCTGTTCTGTCTCATTGCCGGAGTGCTGCTAATCAGCCTCTCCCTGAACGATGACGGCGGGGTCGATGGTGAGGGGGGGCAACTCAGCCTGCTGTTCAGCACACCGTTCTGGTCCTTTGGATTAACCGGCTTTGGCTTGTGCGGTCTCCTGATCCAACTTCTGGTGCGCGACAGCGCCAACTGGCCCACCAGCCTGATCGCCCTGAGCCTGGGCTGCGGCATGGGTCTGGCGGCGGCGCGTCTGCTGCGCGTGATTGGCCAGCGGGAAGCCAACAGCCTGGTGCGCAGCGATGACCTGATCGGCTTGGAGGGAGTGGTGACTCTGGCGATGGATGCCGAGAATCGCGGTTTCGTGGAGTTGTCGGTGCGAGGAACTCTTTTGCGGCGCCCTGCGCTGAGTTGCGAGGGAGCTCTGGCCGCCAATACCAAAGTGGTTGTGGTCGCCAGCGACGACCACACATTGCGTGTTGAGACCCTCCAACCCCCAGCGTTGTGATGGTCGATTTGGACCACGCTCGCTATGCCAGGGGTGGATTTCAACATCGCGGATGCAGAAACAACTGTTCCAGGCCCAGACCGGACCGCCAACGGTTCAGTTCAGCAACCGCAATCAAAGTGAATTGATCATCGGGGGAGCCGGCGTTGTACTGGTGACCCTTGTGGCGTTGAACCTGATCAGCCGCTGGATGATCCGCATCTGTCGGCCCAACGAAATGCTCGTGGTCACCGGTGGCTCGAACCAGGGCCCGGGAAAGAAGGGCTATCGCGTGGTGGCCAATGGCGGCTGGACCTTCGTGAAACCGATCCTGGAGACGGCACGGCGCATGGATGTGACGCTGCTGCCGGTCGTTGTGGAGGTGAGCAATGCTTACTCCCATGGCGGTACGCCCCTCAACATTCAGGCGATTGCCAATGTGAAGGTGAGCACGGATCCGGAGATCCGTAACAACGCCATTGAACGGTTCCTCGGCCATCACCAAGACGAAATCGTGCAGGTGGCCAAGGAAAACCTGGAAGGCAATCTGCGCAGCGTGCTGGCTCAATTGACACCTGAGCAGGTGAATGAAGACCGACTGCGGTTCGCCGAACAGATTGCGGATGATGTCGGTTCGGACATGCGGCGACTGGGCCTCCAGCTCGACACCCTCAAGATTCAGAGCGTGTCGGACGACGTCGACTACCTGAACTCAATCAGCCGTCGACGGGTGGCCCAGATCGTGCGAGACGCGGAAATTGCCGAAGCTGAAGCGATCGGTCAGGCCGAACGCGTGGAAGCCGAAATGGAAGAGGTCGCGGAGGTGGTCCGCACCGAAGCCCAAACCGTCGTGCTGCAAAAAGACAACGCTGTCCGCACCCAGGTTGCGGAGATGGAAAAAAAAGCGCGATCCGAAGAAGAACGAACAGCGGCCGCTGAACTCGAGGCGCGTGCTCACGCCCAGCAGAAATTGCAACAGGTGCGGGCACAAATGGAACGGCTGCGACTGCAGGCGGAAGAGGTTCTACCGGCTCAGGCCACGCAGCAAGCAAGGGAATTGCGGGCACGGGGCCGGGCCGCCGCAACGGCAGAGGATGTAAAAGCCAGTGCGCTGGTGAATGATCTGCTCACCACGGTGTGGGATGAAGCCGGCAGCACCGCGGAACTGGTGTTTCTGCTTCAGCAGATTGAAATGGTGCTGGACAAGGCCACGCAACTTCCCAGCCGAATTCAGCTGAAGCGCATCACCACACTGGACGGAAACGACGCCTCCAGCCTGGCCAGCCTTGTGGAGCTCAACCACCGGGTGGTGCGTCAATTCTTCGAGCAAGTGCACCAGATCCTTGGTATCGATCTGCTGGCCACCTTGAGCAGCACCACCACCCGCAATTCAGGAGATCTCTGATGTTCGTCGCTATTGGCCTCACCGGTGCTGCCGGTCTTTGGGCTTTCATCATCTTGCTGCGCCAGCTGTATTACATCTGTCAGCCCAGCGAGGTCTTGATCTTCGCTGGACTTCGGCGACGCACTGGCAGCGGGCAGACCGTGGGATACCGAACGGTTCGAGGTGGCAGCTCACTGCGGATCCCCGTTCTTGAGGAAGTCATGCGGCTGGATCTGAGCAACATGATCATCGATTTACAGGTGGAGAACGCCTACTCCAAAGGAGGCATTCCATTGAACGTCACCGGTGTGGCGAACATCAAGATCTCCGGAGATGAGCCGGGCATTCACAATGCAGTCGAACGCCTGATCGGCAAAAGCCAGGAGGAGATTCGACACATCGCCAAGGAAACCCTGGAGGGAAATCTGCGGGGCGTGATGTCGAGCCTGACCCCAGAACAATTGAATGAAGACAAAATCACCTTCGCCCGCACACTTCTGGAGGAAGCCGAGGACGATCTGCAGCGTCTTGGTTTGGTTCTGGACACCCTGCAGATTCAAAACATCTCCGACGACGTGCGCTACCTCGATTCCATCGGGCGCAAGCAACTGGTGGAGTTGAAACGGGATTCACGTATCGCCGAGGCAGAAGCCACCTCCCAGTCGGCTGTCAAGCAGGCTGAAAACAAGCGCATCACGGACCTGCGGCGCCTTGACAAGGACCTGGCCATCGCCACCGCCAACGCAGAAAAACGAACAACCGATGCATTGACACGGCGGGCAGCATTGGTTGCCGAAGTGGAGGCGAGCGTGGGAGCCGAACTGGCCCGAGCCGAAGCAGAACTGCCTGTTCAGAAGGCGCGGATCAAGCAGGTGACCGAACAGCTTCAGGCCGATGTTGTTGCACCAGCTGAATCGGAGTGTCAGACGATGATGGCCGAAGCCAAGGGCGAGGCCGCCACGATCATTGAACAGGGTCGATCCCAGGCGGAAGGTCTGCGGGATCTTGTGGAATCGCTGAAACGCTCCGGGGATGACGCCAAACGTCTGTTCCTGCTCCAGAAACTGGAGCCATTACTGACGATGCTCAGCGATACGGTGCAACCGGTTGAGGTGGAAGAGGTCAGCTTGATCGGAGAGAAGGAAGGAGGCACAACTCTCACGATCGCAACACTGCTCAAACAGTTGCAGCAATCCACCGGTTTGAAGTTGCCGGTGCAGCCCAGCGAAACCTTGGACAACACCGACTAAACCGAGACGTTTTCAATCAGAACGTCTCTTCGGGGGAGCTGTTTCCCGTAAGCAGATCCGGCGGCACACCCCCGAAGGTCAAGGCGAGGTTCTCAGGCGTGAACACTTCCGAGGTTTCTCCGTAGGCGAGCACGGTCTTGTTGATCAGAACGACCAGGTCGCAAAAATCACGAACGTGGCCCAGGTCATGGGTGGAGATCAAAATCGTGCGGCCTTCATCCCGGAACTGGAGGAACAGCTGTGCCATCAGCTGCTCGGTTCGCACATCCACCCCATTGAACGGCTCGTCCAGCAGCAGCACATCTGCGCGCTGGGCGATCGCCCGTGCCAGGAACGTGCGCTTGCGCTGTCCACCCGACAGGGTGCCGAGCGGACGCTCAGCCAGATCGAGTAGATCGACCCGAGTCAGAGCATCACGCACCGCCACGCGATCCGAGTTGCGGGGAATCCGCAGCAGATTCATCGAGCCGTAACGGCCCATCATCACCACGTCCCAAACCGAGACGGGGAACTGGGCGTCCACGCCCTCACTCTGGGGAACGTAGGCCACCGCTTGATGGCGCTGAGCGTCAGCGACACTGCTGCCGTTGATCCGAATCCGGCCGCGTGAAGGGCGAACAAACCCAGTCAGAGCCTTGAAGAACGTCGACTTGCCCGCACCATTCATGCCCACCAGACCACAGATGCAACCCGCGGGGAGATGCAGGCTGGCGTCGTACAGGGCAACAGTGCCGTTGTAGTCAACACACAGTTGGTCGGCCTCGATACGCATCAGCGATTGCTCTCGGACGGGGTCAGGCCCTTGAGGATGAGATCCACATTGTGCCGTTGCAGATCCAAGAGGGTGGGCGCGGGCCCGTCCGGAGACGAGAGTGAATCCACATAAAAAGTGCCACCGAAGCGGGCACCTGCTGCTGCAGCCACTTCCCGTTGGGCTTTGTCGCTCACCGTACTTTCACAAAAGATGCTCGGGACCTGTCGCTCGCGCACGGTGTCGATCAAGCGAGCCATGCGTTTTGGTGTGATCTCACTTTCGGCATTCACCGGCCAGAGATAGGCCTCCTCGAGCCCGTAATCGGTTGCCAGATAGGTGAAGGCCCCCTCGCAACTCACCAACAGCCGTTGCTGGGCAGGAAGCGCAGTAATCGCCGTGCGCAGCTCGTCATCGAGGGTCTGGAGCTTGGCTTTGTAAGCCGACGCATTGGCGGCATAGACCGCGGCACCAGCTGGATCAAGTTGCGTAAAAGCCCGCTCAAGATGATCCACGTAAAGCATGGCGCGCTGGGGAGACATCCAGGCATGGGGATTGGGTTTGCCGGAATAGGCGTCCTCCGTGATCAGCAGAGGGTCCATCCCCTCCGAAAGGGTGATAGTTGGCACATCTCCCGCTGCAGCGGTGAATCGCCGGGCCCACAACTCCAACCCCAACCCGTTCTCAATAATCAGATCCGCCTTGCTGGCGCGCTCGACATCACTGGGGGTGGGTTGGTAACCATGGATCTCGGCACCGGGCTTGACGATCGACGCCACCTGCAAACGATCACCCGCCACATTCCGGGCCAGATCGGCCAGCACCGTGAAGGTGGTGAGCACCTGGGGCCGTGAATCCGTGGCGCTCTCCTGGTCCCGGCTGCGGCAGGACGCAAGCAGAACGCTTGCCGTTAACAGCAAGACCACCGCCGAACGCTTCAAGACGAACCGCTGCAACGAAGACTGACTTGACTTGCTCAAGAATCGCATTGATGGGTCCTAGAGCAGCTGGTGGAGGGTCCGTAAAACGATGCAATGAAGCGATGCAATCGCCGAAGCGCCAGGATCGCAGCACCTACTAAGAACCCTTGCGCAGGCCGGAGCGAGTTGAGGTGATCTTGCGACGCCTCAACGAGCAGTACCCAGAAACACCGATTCCTCTGGATCACAGCGATCCATTCACGCTGCTGATTGCTGTGCTGCTGAGTGCACAATGCACCGACAAGAAAGTGAATGAGGTCACACCGGCGCTGTTTGCCGCTGGCCCAACCCCAGCAGCCATGGCTGAGCTCGAGGAAGAAACGATCCTCGGTTTTATCCGTCAGCTCGGGCTGGCCAAGACCAAGGCCAAAAATGTGCGACGCCTCGCGCAGATTCTGGTGACGGCCTATGAGGGCGATGTCCCCCAGAGTTTTGAGGAGCTTGAGGCGCTACCTGGCGTTGGACACAAAACAGCCAGCGTGGTGATGGCTCAAGCCTTTGGCGTTCCCGCTTTTCCAGTCGACACCCACATTCACCGGCTGGCGCAGCGATGGGGCTTGAGCGACGGAAGCAACGTTGCGCGCACGGAACAGGATCTCAAGCGCCTCTTCCCAAAGCAGCACTGGAATCGCCTGCACCTTCAAATCATCTTCTGGGGCCGTGAGTTCTGCACGGCGCGGGGCTGCGACGGAACCGTCTGCTCGATGTGCCGTGAGCTCTATCCCAAACGGCGCCGTCCGGTGATCACCCGCAAGCCGTGATCAAGACAGATGCTCTTCGGCGTTGGCCTTGATCACACAATCAGCGGTGGGATAGCTCACGCAAAGCAAGGCAAATCCTTGGCCGATCTGTTCATCATCGAGAAAGCTCTGATCGGTCTGATCAACCGAGCCACTCACCAGGCGACCGGCACAAGTTGAACATGCCCCTGCCCGGCATGAATAGGGCAGATCGACACCAGCTTCTTCAGCTGCGTCGAGGATATAGACGTCATCAGGGCACGAAAAGCTGGTGCCACCCTCGATGCTGATGTTGTAAGAGGCCATGACTCTGAAGGTCCTGAAGGCTTGATAGCTGGATCAGACGATCCGTGCAAAAAACAGCGGCAAAGGTGAACCAAACGCCAGCCCAAAGCAGATGCTGCCGCCCGGAGAGGCATTAGCATAAGTAGTACACTTGAACCATCAAGAGATGGCAGCGACGCGTCCCACGGCCCCGATTCACCAGGGCACCAACGGTCAGGACCCCATCTTCCTGTCCGTCAAGAAAGGAATGACCGTGATCTGCGGCAGCACTGACTCCGATGACTGGTGGATGGCCGATGTGATTCACGTCGATGGCGGGGCCAGGGATCCCAAGATTCCGACGTTGTTCCAAGTGGCCGATGTGGATTCAGGGGTGATCCGCTGGGTCTGCGCAGACCTGGTCACCCACATTGTTCCGGACAGTTGAACACTCTCGCCACACGCTGGCACTGCGGCTGCAGACTCAGCCCACCTCAACCGTCCAGGCGGCGACCGCGGACCCAAGACCGGCTTGATTCCGGCAGTCGGCTCACCTGATCATCCAGCACGGCATCAACAATGCCGTGGATATAAATGGCCTGACGCAGCCGAATCCGTGCGCCGTAATCAAGGTCCCGGTCCTGCCCAAAAGCGTCGAGGAGCATGCAGAGGGTCTGGCGGTTGATGTTGCGGTTCATGGGGATGGGTGTTTTCTCCAACACCACCCTCTGCCTTGTGCGGCATTGAGACGCTGACCGCCATCAAGCATCGCTGTGATCTTGATCACAAGAAGCAAAAAGAGGCCAATCGACCCTCAATCTCCTGACCGCAAGCACTGGCAAACAAGCCTGCCCCCCTTGCAAGCTCTTGCCGACTCGGACAGACCAGGCAAACCAAGCACGCCAAACGGAACACAAAACCCTGACGTGGCTGAACTCCAGGGCTCCACACACCGAGGACTTTCAATCTCAACCCCAAGCCATGTCACCGCATGTCCGACCTGGCGACGACGGACCAGGCGAATGGATCCAGGCTGTTGAGCAAAGTCGCCTAGGGTCTCATCCCTGTCTCAGAAGCCTCATGCTGCAAGCCTTGTTTTCCCTCGTGTTCGCGGCGGTGATGTGGGTGCAGGTGCCGCAATGGCAGCCGGATTGGTCGCAGTGTTCTGTTGAGACCCCGGACGTTGATTGCCATTGGTACGTCACGGCGCCAGACAACACCTTCGGAGAAGGTTTTAACTGGGAAAACGCACCCTGGTTCAGCGCCGAAGGCTTGCGAGATGTCGGTGAGCTGAGCCACACGATGACGGCCATCCACAAGCAGGCATCTGCAGAAAGCTAGGCCGCGGAACCGCAGGCGAGGCAGCACAACAACCAATTCACATTCCTTTACAAAGCTTCTAGGATGAACTTGGTCAAGGTTCTCCACGGAGCCTGACAACCCATCCCCCATCAGCGCATCACCGCCATCCCTCGCGCAGCAACGGTTGATGTGCGGGATGAACCGACCCACATTCCTGTTCTTAAAAAGCCCAAGAATTGATGATGACGATTGACGCGCGATGCAAGGAGCAGCAACAGACGGCAGATCGCATGTTCATGGATTTCAAATACACCGCTCCTGGCTCGAAAGAGCAGGTCAGGGCTTTGATGACTCTGACTTTCCTGGTCGGAATGTGGGCCGATTTTCTCTCGTACGAAGAGAAGAGGATGTCCCACGCCAACGCTCTGGAGACAAACTGCTGAGCGTCCGGCCGCTCGCTGAAAGGGCAAGCCGGAAAAAACAAGGGAGACGCGGGCGAAGGAACCCTCGCTCGTTCAACTCCCCTAAAGCGGTTTGATTGGTGCTCGCGCCGCTCGGACCATGAACCAGAGACGACCACCAAAAACTAGGCAGTAATACTTAAAAACGTGTGGGTCGATACCTGCGGACAGAACGCGATGCTCGACAGTCATCGACGAAAGCAGGAGTGCTTTCGATGCGTCACGGAGGGGGTGGGCTGAGGGGCTCGCTCCTTTTTCATTTGGGGTCGACACCCGAATCAAGTGGCCACCTCTCAATTTTCACCAGCACTGCCCTGGTCACATGCAGGGATGGGAGAGGGCTGAAGGTAGGCAGCACTGGCAGCTGATGGGACGGTTTTAGGGCGTGCAAAAGAGGCAATTAAACGAACCCAAGCTCTTCATCGGCAGAGCTCCGGGGCCAACTGAGATCCAACGCTCCGGCTCCAGCAACAGAGAGCCGGCAGCTGCCAAAGGCAGAACCGCAAGAAATCGGGCCATCCGTGCAAACCCAAAATCTCGGCACCACAATTCGGAAGCTTGCCCTGAAAAACGGAACGACGATCAGATCCATCCCTCAGCAAGGGGTTGGGCACGAAGTTTCCTGCTCACACAGGAAACGGTTCCAGAGTCAATGCGAGCCTGAACAGACTGGAAGACGCCTCGTCCACGGACCAGGAAGACCATCAGTTCCATACACGGGTCACCGTGACATCCGAGAGGAAGGGGCCTCGCCGGGAGACCTTCAAGCTGCCCCCTGATCTGCGCTTTGAGGTGGGTGGGGCACTGCCAGGCTGACGGCTTGCATCCAGAGCCAACCCGCAGGCTGTCCACAAGCCCCCCTCCCCTTCATGTTCAATCGGCATATTGAAAAGGTGAGGAAAAACGTCTCACGGGGTGGAAACAAGGACACACTCCCGCGTTCGTTTTGAAGCCCCTGCCTTCGGCGGGGGTTTCTTTTTGGGAAATTGCGCTTGAGAGCTGCGAATTTCAGGCCCTAGGGAAGAAACAAACAACTCGACGAACGAGAGGTAAGCTTCACAAGCCTTGCAGAATCGACAGCAAGGCAAACTGAATTCAGCACAGCAACATCAAGGCAAACAGCTACAACAAAATCACTCAATTATCAGGATTCAACTGTGTTCAAGCAAGGCTTGAGCCGATTGAGCCACACTAAGCTAAAGCATCGAGGATCTTGATATTCGATCAAGGCAGTAATTAAAAATGAGCATAGAGGTGTAATTTCAAAGATACAAATTAGCCAGCTACGGCAATACAATATTCTCCAGAACATCACCTAAACCAGACTCAACACCCCGAACGACCACATCAGCACGGTGCTTCAAAGGAAGAATGAAGCGCCGCTCAGCGGGAAGCATCTGCGACAACATCTGGCGAATCACATAGAGCGCCGGGCGCTGGCGTTCCCGCACATCACGCCAGAGGCGCCTGACAAGCCTCCGCACAACGGGGGTATCGATATAAACAACAAGCGACATCGGCACAGCCCCTAAAAACAGTTGGGGGCCGTAGGAGCCTTCAACAAGAACCACGTCATAGGACTGATTCAACAATCTGGAGCCCACCTTGCGGGTGCGCATGTCGTAACTGCGCAGGGAGTCCAGCTGGCGGTAGCGAACGGCACTGAGCTGAAGCCGAAGCAGATCAGCTTCGATGGCATCCACTGTGTCGAACCCATAGCGAGCGTGGGGAGACCACCCACTGCGGTAGTAGTCATCGCATGCGATGAGAAGTGGATGATGCCCTCTGGCACGCAACTTCTCTGCAAGATGTGCAGCAAAGGTTGTCTTGCCGGCCGCCGACGGACCGCAAATGCAAACGAGAGGAATCGCTCCGGACAAGCCCCGACCCAATGCAGACCCATGTTGACAACCGGGTCATGAAAAATTGGTGAAAACAGTAGCCGTTGTTACACAACAGGCCTATGGTGAATTCACGTTGAGCCTCTTCGACAGGCCGCAGTCAGATTCACACCAGGCAACGGGGGTGTGGACACCGCGCAAGAGAAAGATGAACACACTTCAGCTGATCAAGGCACGGACTGTGCGCAACCAGGCCATTGAGACGGCCAGAACACAGATGGCAAGGGCCTTCCGCCATCAGGAGCACACCGATCAAGTGCACACCCCAGTGGCCGTCAAAGCCAAGGTTCTGCGCTATCGCGGTGTGGCCTATGAAACGAACGACGCACAGCAGCACCCAACCGGTGGTCGTGAACTGCGTTACCGCGGCGTTGGCTACGACGTGTATTGATGCCAACCCTCCGCCGATGATTGAAGCGGGGGAATCTCCCCCGCTTTTTTGATGGCCATTCAGGGTGACAAAGAACCGCTGGCGTTATGTCCTGATTCCTGCAGCAGCAGTGGTCTTCAGCACAGCAGCAGGTCTTGAAGCACCGCTGCGGAACCTGATCAACTTTGCAAAAGCTGGCACGCACTTCACCGCGAAACAGCTCTGCAGCGGCGTCCTGATGGCTGGGATGGATCCGGATCAGATGCTCCGCGAAGACCTGGCTGCCGCCAAGGGATGGATCCAAAGCAAGATCGATCCAATCAGCGGGCGCGTAGAAGCCAGTGCCCTGTTCGGATTGATCCGCGCTGAGGCCGTTCAGAACGGTGCACGGGGTTGCAGCCAGCGGATCGACGGGCGACCCATGCCAGTACTACCGAGTGAAGCGGTCCCTGCCTCCCGGGATCCCATGCCAAGTGCTGTGCCGTGGCCGCTCATCAACACGGCCAGCGCACAGCCTCCGGAGATCGATAGAAAAGCGCTGAACAAAGTTCTCCATCGCGCGTTTCGTGAAGACGATCCACTAACGCCAAAACGAACCCGAGCTGTGGTCGTGGTCCAGGACGGCTGGGTGATCGCTGAGCGCTACGCCAGTGGCATCCGACCCAACATGCCCCTCATCGGATGGTCGATGAGCAAAAGCATCACCCATGCACTGATGGGACTAGCCATTCGGGAGGGAGTCCTGGATCTACGACGCACACCGAACGTGCCCGAATGGAGTGCCCCGAAGGACCCGCGGCAGGAAATCACCCTTGAACAGCTCTTGAGAATGAACAGCGGGCTCGCCTTCGAGGAAGCGACGGGAAGGCTGAACTCGGATCTAGTGCGAATGCTGACCCAGGAAGCGGACATGGCTCGGTTCGCCGCAAGCCAACCATTGGCGAGGAAGCCTGGCAAAAAATGGAACTATTCATCCGGCACCACCAACATCCTCAGCCGGATCCTCAGGCACGCGATCGACAACGATCGGCTCTATTGGAACTTTCCCGCACAACAGCTGTTCAATCCGCTTGGTATGACGACGGCGGTTGTCGAAAGCGACAGCAGTGGAACATGGGTCGGTTCATCGCTGGTCTGGGCAAGCGGACGAGATTGGGCTCGATTTGGTCAGCTTTACCTGGATAACGGGAGCTGGAATGGAGAACAGCTTTTACCAGTGGACTGGGTGAAGCACGCCCGAACCGCAACGCGAGGGTCAAAAAAGGCATACGGAGCGCATTGGTGGCTGAACCGCCGCAAATCTCGACCAGATCTACCCAACGAAAGCTTTTCTGCGGAGGGGTACCAGGGACAACTGCTGTTGGTGGCTCCATCGAAGCGCGCAGTCATCGTGCGCTTGGGACAGACGCCGAACAAGCCAGGATTTGATGCCAATTCTTTTGGGGCTGATGTTCTCTCAGCCCTCCGATGAGTCAAGCCGCAAATATCAGTTCTGATCGTCGCCCTTGGGAACGAAGGCTTGAGATGCTGCAACAAGAAGCCCTGTGATCAACAGCGCCGGGAGGATGACAGAAGGACCGCCTTGAGCTGTCTGAGAGGCGAACAACAGCATGGTCAGGCAACAAACACCAATGAACACACTGGCAGAACAGAGAGCAAAGAGCGACTCCTGCAAACGTTTGTCGCAGAACCGATCGATCAACACATCACGACTGGAAAAAGAAACAGCTCACCTTGGACGGCATCGGAGCGTCGAGCGGCGACCGAAGCTCGGGCAAGAGGCTTCGACACCCCTGAGGGCGTCGCTGGGAAGGCCTTACGAGGATGGATCAAGGAATGACGCATCCACTCGTCAGCACGGAATGGGGCGTAAGGAGAACTCGCAGACATGAGCAACGGAGCAGTACACCTGTTTTAGTGCGCATGTACTAATGCGTCAACCCGTTCTGCTCTCAGCAACAATTCAAGATCCATTCATTGCCCCGGGGCAGGCAGATGACGCAACGGGACGACTTCATCGACAACCGCCTGAGCCGCATCGAAGCGCGACTGGCAAAAATCGAGGAGGTTCTCTTCATGGCAACGGAAGAACAAGACAAAGACACCATTGCCACGTTTCTTGCGGATGCTGATTCCGTGATCGATCAAAGACAGGAGCAGTGCTACGACGCGTGGGTCGACTATCTGAACAAGAACCCAGAGGCCGTGGAATCCCACCTCAGCATCCATGAAACTGCTGCCCTGAAAGCCTCGATCAACGCCAAAGTACCGAGC
Source organism: Synechococcus sp. PROS-U-1 (assembly GCF_014279755.1). Lineage (NCBI taxonomy): Bacteria > Bacillati > Cyanobacteriota > Cyanophyceae > Synechococcales > Synechococcaceae > Synechococcus > Synechococcus sp. PROS-U-1. The sequence continues at coordinate 1,427,315 of NZ_CP047951.1, forward strand.
CATTCCTAAAGTTATACACAGCTTTTCCACAGGGCTTCGAGAAGCAAGCTTGGCCAGAACAGCGGTTTCAAGCATCGGCGTGGAAAACAGCTCGCAAGAGCCTGCAAACAACGACAGAATGCTCTCCACGGTTGTCAAAAATGCAGTCCTGGCAACTGATTTGCGCAGCAGTCAAGATCGAAACTTCTGAGCAATAACCGAATCACAAGCAAGCGATTGGTGCTGTGACCTACGAGACGAATGCTCAGCAAAAGCAACAAAACGACGATCTGAGCCGAAAACCCCCAGCTGAATTGTGGAAAAACCAACACTTTTGTTGTGATCTCTGCAGACAGCCAGGAAAGGTGCATTACCGAGTGAGCACCGCCCTACGGACGAGCTGGATCCTGGTGTGCGAATCATGTTGGCCAGACATTCGAAGCGAGTCTGGTTATCGCTACGGCGGAACACGCAAGGCCAATCGCCGCAAGCGGCGACGATCATGACCCTGGTTCAGTGCTCAGATCAGTTCACATTCATAACGAATCACCGAGCCGCGCCGTTCAAAGAATTCCGGCGAGGAAGCATCAACAACGCGCCACCACCAACGGCCATCGGTGTAACTGGGTGATCCAGCGTTGTTGGTGCGCGGAAGCTGCAACGTCATGTCGCGCCATCGCACCAGAACTCCGTCACCAGGCAGGGTGCCCTCTGCAGAATTGGGAATGTCCTCCATCAGACCGGTGACATCGACAGCTCCACGCGTGATTTCGACGCTGAGCCGATCGCCATCGCAGATCCAGTCAGCCCAGGAAGGCTGGGGACCTACGAACAAGCAGCAGACCAGAACCAACGCCAGGCCAAGGCCCTTCGCGACAGAATTCAGCAATGCTGTTAACCCTCATTTACGACGGCGGATGCCCATTCTGTCGGGAGTTCGCCTTACGCAGTGAACTCAAAGCGGGTGTTCCCGACCTTCGGATTGTTGACGGACGAGCAGATCACGCCACACGACAAGAGCTCAACGCCCTCGGGTTACCGCTCCGCAACGGTGCCGTTCTGATCGAAGGTGAGCAGCGATGGCATGGAAGTGAAGCCATTGCGGAACTCAGTCGTCGGATGAAGCCCAGCGATCCATTGCTGAAACTTCTGGCAAGGCTGTTCTGCGACGACCAGCGATCAGCACGCGCCTACCCCGCCCTTTTGATGGCCCGTCGCATCGCTCTGACAACACTTGGGCTCAGCGTTGACCCGGATGATGATCTCCATTACCAAAGAGATGGGTCAAACAACGGGTATCGCCATTGACGCCGCTGAACTACCGTCAAGGCATGCCTAAAGGTTTTCTTAAGTATCGACTCTGATCCCTTTGTTCCAGACGCGTTGAGCCATCAGCAACTCAGCGCAATGCTGAGAGCAGCGATGGACCCATCCGCTATTCCTGAGGGACAACTCAGCGATGACGAACTGCTGCGAGCAGCACTCAGCGCATGGGCTGATCAAACTCAGGAATTGCTGCGTTGGATTGAAGGGCAGGGTGATGGCGTTAGCGATACGAGGACGCCCAAGCAAGTCATGGCGCTTGGAAGCTTTCGAACCCATCTGGTGATGGGTCTCAAAGCACTCCGCTACTCCGAGGGCTGAGACACCTGCTGCTCGCGTCGAGCATCACAACATTCTTCAAGAACAAAAAGAAACTGTTCGGGATCCGGTTGATCATCGAGGTCGAACTGGGTGGCAGTCGCCACCGTGAAGTTGATCCAGGCCTCAACTTCCGGCCCGCCTGAGGCCATCACCATGTCGTAACAGGCTTGAAAGTCTGAATCAGGTGCAAGATCACGCGCCGCATTGATCACGTCATAGAGCTGTTCCAAACCTTGTGTTTGGAACTCAGTAAAAACGGCACGAATGCGGCCCAACATCAAACAGCACTCTCAAGCTCAACAATTGAGCACTCAGCAGCGACATTGGACTCTTCTTCAGCAAGATCAAGCAATTCTGCATTGAGCTCAAGCAGCATGAGTGCCAGTGACGAAGCAAACTCAATGCAAAATGATTCTCCTTTCACAACACCACAGCCTGTTTGAAGAAGGTCTAAACAATGGGTCGAACAGACTGTGGATCTCGCAATGCCGCTTTACATAAACAACAACAGTGTTCGAAGGATGGACGTGTATCAAAAGGTCCAAGCACTCGCGTCAGCTCTGCGAAATCGCTAATGCTTGATCCAGCTTCAGGCCGCCACAGGTTCAAGCATGGAGGGAATGCTGGGCTGGAATCCAATTTCACGCAGCCGGGCATTGCTGACACGAGCGTTGAAGATGCGTGCCCCGGGGCGGTCGTGATTGTCCCAAATCACGGGGGGGAGACCGTGGTCATCACAGAGGGCATTCGACAGCTGACGACGGGTGAACTGAAGATCATCCACAAGGTTGTAAATCCCTTGAAGTCGTTTATCTAACGCAAACTCAACGCCACGAATGATGTCCTGGAGATGGACCCAGGCATTGATGTGGTTGCCGTTCTTACGAACCGACTGACCAGCGGCGCTGCGGATAAAAGAGGGAATGTCTTTACCAGGGCCATAGATGCCACCAAGCCGAAGCACACAGGCCTGGGTCGAAGCATCGTTCAATGCGAGAACAGCTGACTCCGCACTGGCGAGAAGAGCATTGGCACTGCTGGAACAGTCCGGGGGAGTCAACTCATTGCAGATCGCACCTGATTGATCCCCATAGACACCTGCACTACTGAGATAAGAAACATGCAGCGGGTTTTGACCAGAACGGTGGCGGAGGGCATCAACGAGGGCGGGAACCGATTGTCCATACACCTTCTGGTACTGATCCTCTTCAAAAGTTGCGGTGGTTGGGGCCATGGCGATCAAAACACCATCGAGACGGTCCAAAAAGCTGACATCAGCCATGGGGTCGCCAGCGCTGTAGATGCGGGGATGGTCAACGACATCGCAGAGTTCACCAAGCCGGCCAGGACTGGTGGTGGTGCCAACAACCTCGTGGCCCAGACGCCTGAGATGGACAGCGACTGCAGATCCGACGTATCCACAACCAATAATCCCGAAGCGACCTGACATGACTGGTCAAACACCTTTTACAGAATTTAACGAATGACGATCGGCCTTGCCGTGACAATGGAGACATGATTTCTGTTGTGCTCAACCTCCTCTGGGTTGTCCTTGGCGGACTGCCCATGGCTCTGGCCTGGTGGCTTGCCGCGTTGATCTGTGCCATCACCATCGTCGGTCTTCCATGGGCACGGTCGTGTTGGGTGCTGGGGCTTTTCTCCCTGTGGCCCTTTGGTTCAGAAGCCATCAACCGCCGCCAAGTCAGGGGACAAGACGACCTGGGAACGGGTCCTTTGGGACTGATCGGCAACGTGATCTGGTTCCTCGTGGCCGGTTGGTGGTTAGCCCTCGGTCACCTCAGCAGTGCGTTGGCCTGTTTTGTCACGATCATCGGCATTCCTTTCGGCATCCAGCACATCAAACTGGCGTTGATTGCTTTGGCCCCTGTCGGAATGACCGTTGTTAAGTCCAATGACTTGGACTGATCAAAAAAGCAATTGAACCAGCCAAACCATGGCCAACCCCAACACACCAGCCAGCAGTAATCCACCGACCAATAAGGCGACAGCAGCGGCCAGCCCGATCTTGCCCATGGTGTCGGGATAGAGGAGAAACAAGGTCAGCCCCAAGGCCAAGGGCCAAAGCGGCGGAATCAACAGACAAACCGCCGTCAGAACCACAAGCTTGCGTTGACGCCGCTTCCTGGCCTCCAGGCGTTCGGCCACGGCATCAGCCGCACGATCGAGCTCTGCCTGCTCATCGTCACTAAGCCAGCGCCCAAGCCCCTTGGCACGATCAAGCTCGTCCTCAAGCCGCTCAGTGGGATTCCGGTGGTTCATCCCTTCATTTTAAAGAGCCCGAGCTTGCAAACCAAATCATTCTCGTCTCAGGCACAAGAACAAAAAGTGAATCTCGATATAGGTAATACTATCTAGGTATTTACCCGTCGCAATATTATCGTTGCCTCAAAAGAAAAATCAGCATAGTGTCGCCGAGCGAACCGATGAAAGACATGCTGAGTACAAATCTGGAATCACCAAATGCAGCCGATGCCTGCGTCACCGAATCTCAAGTGAATGCATACTTTGAGTGCTTAACGCTCTGCAATCTTGACGACGGAAGTTGTTACGAGCAATGCATTCTTGTGCATCTAAAAAACGAGGTGGAGGCTTGTAAACGTTGAGCCATCAAACACAAATAAGCCTGGCATCGCTTGCCTCAACAATTGCGGTTGCTCTGCTGGTCATTGGCTTTATGGGAATGGCACAGCACATCGACGCGAGCCTGCTATGAGCCAGCCGCTTACTTCTGACGCTTGAAGGTGTAGCAACCACCGTGATAACCGGTGAAAGGCTGGGCATAGGTCACCAATTCCCAGCCTTGCTCACCCAACTCATTCATGAGCCCTACGAGGGAGACATCACGCTGCGGGTGGCTTCTGGAGATCAGCTGGCGATCATCCAACCAGAGCTCCTCGATTTCACCGGTCCACGACTTGCCACGGGGTACGAAGCGCAACTGGGTGTATTCCCACCGCATCACCAAGCATTGATCGAACGACGCACCATCTTCACCGCAGAAGGCACCAACCGGAGGGCACAATTCAAGAACATGCTGTTCTGTGATGCGTCGCCTGCTCGCCCAGCTCCTTCTGCTCGTCAGCCTGCTCATCGTCACACCCAGCTGGTGCGGAGCTCTGGAGGTGACGCTGCAACGCATCGATACCAATGGACTTGGAGAGTCCATTGGCAGCATCACAGCGCAGGACACCGATCAGGGTCTGGTGATCTATCCCGATCTGTCGGGCCTGACACCAGGGGAGCATGGCTTCCATCTGCACAGCCTTGGCAGCTGTGAGGCGGGCCAGACAGCGGAGGGCACCGCAGTTGCCGGCCTTGCAGCAGGTGGACACTGGGATCCAGACAAGTCCGGCCAGCACCTCGGCCCCTTTGGCAACGGCCACCGTGGCGATCTGAGCAAGCTGATTGTTGATGACAACGGCAAAACCAACACCAGCGTTGTTGCACCACGGCTCAGCACAACGGATCTCCGGGGCAAGGCACTGATTGTTCATGCAGGGGGGGATACGTACCGCGACGACCCTCCCCTCGGTGGAGGCGGTGCACGGGTTGCCTGTGGTGTGGTGCAGGACGATCGCTGAACAATCAGCCCCCGCACCTCTCCTTAACGGTTGACCAAGCGCGAATGCAGGCGACATACCTTGACAGCCTGAATGGGAGGCTCCTGACAGAGCGCTCCAAGTTCGCTGTTCAGCTGACGAAACAGAGAAAGATCCGCCCCGGGGATCGACGGAAACATGAGGAACAAACCTGACGCCATCAAGCCAACCACAGAATCGCTCCAATCCTTAAAAGAAGCTTAAACCCTGCTTTTCAACGGGTTTTGTGCTCCTCCCTACAGACCACCGCCATGAGGGCATCAATGTGCAGCATCAGAGCGAGGCGCCAGGCAGCATCTTCATCACAGGCCTCAATGGTCTCCACCACAATGGCGCCTCCACGCTCAATGATCAGGTCATAGGCGGGTGGCATCAGTTCAAGGCATGGCCTCCCCATTCAGCTGGTCAATCGCGTCGGGCACATCCCCCAGCTGAGGGATTTCATCAGCAAGTGAGCATGATGATCACCTCGGCCCTTTCAAAGCTTTGTTCAAGTCACCCGTGTTTCGACGCGTCGGGATTTACCTCGTGCTCAGCACAGCAGCCGTCACGGTTGTGAATCAGCTGCAGATTGAGCAACAGAGTGCATATCAGATCTACATCCCGATGTTCATCGGGATTTATGTGGTCTCACGTTGGCTGGACAGCCGGTTCAACCAGGCATCTCAAAAGCAGCAGGCGAACGCGAACTCAACGCAAGACAAAGGCTCTCCATCAGCAACCGAGCGAGGCTTCGGAAGCTGAGGAGAGCAAACCTTGCAGCACAACTCAGGGGTGAACACAACATTGGATCTGCCGGTGAACGATCACCGGCAGATCTCCCGTTGGTTCGTCCCGCAAGTCAGCGTCGTGGTTCAGCCTTGCGAACCGAGATGGCACGCCCCATCCACTCAACGTTCTGGAGATCATCAATCGCCGACTGCTCATCGGCTTCGTTGCTGAGATCCACAAAAGCGAAACCACGCTTGCGGCCCGTCTCCCGGTCGAGCGGCAGGGAGCATTTGCTCACTTCGCCGTACTGTCCGAAAAGGTGAATGAGATCCTCCCGCTCAGCGTCCCAGGAGAGATTTCCAATGAAGATCGTCAAAAAAAAGACTGGCTCAAGACTGTTTACCTTCGCACACAGGCGGACAGCAGCCATTCAGCTTTCACCATTTCTATGGGATGGACTCGCCTCAGCCAAGTTCCAGCAGTCGCTTCGGCGGTTTTAACCAACGGGTGTGAGCCAGGCAGATCATCAAGCAACCATTCAAGGGTGAATTCGATAGAAGGCCTTTTATTCGAGCCAAGTTGACCCTTAAAGCGATCAGGCTTGAGCTAGCTAAGGACTTGAGATGAGTGGACTCAGCGGTACCAAATCAGACGATTTCATCAACGCGGCCAAAGCACGGGGTGAAGCTGCCTTACAGGAAAATCAGCCTCGATTGACCAAACTTGAAAAAGCATTCCGTCATGCTGCGCTCAGGCGTCGGGCTGAAGATGCACGCAAACAGGCGCACCACCGGTGATCGTCTGATTTGAGCCAACAAGCTCAGCCGAGAGCGCGTCCTTTCCAGGTCCAGCCGCGACCGGTGCGTGTGCGCCAGATCGACACGGGGCCGATTGCACCCACCAACAACCCGCCGACGCCCATCAGCCACCAGTAGCTGAGGGGTACATCGAAGTTGCTGCGCGTCCACAGCCTCAGCAGCAGCTGTTGAAGGATGGCCACACCAGCCATTGCCATCAGCAACCACCAAACCGATGACAGCAGGGGCTGAAGCCAGAGGAGCATGAGGGAGGCAGGCAACAACAGCCAGGGCACTGTGAACATCAAGACCACCACCAAGGCGGCACCGAGGGCTTTGACGGGGTCCCGGTCCAAGCCCAGAAACCAGTTCTTGGTCCACCCCTCCCAAAGAGCAGCGAGGTCGGTGTACATCCGCAGGTCAACCGCATCAACCCCCAGCAGATAGCGAAGGCGATGGCCACCGGACTTGATGGCGCGGGCGAGGGCGAGATCTTCCACCACCTCGCCAGCCAGGGCCCGGTGACCACCGATGCAGGCGTAGGTGGATGCCTTGAACAACATGAACGGACCCGCTGCAAACGCCACCGGCGATTCCGGATCATTGGTTTCAAGGATGGGGAAGCCAAGGCCCAGCAGGCTGGCCATGATCGGCTGCACCATCCATTCCGCCAGGCATCCGCAACTGAGCCGCGGTGCCAGGCTCAGCAAATCGGCATCCTCAGCCACCGCCTGAGCCAGAGCCCGACGAAGTGCATCGGGCTTGAGTCGCACATCGGCATCGATGAACAACAACCAATCGCTGGAGACCTCCTCAACGGCCTTGCTGCAGGCCCAGTTCTTGCCGACCCAGCGCTCTTTAACGGGCCTGGGGCCCGCCTGGATCAGGCGGAACTGCGCCGCTCCAGACCCAGCGCGGATGGCGTTCTCGACCGTTGCATCCGTTGAATCGTCGTCCACCACCAGCACCGACCAGTCCCGGCAGGGAGGCGCACTCGCCAGCACGCTGCTCAGACAGGCTTCGATGTTGTGGGCTTCATTGAAGGCGGGAATCACCACAGTCAGAGACGTGTCTTGGGCGAGAGCCTCCTGGGCCGGCTTCAATCGGGGTGCAACAGCAAACACCCGTCGCAGACCCAACTGGAGAATCAACAATCCCGCCGAAGCCGCTAAAGCAGCAGCAAGAAACAGCAAAGGCTCAAGCAAGGCAAGCGTCAAGGCCGGGCAATGGTCTGAGGGTCAGCCGTCTCAGTCGACGGATGCTGCAGCTTCCACCATCGGCCACATTGCAGCAAATTCGGCATCCGAGACCACGGCCGTCACCTCGAACTGAATACCGAAATCCTTGATCCAGGGTCCGAGATGCGCCCACACTTTGCCGATGTCACTGGCAACGGCAATCGCTACACCACTCCCGCTAATCGGTTCGCAGACGCGGTATTTGAGTGCGAAGCCGTCGAAGGCATCTCCAGGTGCACCGGAATTGATGTAGTCCGCAAAACCAGGGCATGACTCCCAGGCCCCCTCAACGGTCGGGAATGTCCAGACAATCAGATAGTGCTGCAAGGTGAAGGGGGCAACTGCATGATTCGTAGCCACGATCCACCATCCAGGCTGAATCGCAACTGAATTCAGCAGTCATTCAGCAGGAGCCTCAGGCAAAGCTGGCAGCGGGCTACAGCTGAAATAGGACACAGCGCAGCCATGGCTCTCCACGTCGCCAATGAAATGGATGAAGTCGAAGTGGCCGTCTGGTGGGATCTGTCGCGCATCGTCCGCCACTTCGAACGGCAAGGACTGGAGCGACGTGAAGTGAAGGTGGCAGTGATGAATGCGGCACTGCGGTTGATGGCGGATGAAGCCGAACAGCACCAATAAACACCAAGCGAAAAATTCAACCTGCTATGAGCCAGGGAAATAATTGCGTTGGTATGAATTCACCAAAACACCTTTATTATTACGCCCACCTGGAACCGTGGCCAAAGAATTCACGCGACCGACAACGGTTCTCTCAAGCAATTGGCTCCTGAAACTATCAGCGTGATCGACGCATAATTTCGCAAAACTTTCAGAAATTAAATTAACGACAACAGGAATTTTTTTTCAAGCCAATCAGCTGCGCCAGAACCAAGCGGTGTCGACCATCAATCAACAGCACTTCGCCATTCGCATCCAGCGCAACTTCGATATTTTCCTCAATCGACGCTGATTGCTTATACCCGCCGAGCTTGATGTCTTCATAAATAGCATCATACTTTTTAAGCTTTTTCTTGGTAAAAACATTAAAGCTGCCATCTTCTCCACCATGACGTTCCATTTTTCGGTATTTTTTCTCATACAATTTTGAATATTCCGTCTGATTCCAGTCCAAACCATCCACAAATCGCTGATGCATCGCCTGAACGTGCTTGCATTTTTCCAGAGGCTTGCCAGGTTTGAGAGCCTCGTCGGCAATCACCATGCCGAAATAACGCTTGTTTCGAAAGGTACGGGCCGTCATGGCCTTTGGAGCTCCTGGAAGCCTTCGCGACTCGATGAGAAGAAAGTGAGTCACGACTGCTGGATCAATCTCGAGAAGCAAGCCACCGACCGAAGACTCTCTCAAATTTAACACGCATTTAACTCATTTTTAACAAAAAGACCAGGCAAGGGTGATGCAAGAAAACTGAGATCATTTCTGCATCGTCTTTATTCCTTGAAGTCAACTGCTTTGTTCCATCACTTGCTGAACTGAAATTCGATCCAGACCATCCCCCTCCACCGGTGCATCCAAGCCTGTCGAAATGCACGAAAAAATTGCCAAGAAGATTCTGCTCCTGATGAACCCTCAGGAACACACCGACCAAGCAGCACCCGCATGGATGAGCCCACCGATGAGCCTGCCGATGTCGATGGGGCTCTTAACACCGCATCAGTGGAAAAATTGCTGCAGAAACAACACTTCCTCCCGTGAACTCACGCGCCCGAGAGCTGCATTGCGCTGGGGGTAACGGCCGAAGCGCTGCAGCTGGATGAGATTGCGACGGGCAACATCAGCTGTGGCGGAATCTGCAAATTGCTCCAGCAGGGGAACGGCCTGAGTAACAACCATCGGGGCTTCACTGTGCAACAGAGGCATCAGCCAGAACTGCCGACGTGGCCGCTGCCGTTCGGTCGCCACCCATCCCTTTTGGAGGGCCATCAGGGCGAGGGCCAAAGCCTGTCGGTCGCCTGCAAAAGCCCTGGCCTCACCTCGCCAGATCTGGCGACTGAATTGATCCAGGAGCAGCACAAGAGCCAGACCGCTTTTGGCGTTGTCAGCCCAATCCTGAAGATCGCCGGCATGGCCACGCTCCACCAGAGCAGCAAAACGATCCCGCACAAGTGCATCAAAAGAGTCGCGGCGACGAAACCACTGCCAGGGTCGGCACTGCTGAAACCAGAAGTGCAGAACGTCGTCAGGGTTCATGCATCTGTTGTCGTCCCCCAGAAAGCGATCAGGAGGAACAGCTGTAGTGAGACACTCCGCCTGCGCTGAAGAACTCACGCGGTTTCAACCGGTCGTAACGCACCGCAAGCTCAGTGGAGGGGGTGTCGTAAGGCGCGCTGAACAGTTGTTGCAGTTCAGCCATCAAGGTCGTGTCGCCACGTTCTGCCTGCTGGTACGCCGGAGCAATCAACCACTCACGCCAGGTGATCGCAGGATTGACCTGCTGCATGGCTGCGGAGATCTGGACTCGATCAACGCCGCTGGGTAGGAAGGAATTCCAGCGCACCAACCAGCCCTGCCACTGACGTTCAAGAGACGTGGACAGGGGGAGATAGAAACACTCCCGCAGCGAATCGATCTGCTCTGGCAGATCAGACAATCGGCGGAACAGCATCGAATAATCGGCACTGGAGTCCACCAGAAGCTGCAACAGCTCTTGCACCAGTGCCTCGTCGTAGCCCGGCAAGCCGAGTTTGCTGCTCCACATGCGTTCCATCGCCTCCCGCATGGCATCGGGAAAGTCCTCCAGAAGCTGGTCGAGTTGGGCCTGGGCCTCCGCCTGACCCTCCATCAGCGTGCGCAGGGATTTCCAGAACATGCGGTAGTTGGCCTCAGCTGCCACCGGCTGATTGAAAAAGCAGAAGTGAGCGCCACCGCCGGTCCAGGGCTGAAAGCGCGGATCAAACAACTCGCAGAATCCGAACGGGCCGTAATCGAGGGTGAAGCCACCGGCTGCGCAGTTGTCACTGTTGAAATTGCCCTGGCAATAGCCAACGCGGATCCAGTTGGCCACCAGGGCCGTGAGGCGATCACGGAACAATTGCGCCAACAGCACGACCTGGTCGGTGAATGGCAGGGAGGAATCGATCTCCTCGCGGTAATTGCGTTCGATCAGGTGAGCCACGATCAAGTGCAGCTCCTTTTGCGCCCGAGGGTGGGCTTCGCTGCGTGCACGGCGGGCGAACAACTCCAGCTGACCCACCCGCAGAAACGATGGCGCCACTCGGGTGCTGATCGCCGCCGGGTTGTCGACCATCACGTCCGGGTCCATCGAGCGTGAATTCTCCGAATACCAGGGGCGACGGACCGTCTCAGCATGGGAGACGTAGAGCGTCAACGAACGCGAGGTGGGCACACCAAGGGCATGCATGAAATCCTGAGCGAGGAATTCACGGACGCTGGAACGGAGCACCGCTCGACCATCGGCACCACGGCAGTAGGGCGTCGGCCCGCCCCCCTTGAGCTGCATCTCCCAGCGGCGCCCCTCAAACAGCCCTTCAAACACCGACATGGCACGGCCATCGCCGTAGCCATTGCCATTTCCAAAGGGGCACTGCTGGGTGTATTCGGTGCCGTAGATCGAGAGGGCATAACCCGTCGCCCAACCCCAGGGCCGCATCGGACCAGTGGCGACACCGAGATCTCCGGAGAACATCCGACGAAACTGGCTGTCCTGGGCCAGGTCGTCACTCAGGCCAAGCTCGCGGAACAACATTCGGCTATGCGCCAGGTATTGGGGCTCCGGCAACGGGGTGGGCGTCACCGGCACGTAATGACCTGAAAGCACCTGGCGGGGACGGTGGTCCTCTCCATCTGCTGTCGCCTCCGGATCAGGAGTGAGGGCTTCCAGCAGGGAGTAGTCAGCCCGTTCGGCGAACTCAGCAAACGTGGCGGTGTTCATCGGGCCTTGAAGCTGTCTCCATCATCGCCAGAGCTGCGGCCCGGTGTTTTGACCGATGGCCAATGCTGAGCCGAGGCCTTACACCGAGGGAAGCATCCAAGGGGAACCGTGGGCAAAGCCAAAAAACTTCGCTCGGACAACCGGCAGGAGGAGTTGATCACCAGCCTGATCGGTCTCACCGCCATCTTTGTGGCCACAGCCATCTGGTGGAGCGTGGCTCCCCAGTGGCTCACCAGCAGCTGGCAAACCTTCTAGTAGTCGGGCATGGACGCCTCAGCCCGCAGCGTGCACCAGGGCTCAAGCAGGGTGGGGCGACCGCAATGGGGACAATCCTGCCCCCGCTTCTCCACCCGCACAAAGGGGATCCAACGGGAGTTGGCCTGCCCCTCATAGCCGCAGTGCTTGCAGTGAATCCTGTACTCCGCCATGGCTCAGAGCGCGGACTTCTCCTGACGTTGCACGGCCTCATGGGCCTGACGGAGGCCGTGCACCATGAAGCAGTAGGCCGGATTGCAGACCAGATAACGCCCTTCACCGATGGCGTCGATGGTGGACCCACGCGAGGTGGCAAAAATGCGGCTTTTGAACTCCATCTCATCTCCAGTGCTGTCCTCACTGTTGTGGAGACACTGAGGGACGGCAACCCGTGTAAAGGCCCATTGCTGCAGGGGTCAAAACCCTTAAAAGTTGGCGGTGTGCGCCTTGTTGTGCTGATTGGATAAGCCGCCGGCTCAGTGTCGATTGGACTCAGTCCATCCGTTCGCAATGGTTGCCATCGCACTGAAGCCCGCATTGAGGCTGCTTGGTGCCGTACTGCCAGGGTCGACGCATGGCCCAATACTCATCCACCAAACCGAGCAGGTAGGTGCCGACGCGTCGGAGAAGGGAGGACTGTTTCATACCCTCAAGCTGGCAACGGCGGCTTAACCCTGCAAGCAGACCTGAAGAAGGTCTGATTCAGACCTTGGCGTTAACGGCTTTCGAACAGCTGCGTGTGGCATCAGCAACCTGAGGATCCGTGGCAAGGGCATTCATCACGCAGTCGCAGTAGTAGGCCGCCATTCCCGCCTCTGCCGGTCTGCTGGCCTGGCTCAGATAAGACGCATCGAAGTAAGCGCGGCAAGCTGTGCTGGTGTCCTCAGTCCAGGGTTGAACCTCCTAGGGGCAACAGGCAGCGCGGCCATCAGCACCAGACCACAGACAGCCCAACGCATAACAGAGGTCAACACGTGACCTCACCCCCAAGGAGATTGAGGAACCGAGCTTGATGCCACAGATTCAATGTGGCGCGACGCAGCCTGGATGGGTTAGCCCCGAAGCAGTGGAATCGACTCATGACCACCACGCAACACTCCAACCATCTGCTTGAAGAGCTCGTCGCGGAGGAGATCGTTTATCAGATTGATCAGATCGCTGAAGAACTGCAGCGGGAAGGATGGCCGATCGCCATGGTGAAACGGTTCATGCATGTCGCCGTGGAGCGACTTCCTGAATGAGGCCAAGCCGGTAGGGCATTCGACTCATCTGGGACGCTCTGTTGCGCTTTTAACAACAAAGATCCGGGGAGTCCGTTGAAAGTTGGTCAACGCTGCGTCATTCCTGATGAATGTCGTCACTGCCTTTGCAGCCGTTGGCCTTACCGCGGTGTCGTGGGACGACACCCTCAGTCGCGCCGGGGCTCGGGCCTTTCGGCACGCCCTCGACTACCGGGAGCCTTACTGCCGGATGAGCGACAACGAGCTGGTGTTGCTGATGGATGCCGTGCTCGCCCTCCGGCTGGAACGAGGAAACAAGGCTCTGATGCTCGAGGCGGCGAAGGTCCTCAGCACAGATCAAGCCCTCACGGCCTACGCCATGGCCTCAGAACTGATGCGCTCCGATGGGCCCTATTCAGCGAAAGAACGTCGTCATCTCGACCTGCTGGCCCTGATGCTTTCGATTTCACAGGTTGAAGCCGAGCGCATCGATTCAGTCTTTGAATTGCTGCATGCCCCGCTGGAAGCGGCCCGCAGTGCAACGGCAGCCGTCCCGTCAGCTGTCAGCTGAGGGCTGAATCTCAATCCAGAGCAACCAGATGAAGCCGATGAACGGGAGAAGAGCGATGAAAATCCACGTCCAGGAACGCCCGGTGTCGCGGATGCGCCGAATGTTCATCGCCAACCCCGGACAGATCGAGGCCACTGCAAAAAAGACGTAGACGGCTGACGGCGCAAGCCGTGACAACAGCAGCCCAAGGATCAGATTGACGGCAAAGATCTTCCAGTAGTCGATTCGGGACGTGCGGCCCTCGAAGTCGAAGGCACGGGTCCAAAACTGGGGATAGAAGCTCAACATAAAATCGAGAAATCAGGCAGCACGCTTGTCATCACCGAACCAGATGCCCCTGCGGCTGTCGGGCAGACGGACCACAGCGCGCTCGTAGCGCTGTCGGCAGCTGCGGGAACGGAGATGTTCTTCAGCTTCCTGAAGCAGCAGTTGCAGCCTGACGTCATCCATGGAATTGCCTTGATGCCAACCCATTCAGGCCACGATCCGAGCAGCGTCAAGGGTCCTGGCGAAAGCCACTGTTGAAGTCAGCCTGAGTAAGCCACGTTCAACTCCTCCGCCCCGTAACGGAGCAGAAAGTCTGCTTCAGATTGCTCGGAGAGCAGCAGGCAGGTGTGGTGGTTGTAGCCCGTTCGATAGCAGTAGACATCAAGCTCCGCAGGGTTGCGATTGGAGAGGATGATCTCCCCGGTCCGAAGCACGTAGCGCGTCGACATCACGTTTAACCAACTGATGTCTTTGCAATAGCGCTGATCAAAGCAAACCAATCAGCTCTGTGCTGAGCTGCTCACCGGACGTCATTCGGAATCGACACGGATGAAAAACAGACTTTCCACATCCATCTCGCCCTGATCATCGGTCTCTGGATCACCCTCCACCAACTCAACGGCGAAATCCTTGTCGTCCAGTTCATGCACAACGCTTTGACCATTCACAAGGTTGTGGACGAGCAGGAGTCGAGTCATCGCGGCAAAGAGACGTCGTTCATCCGGTTGGTAGCAACATCCACTCCGCCATCCCCTCCAGATTCAGCGAAAACCGAAACCGTCACGAGTCGGCTGCTTTGCCGAATACTCCCGAGACAACGCATCGAGCATCAAGGCGATGTACCGATCATCCACACCGATGTCCTGCTTCAGCTGACGCATCAGGTTGTTGATGTTCTTGAAAGTGTCTGGAATGTGATGATCCAAATGCTCCTTGGTGGGTTGGTAGGGCATTGGAGCAAAAAAATTCCCCGTGGAACCTAAAGGAACCACGGGGTGAAAGTTGTTTCTGCTGAACTAGAGATCAATCCTCTTCTTCAGAACCACCCACGGGAATCAGGCGGATCTGCTTGCGTCCAAGCTTGATCTCGTATTCATCACCGGGCTGAAGCTCAAGGATGGCGGTGTAGGCCTTGCCGATCAGAAGATTGCCATTGCCTTGCACCACAGCTTTGTAAGAGAGCTTGCGACCACCTTTGCCGACACCTGATCCGCCCGTGGAGAAGGAGAGACCCTTGGCTTCCAGCAACGCCTCATAGAACGCCGTGAATTTGACCTGTTCAGAGCCGTCTTTCTTGGTGACGACGTAACCACAACCTTTGGCCAGATCAGTCTTGGCGCAATCGCCAAGTTCCTTGACGCGGTTGAGCAATTCAGCTCCGGTAAGCATGGGTCTGTGAGAACGAGACCCTGTTATTAGAACCCATATTTTCAAGATCACAAGGGGAAAAAGAGTGGACATCAGTTGATTTGTCGCGATGACTTTCAACACCCCAGGCGCAATCGATCAAAGGCATAGCAACCAAGAATCAAGCGACATCCTCGAACGGCATGTGTGGATGGTTTGACACAGCCATCAAAGACGAACAGTCGGTACCGAAAATGCAGCGAAATGACCGACAACGATCCCCAGTTCCAATCACATCCTGAACAGGGGTGCATCGGCTGGTTGGTCAACACGAACCGACATCAGGTTGTGCATTACAGACCCGATCCAGCTCCAGAAAATGCTGGGTGGGTATTGATCAGGACCTATCACTACAACCCACCACGTCCACCTGAACCGCTCAACCATCGACGTGTTCCATACGAAGACGCCATCCAAACCTGGACAATGATGCTGAAAAGTGGCTGGCGGCCCTGCCGCGCTCCGGCCCGTTGATCACTTTCGTTGTTGTTGTTACGGGATCCGCAATCCATGGCATCAATTGCCCAAAATCTCGATACCCAAGCTGCTGAAGCTGGATGACGATCGATAGGTTGCCGTTCAGGAACAGTTTCAGTTGTGAGCGTCAGTTCGGTTCAACCCTCCCAAGCCATCACGTCACCCACAGTTCATGGCGCCTGGCAGCTATTGAGCTACAGCGTTGAGCAGCAATCCAACGGCGACACCTTTGCGCCGATGGGCGACACCCCAAGCGGATATGTGATTTTCACGCCAGAAGGACGACTCTCCTTCATGCTCTCGGCCGAAGGACGCCGGCCGGGCGAAAGTGCCGAGGAGCGTTCGGCGCTACTGAGCAGCATGATCGCTTACACCGGCACCTACCGATTGGAGGGTGACCGCTGGATCACGCAAGTGGATGTGGCCTGGAACCCCGAGTGGGTTGGCACGGAACAGACCCGATTTTTCACGATCGACGGCGATGTGCTCACTGTGCACACCCCCTGGCGGGTGATGCCCAACTGGCCCGAAAAGGGTCTGACCCGCAGCATCGTTCGCTTTCAACGCTGCCGCTGACGCCCTTAAGCCACAGCCTTCAAGCCTCCGAATCGCCCTTCTGCCCGCCACAGGCATGACGAGGTTGGTAGCCCTGCTGTTCGGCCAGATAGCGGAGGTAAACGATCTGATGACGATCCGGCATCCCGACAGCGGCGATCAGACCCAACGGCCCGAACAACAGGCCAGCCAGCAACCAGCGGTTGCTGTTTCGCGCCTTCTGGGCCGCAACGGTCTTGGACAGTCCTGCGCTGATCAGATGGGAGACCAGCACCATGACCAGGAACTTGAAATCCACGGAGAACGCACAGCACACCCTTGGAGGTAGCCAGCACCTGAAGCACTGTCAGCCCTAGAACAGCGCCTGCCCCCCAGCTGCAATGACCACCACTCCCCTCCCCAGCACGGGCGCCGTGAGCGGACTGGGGGAAACCCTGGCCTTCTTCACCCAGGCCGACTTCGCCCAACGGCGCTTCCAGGCCTACGGGGATGTGTTCGAAACCAAGCTGCTGGCCCAGCGCATGGTGTTCATCCGTGGTGAACAGGCCATCGCCGATCTGATGGACCAGGGTGAGGCCCTGGAGGGTTGGTGGCCCGACAGTGTTCGGAAACTGCTGGGCAGCAAGTCGCTGGCCAACCGCAGTGGCTCCGGCCACAAAGCGCGCCGGCGGGTGGTGGGGCAACTGTTCTCCAGCGCAGCTCTGGCGCGCTACTCCCCATCGATTCAGCAATTGGTGGAGGAGCTGTGCCAGGAGCTGGTCACCGCCGAGAAACCTTTGCCGCTGGCGGCACGGATGCGCCGCTTCGCCTTTGCGGTGATTGCCACCACGGTGCTGGGGCTGGATGGCGCCAGCCGCGATGCCCTGTTCGCCGACTTCGAGATCTGGACCCGGGCCTTGTTCTCGATACCGCTGGCGATCCCGGGAACACCCTTCGCCAAAGCCATGGCCGCACGCCAACGTCTGTTGCAGCGGATCAAGGCTGAGCTGCAACGGGGCAGCAAGGCAGGGGGCCTTGATCTCCTGAGTGGCGGACTGGACGAAGCCGGCATCCCCCTGGACGATGACGACCTGGCCGAGCAATTACTGCTGCTGCTGTTCGCCGGCTACGAAACCACCGCTTCATCACTCAGCTGCCTGTTTCGGGCCCTGCTGCTGAACCCGGAGATCGAGACCTGGTTACGGGAGGGACTGGCTGAAAGCGTGACGTCGCCGCGGCTGGATGCCACGGTGTTGGAAGTGATGCGGCTGACGCCTCCGGTGGGAGGGTTCTTCCGGCGCAGCCTTGAACCGATCAACTTGGCGGGCGTGGCCATTCCGCAGGGCAGCGTGGTTCAGGTGGTGCTGAGCCCGGCATCCGACAACGACGACGCCGACCTTGCGGCATTCCGGCCGCAACGGCACCTGGATGGATCCTTCGGGCAAACGTTGTTGCCCTTCGGCGGCGGCGAGCGGGTCTGCCTTGGCAAGGCCCTCGCGGAACTGGAGATCCGCCTAATGGCGGTTGGCGTGCTCCAGGCGGTGGAGCTGCAGCTGCAGCCAGATCAAGACCTGGCGCTGCAGCTGATTCCCAGCCCCAGCCCGAAGGACGGCCTGCTGGTTCAGGCGGCTGCGCGGTGACGACGGCGGCCCAGAGGTTCGATCCAATCCACCAACACCTCCTGGTGGCGCAGCATCGGTTCCGGCAGACGGCAACCGAGGTTGATCTCTCCTTGGTCCATCAGGCGACCCAGCCGAATGGCAGCGGCCTCCTCCGGACGGTCAAAACTGGTTTGGTGCGAAGTGAGCCAGCTCACCTCATGCTCGGTGATCACTCCAGTGGACAGGCTCTCGAGGAAGATTTCTCCGACAGTCATGAGAGTCGTGTAACGAATTCGTTACATCCTGGCGCGCCCGGCCAGCAGTCGCGACTCCGATCAGCTCAAGCCAGCCACTGGTCAGCATCCATCACCTTCTTGATCAGGAGACCGAGGCGCTTGAACTCAGCGAAGTTCACATCCTTCACCGCCTGATCGAGGCCGCAGTCGACCCAGGCACCATTGCGCTTTTCCTCAATGGTGAAGTCCTGCTCGAGGTTGTCGCGGCGGATTCGATAGATGATGCCGTCTTCGTGGAGGTAATCGGCGGAAACCAGCTGAAGACCCATCAATCGCTCGCGTTAATCCAGCGATGGTGCCGCGAAAGTGTCAGCCACCGCAACAATCCAACGGGCCGCAGCAGCTGTCACCTGCTCCTTGGTGACGTTGAACTCAAGATCGTTCCCCTGCTCGAGCAGATCGGGAATGATCGTTTGCCAGGCCATACCAGCAGCACTGGCATTGAGATCGCCGATCAGCACAAAAGCCTTGGCTGCCCCGGTGACGGCATCGGTGTACTCAGGATTGGCACTCACCTTGCTGCGGTACCAGTCACCCACCTGATCACGCTGGGCCTTGCTGAGGAACGGCGGAGCACCGACGAGATAGGCATCGAGCACGAGCATCGGGCTGGGCACACTTCTGCCGGGATGCTTGAGCTCGAACCAGGCCTGGCCGATGGAAGCGGCATCGGGCCAATGGCAGAGGATCGCGGCGTCCTGACTGTCGAGAGTCCGCTGGGCTGCCAACTGATCAATGCGCTCCAACAGGGCAGGCCCAGTGAGCGGCGGTTCACTTCGGGCGTGCTCGGCCCGCACTTCATTGATGGCCTCGGCTACCGCAGCCTCATTGCCGCTGAGCTGCTCAAGAGCCCGCTTGAGATTGGCGTCGGCGTCGGCGGGTCTGGCCAAGGAACATCAGGCAGGGGCACTAACCAAGATCTCATCTCCGCTTCACGCGCTGACGGAAATAAGAAAGGGAGCGGCTGCCGAAAGCAAGCCTGGCCAAGAGATCTACTCAAGAATCAAGCAACAGCCAAACATCACTAACTCCGATGACGAACGCATCCCATCGCAGCAAGAACAGATCCACTACTGATAATTTTCTACTTGCAAATTATATCCAGAAACCAAAAGACTTTTAT
Organism: Synechococcus sp. PROS-U-1; assembly: GCF_014279755.1. Lineage (NCBI taxonomy): Bacteria > Bacillati > Cyanobacteriota > Cyanophyceae > Synechococcales > Synechococcaceae > Synechococcus > Synechococcus sp. PROS-U-1. The sequence goes on from NZ_CP047951.1 coordinate 1,446,966, forward strand.
CAAGACAGGTCTCAAATGGAAATTTTGGCGACGAATACTTGATCAATCGCAGATGAACATCAACAGGCGCATAGCCATTCTGCAGGCATTGTTGAAAAAATTTCGTCACCGCAACTTCGAGCACTTGAGTTTCAAAGAGAGCAGTCACCTGGCCACTCTCGTGCACCAAGAGCCCGAAGTAATGCATCAAACGATTCAAGAGCGACGAGATCTTACGGAAGCGTGGATCATTTTCAATGAGTATTCATACCCAGGAGCGGCCCAAGGGGCCTGAGGCCACGCCAGCGGCTCAGCAGCGCCGCCATTAAAAAAGGGCAAGAGAGTTAGCTCTCCTGCCCTTATTTCTCAGCTCAGTGCTGCAAGCAGCAATGAATCAGAAGCGGCCGTAGTTGAACTTGCCGCCATACATCCGACGGTAAGCAGCGTTGCGGGGGTTGCTGACTGCATTCGTGTAGGAGAAGCCACCACGATCGCTGTCGTCTGAGTAGACGGCAGCAGCAGCAAAGGAACCGAGATCCATGCTGAAACGCTTCACCAAAGAAGGACCGGTGTACATGGCGTTTTCAGAGCTGGCATTTGCCGGAGTGATTTCGGCCATGCCAACAAAGGTGGAGCAGGAAGCCCGTGCTTCCGACTTAAAACCACGCAGGTAGGGAACCGTGTCAGTTCCGAAGGTTTCGAGATACTCCTCAGAGCGGACGAGGCTGTCGACGAAAGCGTCGAAGCCCTCCTCAGCGATCAGCTGAATGCCAGCACTCACTTCCTTCTGATTGATGGGAGGACGCCCCAGCAGGTGCTTGGTGGTGAGCTCGATGCCGCGCATGGGAGACACGGCGTGGAAAAACTTCTGCTTGTAGAGCTCAGATTTGACCAGGCCGGCCATGAAGCCCTGCACATTGATGCGGCCATCACAAAGGAAGGCCTCCAGTGAGACGAGACGCTGGTTGGAGGAGATGCCGATGTTGCCGAACACCTGCTTATAACCCGCGGTGATGGCAGCTTCCAGAGCCTGGCTGCCCGTTGAGGCATAGGAGTGGTTAATCGCTGAGAAGGGGCACTCCTCATGGATCCGAGGGCCCATGCCAATGCCCATGGCGGCGCATTGGTTTTGCTTGTACTCAGCAGGTGTGGATGCCGCCTTGCCCTTGTTGGAGCTGGCACTTTTGGCTGCGTCCACGGAGTTCGCAAAGGCGAAGGACACCCGCTGTTCGTGGGTGAAATCCCGCTTGTACTTCAGGGCTGGCATCCGAGGAAACAGTGAAATCAGATCAAAGATATGGCGATCTCTTAATTGTTGGAGATGAACTTAGTAATAGTTAAAAGCTGGGTTGCTCGCCCCAATGGCGTTGGCTGACTCACCCCACAACGAAGGCCTGGCCTCGCTCAAAACGCAGCGTCGCCAAGGGCTCTTGATCAACCGCAGACAACGGTTGAAATTGAATCTCAACCGCCGTTGCAATAACGAACAGCTTCGGACTGAGACCTGCCCTCAGCCACGACAGCCTCAACGCAGCCATTGAAAAGCTTGCTCTCCTGCTTCACGGCACACAAACCGAAGGCAATGGCCGCCAACGACAAGGCAGAAACGACCGTCGCTGAAATCTGAATCACGCCATAGGCGAGCATCGCCCGCTTCTTGCCGCCGCAGGACTGCTGGTTGCTGGATTCGTCGGCCATGAAACAAAGCTCGTTGACGGGAGCTTATGGATCAGGCAATGGCGTCTGGGGAGCCATCGCGGACGTGATCACCGAACAAGGATTCGGCCTTGTGGTTCAGCCGAGGGGATCGATCAGCCCATAGAGCAGGGCCATCACCGCAAGCTGGGTGCGATCAGCAGCACCAAGTTTGTCTTTGGCATTCATCACATGGGTCTTCACCGTTTCCACCGAGATGCCAAGGCTGCTGCCGATCCCCTGGTTGGTGAGACCTCGGGCCACCCCCGCCACCACCTGCAGCTCCCGCTCGGTGAGGTCTTCAATCAACGCGGGCAGATTCGGGTTCGGCGCCTGGGCCGCGCCAAGGCTGCGAATCTCCTCGGGGAAATACACGCCTCCTTCAGCGAGGGTGTGGAGGGCCTGAACGAAATCACCCTTGCCCGTGCCGAGGCTTGATTTGAAGATCACGGCGTCGGCATAGGCCTCCATCGCCTCCTGCACCACAGCCTGGGTTTCGCGCACCAGCACGATCAGCAGCTGACAGGTGGGTAGCTCCGCCTTCACGCGCCGCAGCAGGTTCATGCCGTAGCCGGTTTCGAGATCCGCACTGCAGATCAGCAGGCTTGGACGGTTGCGCAGCACCAGCTCGAAGCCCTCCTCCTCGGTGGTGGCGGCGCCCACCACGGCACGGCGAATCGGCTCCGCCAGGCAGAGACAGGTGAGGGTGAGACGGTCACCGCAGCAGACCACCACCCGCTGGTTCTGAAAGAACTGCGCCGTCGCTTCGATGGCTTCATGCAACGCACGCGACTCAAGCCGCAGCTCCATTCCAAGACCTTCAGATGCCCTCCTTTTAGCGGCGTTTGGATGGCTCAGCTGCAGAGCCATCACTGCAGCTATCCCGACGGACAACGCCACGAATGCAGTGGGGATAGCGCTCACGCCCCAATCGCCAGGCCTGGGCGGCATCGGCCACCTGCACCGTTTCGGTCTGCAGCTCGCCCTTGCGCTGAAGGATCAAGTCGTAAACCGGGGGCATAGGAAGCAATGGCGCGCTTCTTTATTGAGCCCCAACAGCAGAAGAATCACATCCCTCACTTGAGGGAGACGTTGCGGCGAGACATTCCCCCAGACGAGGGATACTCCAGCAGGCACAGTGGCTGGGTGATACGAGCGCTCTAGCTGCCAAAACTCCTGCCAGGTTGTGAGGGGATGGAGTGCACAAGGCATCGGCAACCTCAAGGGCTGAATCGCGCATAGCGACCATCCTTGAGGAAGCTCCATCGCGGTGGTCCATGCCCTCCCTTGATTTCGATGGCGAGTACGGCCGCACCTATCGCAAGAGCATTCAAGACTCGATCCCCGGCCACGACGTTCTGCACGAGATCGCCAGAGCGGCGATCCAAGCCAACTCAAGCGATGCCAAGCAAGTGCTGGTGGTGGGGCCCGGCCCCGGCGATGAACTTCCACACCTTCTCAACACCTGTGCTGATGCTGAGCTGACGGTGCTCGAGCCCAGTGAGCTGATGCTGGAGCAATGCCGCAAAACCGTTGCGGATCACCCCGGCCGCAGCCGCTGCCGGTTGCTGCCCTGCACACTGAAGGCAGCGCTCGAAGGGGAACTGAAGGGCGCCCGGTTTGATCTGGTGGTGTGCCACAACGTGCTGCACCTGCTGCCCTGTGAGGAGCAGAACGCGATGTTGCGCGACTTGACGCAGTGCACGGCTGATGGCGGCGTGTTGTTGCTGAGCGCCTACAGCGAAGCGGAGGACGGCGAGAGCCAACGCGAAGTGTTCGATGTGGCGTGGCAACGGCTTGTCGACCGGGGCGTTCCAGACGACAGGCTTGAAAAAATCAGGGACAGCCGCAACAAGGTGGTGTTCTCCCTTGATGCCAGCCGGGTCGCGGCTGTGCTGGAGCAAGCCGGTTGGCGGGCACCTCTGCAGCTCTATCAGGGATTGTTCATCCGCCTCTGGCTCTGCCGAGCCGGTGGTCAGGCTGAAGCCGCTCAGTTGGAGACGTAGGCCTGTAGATGCCAACCCGCCTTCGTGTCAATTGGCACAACACCATTGAGTTGCAAGCAGCAGATTGGTGCTGTTGCTTCAGAGCTGTGGCCAGCCGGCTGCGTCAATCCCTGCTTCAACTTGGTGACCGAGTCACCCGTCGCGTGCCGCGATGGCCGGAAGGATCCTGGCCCGACGCCATGCAGCGCAGCCCCCGACGGGTTCGAAGCTCGGCCAAGGATTTGATCAAAAGCAGCGCCAAAGCAGCGATTGATCTGGGCCGCCAGGCAGCACGCCTGGGGATGGAATCGATCAAAAGAGCAAGCAACCGATGAATGGAAGCTTGTTGGTGCTGTCTGTTCTGCTGTTGATTGCAGGCGTGGCCTTGATCAGCCTGGGCTGACTAAGCACAATCACTCAACAAGACAAAACGGATCAATCGACGACCAAAATCAGAAAAAACGAGATCAGTTGATACAGATCACCATCCAATTTTGCTTGATCGTTGATCTAGAACTTCATGGCTTAGATGGAAATTCTGATTGCTAGTTGCTTCATCTTTCCGCTATCGGCGCTGTGGATCCAATCCCAGGAAGACGAGAACAACGAAGACGAGATGGACTTTCTTTGAGCCAACGACTTGGCCTTCTGGCTCAAGACCTGGAGGACGGCAAGGCCGAAGTCTTCAACTCATGGGTCAGAAGATCTGTGGCCAGCATGGTGAGAGCAACACCCATCAAAGCCAGAGCCATGCCCTGATTTTCGTCTGAGGCAACAGCTACATTCCTGGACAATTCCAGATGTTTTTCCCAGGAGAAATGCATCAGCTCCAGGCCTATACATGCTTTCTAAGGCCATAAGCCTTTGCGATCCGAATGATCAGCGGCATTCAGAAATGTTCTGTAATGACAGCAATGCATTGAGATGAGCATTCTTTCCTGAAATCGGTTGCAAGCACTACGTTTTCAATTTGCAGCACAAAAAATTTTCGGGTACGTTCCGCTCACCAAGCCAAAAGCCAATGGAACCGATCGCGTTGACTCTGGGCCAGAAATTTGAAATTGAGAAATTTTCACGCGAGATCGACAACTCAAAGGATCTTCAGGCCCTCCGCAGTATTGCGAAAGACCTTTTGGTGGCCTGGAAACAACAGCAAGCTGCCTCGGACTGGATCATGCGCCAACCGAGAGATCTCTGAGGTCAGCTTGTTTCGCTCAAAGCAAATGGAGGGCAACCAAATGATCACAACGATCGCGGTGGAAAGAGACGCTCTGCGCCTTTTGCACAAGGCGATTGCTGAGGCCTACGTCAGCTGGCCTGGGGGCGATGCCAACGAACAAGCCCTCCTGTTGGACATGAAGACCAAACTCTATGCAGCCTTAATGGACCACCTGTTCGAGTCTAATTCCAATTAAGCCTTGCCCAGCTGAAGCTGTTCATCCAGTCGATGTTGTATCGGCATGGACTGCAGTCACTTCTTTTCTGCGAAGCGGTAAAAAAACTCATGTTGAACACGGCGAAATGGCAACAGACTGAAGCCGCCTGCGGAGCTCGACATGCAAACCGATCGCTCCCGCCTACGTGAACTCGAGATTCGTGTCGCCAACCCGCAGCACTGGAGTGCGGGCGAAAACGAGATCAATGTTGAAAATCTGAGGCAGTTGCGCTTTCAGATCGACGATCAACTCAAGAAACTGCGCCGGCATTCATAGGCCTGCGCCTCAAAGTAATCAGACAAGAGCCGATCAACACCCCGGAGCCAACGGAACCGGCAGACCCGCTCTTGTTTCAAGCCCTACCAAAAGGCGATCACCCTCACGGACTGGACGACGACGACTCGACTCCTCATCAGCCACCGTGATTCGGAGCAAAACCTTGCCAGACCAATTGTTCACTAACGAACAGGAGGCCAGACGGAGCGCATGTTTACACAAAGAAACATAGTGTTACAGTCTGTAAACACCTTCTTACGTCCTGGATGTTCACGCTCGATAAGGCTCGTCAGATCTTCCCGGAAACTCTTACTGCTGATGCCGTTCCGGCCATCACAGCCCGCTTCCAACTGCTTTCCGCAGAAGACCAGCTGGCACTGATCTGGTTCGCCTACCTCGAGATGGGGCAGACCATCACCATCGCCGCCCCCGGCGCTGCACGCATACAGTTGGCTCGTCTGACTCTTGACCAGATCTTGGCCATGAGTTTCGACGAACAGACAAAGGTCATGTGTGACCTCGCGGGCAAGATCAACAGCCCGATCTCCAATACCTATGCCTACTGGTCGGTGAACGTAAAGCTCTGCTTCTGGTACGAGCTGGGCGAATTCATGCGCCAGGGCAAAGTCGCCCCCATTCCCCAGGGTTACAAACTTTCAGCCAACGCCAATTCGGTGCTGGAAGCGGTGAAGAAGGTCGAGCAAGGCCAGCAGATCACCCTGCTGCGCAACTTCGTTGTCGACATGGGATTTGATCCCAACATTGACGACAACAAGATCGTTACGGAGCCGATCGTCGCCCCCACACCGGTGAATGAGCGCGAAGAGATCTTCATTCCTGGCGTTCTCAACCAGACGATCCTCAGCTACATGCAGCTGTTGAACGCCAACGATTTCGATCAGCTCATTGATCTGTTTCTCGACGATGGCGCTCTCCAGCCCCCCTTCCAGCGTCCGATTGTGGGCCGTGAAGCGATCCTGAAATTCTTCAAGCGAGATTGTCAGAACCTGAAGCTGATGCCCCAAGGCGGCTTCGGTGAACCGACTGAAGGTGGTTTCAACCAGATCAAAGTCACCGGCAAGGTGCAAACCCCCTGGTTTGGCCGCGAAGTGGGCATGAATGTCGCCTGGCGCTTCCTGCTCGACGAAAACGACAAGATCTACTTCGTCGCGATCGACCTTCTCGCCTCACCCGCTGAACTGCTGAAACTTGGTGCCAAATGACGGACTGAAGCCCTCTGCTCAGCGAGGCCTACAACTAGGAGCACTGATCTCAGTCTCCTGGCTGGTCACGCTGATCATTGGTCTACGTATTGAGCTGAATCAGCTGCATCCCCTGCTGATCACCAGCTGGATTCTGTGTCGCAGCTTCCTGCACACCGGACTATTCATCCTTGCCCACGACGCCATGCACAACAGCTTGGCGCCTGGTCATGCCCTGATCAATCAGAGAATTGGCCGGGTGTGTTTGTGGATGTACGCGGGTCTGAATTACGACGTCTGCAGATCGAATCACCGCCGGCATCACCTGATGCCGGAATCGGAAGCCGATCCAGACTTCTGCCCAACCAACAACCGCTCCGTTGTGGCCTGGCTGACTCGCTTTCTGAGAAATTACCTCAATCCGGCGCAACTCAGCAGGCTAATCCTGGTTGTGATGGTTCTTTTGTTGGCAACCTCCAGCGATCAAAACCATCCATGGATCACAGTTTCCGTTACATATCTACTTCCCTTGCTGATCAGCACCGGACAGCTTTTCTTTGTTGGCACCTACTTGCCCCATCGCAAAGAAAACCCTAAAGAGAGCCATGAAGTTTCAATTAAAAGCCTGAATCTTCATCCTTTTGTATCTCTTCTCGCTTGTTACCATTTTGGCTATCATCGCGAGCATCACAACAACCCGAATGCTCCCTGGTTCCTGTTGCCAGAACTGCGCACGGGTCAATGTATTCACTGAGGTCTGGCTCAATCCAGACGCTCGACGTTATCCCTCCTCACCCACCACATGTCTGCGACCGACTGGACCTCTGAAGAAGAAGCGGTGGCGCGGCATGCCTTCGCATTGGGCAAGCAACGATCCGTGGTGACCTTGATTGAAACTCTCAAGGACCAGAGCGCCAAACTTGACACACCAGAATCGATCTGGAGCCTGCACGATTTTTTAAGCACCGAGCGCTATCAATACGAAGGAAGAATGGAATTTGATTTCAGCAATATTCTGTTCACACTGGCCGACATGATCAAGCAAGATTTGATCAAATACGACGATCTAAACGGACTCAATCAACTCAAACTGAGCAAAATCAAAGCCATGTCGATGTTCTGAAAACTGCATATCTCTTCAGAATTAATACTCCTGCATGGATAAAAGTATTCATAAGTCTTCACCGAAACTCCCCTACATGAGCACGGCTAGAAGTACAGGCGTCATCAGCGCTAAACCAGAGATATCGTCACAGGCCTGATCAAGCAAGCACCCAAGAAATTGTTCAGAGATCAAATTGCGCTGTATTTTGAATTCAAGGATTGCTGTTGAGCTGGCTCTTCAGCTTGGCAAGACGATTCATAAGTTGCTTATAGCGTCGACTCGGCATCTTATCTTTGCCATCCTTCAGTGCCGATGAAAGTACGGCAATTTCCTTCTCAACTTTTCGTCTCCTGGTCTCCTTGATCGCTTCTTCCGCTAGGCCCATCAAAAAGTCTCCTCGCGGGGCATAGCCCGGAGGGTCGTCACTTGGCTGGCTTGGATCATGCAAACCGCCAGGATCAATCATCGTCGAGGGCTTTTTCGGCAACGTCAGCCGCCACTAGAAAAACATAAGAAAGTGCATTCATACGACTTGCAAGATCCCTGATCGACTCAATAATTTCTCTTCTCGACAGACCACTTTCTCGCTGGAGGCGAATAATTTCATGCGTCAAACGAGTCTCATTATCTCGACCGTAGCTGTACGCAGTTCCAAAACAATCCTCACTTTTCTCATCATTCCTGCAGGCTTGCGCGAAGTCCGAGGCTATTTTTTGGGAAAAATCTTCAACCTGACGGCTTTCCATTATTACTAAACTGGATTACTTGAATATAAGCGACAAGGGCATGAACCAGCATTAATTTATCAATCCAATAATTCAAGCTTCTCACACTTTCTTATAGGTCGATAGAAAAACTTTATGTTTTTTCGTTGAGAATCGAAAAGATCTTCATTACCTGTCCTCTAAATACAGGACAGCGCAAAACTCCCTCGCCTTAGTCGGACATTGATTGCAATCAAGGCCTTCGCAAGCTTGTCTGATGCGTCTTTTTGACTGAGAAGAGCTTCTTATTTTTGAGCATCAAAAAAGTGTGAATCGATGTCTCTGAACTGAGATTGCCATCACCATCCAGGACACTCTGTTCATTCCCTGGCAATCCCAACGGGGGCGCGCTCGATTTGGCCCACCAGCCACGATCAAGTACGCCATCGTGATCCAGGGGCATAGCTCCGGCAGCACGTACTTGGCAGGGCTGTCTTCTCTTGCCGTCGCCCCACCCCCTTGCCTCGATACCGCGCCACCCACGAACCAACGGAACAGCCAGGCGGTGAGGGCTGGCTGGTGAGCCCTGAGCAACAGAAGGTGGTGCAGTTCAAACCAGATGCAGCCACCGTGCATGCCGAGTGGGTTGCGGTGCACACCTACTGCTGGGTTCCGCCTCGACCACCGATGCCACAGACCCGGCGGCGGATGCTCCGCCACAACGCCATCGAAGCGTGGAACACGATGCTCAAGACAGGCTGGCGGCGCTGCTCTCCCCCCGTGCGCTGATGAATGTCAATGACAAATACTGGACCAAAACAACAGCTTCCGCCAAGGTTGCCAAAGTCACAATGAATTGATGACCAACGGATCCGGCACGTGGGTTAACAATCAGCCCCCAGCAGCATTTGAGAAGCTCTGGAGAGGCTTGGCACTGGTTGGAGCCATCCACATTGGAGGGATGCTGATCAACGTCATCTTCCAAATGATGGGAAACAGCAGCTTGGATGGCATTCCTGCAAAATTCCTTGGTCTTTGATCAATCCCAGCGCGACAACGCCATAGAAACGCAGCCCCCGCCTGGACGGGGGTTTCTTTTTGCCCAGTTGAAACGAGATGCCAGAGGGAACAGCAATCAGCAATTCCACGCAAAGACCAAGCCCTCTCATGCTGAGCAAATTTACTCATTGTTAAGGGAGATTGAGCAGCATTAAGTTCTGACCGCATGCACGAGTTGTTCCTAAGGAGTGGACTCTTTTGGAACCCTTTTTCGGTAAGTTCTCCATCAGGACTGCGATGTATCCCGTAGGTGGGCCTGCGGATACATCTCTTCCTACACAAAGGCCTCTTGTCGTTGAATGCCGAGATGGGGAGAGCCGGCGAGAGAACCTGCTCCCCATTGCCTGAACAGCATTTGCGTCGGTGATCATCCCGGCACGATCATCCACCAATCAGGAATGATTGAAGGCGGAGGGATCGGATCCTTTTAGACCGCAAGGCTTCCAGCACCTTCGCCAGCCGCAAGACTGAGAGAAGTCGAGACCTCACCGTGCTCCCCCTTCTGGCTGCCAGCCTGATCGCCGTCGAAGCACCGAGGCAGCAATCACTGCATGGCCTGGCCTGTCCAGAGGCTGTGCGACAGCAGCTCGATGAGCTCTACCGCTGGCAGGTGCAGCGCATGGACCAGCCCGAGCCCCCCGCTACGCAGTTCACCAGCCAGCGCGATCGCTTCACGCCAGCGCTGTTCAACCTGCTGCTGCAGGCCCGGGAACTCACCCCGAAGAGGGATGGTCGCCACCTCGATTTCGACGTCTTCAGCAACACCCAGGCGCGAACCTTCGGAGCTGTGGTCACCGGCTGCAGCGCAGCCCAGGGCAACAGCATCGAGGCAGCGGTGGACGTTCAGTTCGGCCTCGGCAGCCGAGCCAGCGACATCCCACGACAGTTGCTTTACACGCTCAAGTGCGACAGCGCAGGCCACTGGCAGATCGCTGAAATCACGTATCGCAATGAGCGGGAGTTTCAGCTCACGGCTTACCTCGAGAGCCTCTTGAATCCAACGCCCTGATCCAACGCCACTCACCGTTCTTCGGCAACGGCCAAGCTGATGAAGGTCACCAACATCTCTGCAACGACTCTGGAAGGTCTTCGCCTGCGTCGCCATTCGCCGATGCTCAGCACGCTGCTGCTGGTGCTGAGTTTCTGGGGTTGCGTTCCAGCGGGCTCGGCACCGATCAGCCGCAATGACCCGGAATCCACCGACCCTGGCCGCAAGGGCATCTCCAACGCCAGGGGATCAGCCGTGGTGGTCACCGCCAACCCCCTGGCCAGTACAGCTGCACTGGCGGTTCTCAAGGAAGGCGGCACCGCCGTCGATGCCCTGGTCACGGCGCAGGCGGTGCTGGCCGTGGTGGAACCACAAAGTTCCGGACTTGCTGGCGGCGGTTTCCTCCTCCACTGGGATGCAGAGCAGCGCCGCCTGGAGGTTCTCGATGGCCGAGAAGTGGCCCCCCAACGCAGCCGACCGGACGACCTGCTCAGCTCCTCCGGTGCACCCCTGCCCTGGCGAGAGGCCACGGCCAAGGCCAACGCCATCGGCATTCCAGGCACTGTGGCCTTGCTCTGGGACGCCCACCGAAATCACGGACGCCTCGCCTGGGCCCGAACCCTGCAACCGGCAATTCGCCTCGCCACTTCAGGGTTTCAACCGAGCCCGCGGCTTCTCCGCTCCCTGCGGCTGGTCCGGCGGTTCGGTGTGGCCCACAGCCCTACCTTTCAAGCGCTGTATCTCCCTGGCGGCAAGCCACCACCAGCGGATCAACCCTTCCGCAATCCCGCTCTGGCCCAGACCCTGATGCTGCTGGCCCGGGACGGTGGCCCAGCCTTCTATCAAGGGCCACTGGCAACGCGAATCCTCCACGGGGTCAACGCCCTGCAAGCCAGCGAAGCTGACTTCCGCGGCTGGAGGCCAGCCGATCTGAGCCGCTATGCCGTGCTGCAGCGCACACCCCTTTGCAGCCAGCAGTTGCAGCATCGGATCTGCACCATGCCGCCCCCCAGCAGCGGTGGCCTGGCCCTGCTGCAAACCCTGGCGCTGCTGAACCACAGCACCGATCTAGCTGGGTCCAGCGCCGCCGAACCGCTGATCTGGCAGCAATTGGCCCGCGCCCAGGCCTGGGCCGATGCCGACCGCCTCTACTGGGTGAATGACCCGCGCGATGGCGCAATTCCCACCGCAGGCCTGCTGGATCCGGCTTACATCGCGATCCGTGCCAACGCCATGGAGCACGCCAACGCAGCGGAGCCCACACCGGGTCTCCCACCGGGGATCGAGCGCTATCCCTACGGTCGACCTGATCGGGGCCGTGAACAGGGCACAACACAGATCACGATCGTTGATGGCTCCGGCAACATCGCCACCTACACCTCCTCAGTGGAGACGATCTTCGGGAGTCGGCACCTGGTGGCCGGCATGGTGATGAACAATCAGCTCACCGACTTCGCCTTCAGCCCCACACGCGGCGGTCAACCGGTGGCCAACCGTCGCCTGCCGGGACGTCGGCCGATGTCATCAATGGCGCCCACGCTGGTGTTCCGCAACGGCCAACCGGTGCTGGCCCTCGGCAGCCCCGGAGGGCGCAGCATTCCGCATCTGCTCAGCCGCGTGCTGCTGGCATCACTGGTCTGGAAGGAGCCGGCAGCGCAGGCTGTAGCCCTTCCCCATCTCTCCCGCCGAGGCAACACGCTGGTGATGGAAGACAATCCGCCGCTTCCCTGGCCGTTCCCGCCGGAGCTTCTGGCATCCGAAGGACGCCTGCGTCGTCAGCCCATCGGCAGTGGCACCGCCCTGGTGCAGTGGATGGAGGGCAGCTGGCAGGGAGCAGCAGACCCTCGCCGGGAAGGAACGGCCCTGGCTCTTCCGTAAGCAACCCCACACCGCGTCGTGAGCCAGCGCACAGCACCGGCTCAGCAAACGAGCAATCCTGAAACCACGGTGAACGACACGACATCAGCCTCGTCACCGCCTAGCGAGCGATCGCGATATCCAGACAGCCCCGCCCCATGGGGGGCTGTCCCATGCTCAGGGCGAAAGGCTGTTCAGCCCTTCGAGCGGATGTTCGTGAAGCTGGGCACCCCATTGCCCCAGGCGCGGGTGATGGCCAGGATCAAAGCACCGATCAGGGCCAGGTTGGTGAAGAAGCTGCCGTCAATCGGCACGGTGTGAAAAATCAGTGTGGTGGGAACCAGGAACAGCAGCAGTAGGGAGGCCCCCAGCACTGTGTTGCTGCCGAACACCAGCAGAATCGATCCCGCGATCAGCAACACAATCGCCGCCGCCAGAAGAACTGATGCCAGCGGCTCAGGAATGCCCTTGGAGGCAATGAAGCCCGCCGTTTCAGCGAAGTTGCTGAACTTGCCCGGCAGAGCAGCCACAAACAGTGCCGCCATCAGCACCCGGCCGAGGAAGTCGAACAGCTTCGAAGCAGTCATCGTGAGAAAAACCCGCAGGGGCACGTGAGTCGTGACCTGCACCCTAGAGAGCAACTGTTCATGGAGAACAACCATAAAAAACCCCTGAGGGGAAAGCCTCAGGGGTTGGTCCCCTCACGAACATCCGTCCGGCATCAGCGTCGCCCGGGAGGCTGCCACGCAGGGAGAGGAGAACCGGCCGCAGCGGTTCGGATCCCCCCTTTCCAAGGCTGAAAGCGCCAGCCGAGATCACATCACCCCGAGATCGGCGACCTGCTGATAGCGATATAGGTAGACATATCAACAAATGGGGGATGGAGATCCGGTTGCAGAGGCAGTAAGACGGGTGCATTCGAAGCCCAGCCATGAAGCTCGACCTAGCTCACGCACAACCGATGGGACATCTCATCGTTGAAGGAACCCACCGACCGTTCCACGCCCTTGCCTGCGCTCTCCGTCCAACAACAGTGCGGATCGGGCGCAAGATCTCAGACCGATGACAGCCAATCCGCAACGTTTTCTTGTTCGATACAAGAAAAACGACGGCAGCCGACACATGCTGCAACTCCATGCCTCCAATCGGCAGGAGGCACGAATCGTCGCCATGGAAACCAACGCCTACGTGCGCCGTTATCCAACCAGTGTGGAGTCGATTCTCCTGGCTGCCTGAAGCCGCCCAAAGATGAATCGAACGCTCAGGTTGCTGAATTCCTTGCCTGACTGTCGATGCTGGAGATCAAACCGTTCACGCCATCTGACCTCGACATCGTCACAGGTCTGGCCCGCGAACAGGATTTCGCCCCCGGAGTGGGCGATATCGAAATTTATGCCAACACCGATCGCCAGGGGATCTGGTTGGCATGGCACCACAACAAGCCTGTGGGCTGTATTGCCGCGGTGACCTACAACCCCGGCTACGCCTTCATCGGCCTGTTTGTCGTGAAGCCAGAGCATCGCGGCCAGGGAATCGGCCGTCGTCTGTGGCAACACGCCTTGAAGACCCTGAACAGCGTGGAGTGCATCGGCCTGGAAGCCGCAGTTCAAATGGTGGGCTTCTACGAAAAAGCCGGTTTTCAAAAGGACTGCGTCACCACTCGCCGACAGATGTTGTGCCGGAGCGACCAATCGCAACACCCGAAAACAAAACTGCTCAACCGCAGCGACATCAACGTCGTCTCATTGCGCGACATCTCGCTGGAGGCGATTCAGCGTTACGACGAACGCCATGAAATAAGCCCGCGGCCCCACTTCCTTGAACTCTGGCTGCGCCACAGGGCTGGAGATGTCTTTGTGGCCATGGATGCCAAGGGGGAATGCCATGGCTATGTGCGCATTCGCCCCTGCCTGCTCCCGATTGGCGACGGTTGGCGGGTGGGTCCCTGGCTGGCGGAAGATGCTGGCATGGCCTCGCTGTTGCTCAACAACGCCATGGACCGTCACAAGGGAGTTGTTCTGATCGACACCCCGGGGCACAACCCCTCCGCCAAGACGATCACGATGGCGAAGGGCTTCAAACCCATGGGCTCAACGGTGCGGATGTACAAAGGCGTGATGCCCAAAGGCCACGATCGCAACGTTTATGGCCTGGCCTGCCTCGAGTTGGGTTGATCTACCCGAGAAGACCTGAACGACAAGGATCACTCCACGAGGAATTCACTGCGCAAGGCCCGCGCATCCTGTATCCGTTGCCCCATAGCGAGCTCACGCAGACGTGTGTTCAACCAGGCGCGCAGTCGGGTGGATGACACCGACTTGTTCAGCAGACCGTCCGAGAACTCAGGCGTGCCAAAGGGGATGGTCATCAACCACGAACGGTGGTTCAGGTTAATCAGATCGCAGCCACGGCATTTCCACTGTCAGCCAATTCACCCCATCAAGGCAATGCGTGTTCGTGCTGATTGCAAGGGCACGACCCACCCCCAAGAATGTGTCCATCGAGATCGGAGGGGTCCATGCGCGACGACGGTCCAACCGAGCAGACGTCAGAAGCAAGCTGACTTTCAGGCCCCTGCTCCAACAGTTTTCACACCTCTTGTCGGGTTAGCCCTTCGACAGACCTGTGCGAAAGGCCAGGCCGATCGGCATTCCATCTGCACCGTGCCAGGTGCCCTAAGGATCCCCATTGCCCGACCCCTTGGAACATGGCCCCAGGCGCCACGAGCCAGACGCTTCGACCTTCCTTCAGCCCACGATCTGATGGATGACGTCATGCACAAACGAGCGATCTAGGCCGCCTGTTCATCGGAACGGGACGGTCGCTCCAACCCTGAACAACACCGTTCAGACGAAGCCCTCCGATCCCCTCCGTCAAAGGGATCGGGGGGTTTCTGCTGGGGAGGCTTGTGTGAATCAGGCGTTCGGCTTTCGATCTGCCTGTCGCAGTTGCTCCCGCAGGATGATCGGATCATCACAGTGGGATCGCCGATACAACGCCTTGATTTTTCGCGATTCCTCATCCAGCAACTCCAATTCGACCGCATCGGCCATCCCGACCGTGAAATCTTCGATCTGGCGGTCTTCAAACTGATTTTCCAGAGCCATTAACTCCTTCAAGGAATCGCTCATGTAGAGACAACTGGACGCCATCAATTTGAGATTGTCCTGGATCTTGATATCCGCCTTCTCCCTCATGTCCCTTGCCTTTTCAAGGGTGGCAATAAGGTCGCCGCTGGCGGACTCTTCGATCGTTGCGGCGAAGACCGATGGAGTTATTGCACAACCCAGCACCAGCACCAGCAGCAACGCCAGAACGGATTGCAGAACCTTCATCCGAGCTTCAACAGACACATCACGTTAAGGGGGCTCTCCGTTGGAACAAGTGTTGACATCGCGGTTCAACGGAAGACATCGCCTGCGATGAGACCAGTCCACAACACAAGACCATGGCAACTACAACTGCCAAAACCCAACTGCTCGACCTGCTCACCGAACCCCTCAAGGGTTGCAAAGGTCTCCACGTCGACCAACAGCATCCGATGCGACGCGTGATGCGCATGCCCGATAGGAAGGTGCGGGATCACCTTGATCAACTCAAGGCAAGTCATTGCTCGAGAACATGAGGCGCCCCGGAACAACGAACGCAATCCCTAAAAAAGACTGAGAGATGCAAAGAAAAGCGAACCCGTATCAAATGTCTCAGTCAAGTCCAGCCCCGTTTCCGTAGGACGATGTCGCCTTCAAGCGTCAACCTATGGCTGAGTCCCTGCATCTGCCGTACTCCGTTCAGGGCAGCGGAACCGTCGAATCCATAGGGCATCATTTCTATCGGGTCTGCGGCCCAGCCGGATGCACCGTCGTGATGGGCCTCAGCAATGCCCTGTACCTGAGCCGAAACATTCCTGAGGCGAACCAACACAACCGCTCGCGCCGATAAGGCAGGCGCAGCCACCGCTGGCAAGGCCAGTGCATGTCAGTTCAAGAGGTGAGCAGAGCACTGGAAAGTCGCCTTGCTCACACCAGCACCAACGGTATAAATCGCAGGGTGCAGACAAACATTCGCTGCAGCAATCCCCATCACCCGACGGTCTGCACCAGCTCTTGGCGCAAGGCGTAAATAACACTCACCATTCCCTGGTTGTGGTGCACCACAACATTCACAAACAGGCTTTTCATTGCCTGCTGAGCGACAGCTTCAAGAACGAGCAAACGCTGCATGTAGCGCCAGTGAGCGTTATGTTGGAAAACCCCATCACCCGGCCCGCCCCAAAAGCGGTTTTTTTTGTGACTACCCCCAGATACAGCGTTCTGGGGCAAAGACGGAGCGCGGTCACAAAAAAGGGAGGGTTCCCTAGTCCCTCCCCTTGTCTGACGCATATTCCCCCTGTTCTGAGCTAGGGGTCACCCTCTCATTGTGTATCGATAAGAACCAAACGGCATCGGTGATTCCACCTAGGGGCAGACAAGCAGACCTAGGGCACCGATCGAAACAGCGCACGGTTGATGAACCAATAGACCAAGTCGACTCAAGGATCCAAAACACTGGCATCAAGTTGGCAATCGGGATTGAGCTTGATCAACATCCAGAGCAACATGGCCGAACAATCACGGTCGCTGACGCCGTAGTCGTATTTCCAATCAGTCACCATAGAAGTGAGCTCATCTTGAGCCTGGCTGACAAATTCATCGCTCCATTCCTGCACGAATCACCCCCCAGAAACCCAGCCCAGACGTTGACCTCACTCCTCTTCGAAATCCTCTTCTCTGACGTAAAAAGGTTCATCCACACCGGGTTCATCATTTTCCAGAACGAGAACTTTTAAGGAGTCATCACTTTCAAAAACAAAAAGACCATCTTCGTCGGGATGCACCCCCTTCATTTCGGGATGCTGATTGACGAGGCGCTTCAGACGCCGGTTCTCCTTCCAGAAGTTGAAGCCCTTTTCAAACAGGTAAACAATCAGTGCCAAGTTCACCAGCGCAAGGGCAAGGAACTCCAAGGCCTGCATAGGTCAAAACCGAGTTCTGATGACCTTAGCGAGAGATGCAAGCAGGGCCAATAGCAATGGATACCAACCTCCTCGCCATTTCCGCGCCATGGAACCGAAGCGCGACAAGGCCGCGACAACTGAGCATAATGAGAATGATTCTCGAGCTTGTGGAGGCTGCGATGGGTCATGTGGTCCTGATTTCAGGCCCCCCCGGGTGCGGAAAAACATCCTGGGCACTCCAAACGCTCCAGGACCACGTCGGCCCCTGCGCTTACCTGCGACTGGAGGAAGAACAGGAAGCGGGGCTCGAGCAGGGCGAAGACAGCGGGATCGACCTGAGCTGGCTCAAAGACCAGATCCCCAGGCTGGAAGAGGTGACGCCATCCAACGCAGCAGCGCTGAAGCACAGGAACGATGCACTCACCTTGATCGAAGTTCAGAGGTTCCACACGCCCAGCCATGGAGGAATCAATGGCTACGGGATCAACGTCCGCTCGAAGCTGGACGCATTGGAACTTCAACCTGACCAAGTCATGCACTTTGGGCGAGACCCAGAGTTGCCTTCGAATGACACCTTGGAGTTCAGCAAGCTGGAGGCCTGGCATGCATCCCTCTCAGGTTGTGTCTGGGACCCAGACAGCCTCAGCAGCTTCTGGTTTGAACTCGTCAATGGCGCCTATGGCGATGTGTACCGCGCCAAAGGGCTGATCAATCTCCCCGATGGGCGTTCATTTTTCTGCAATTGGATGGTGAGTCAGCAGGGATCTCAGTTTCTGCCACTGGACACCACAGCTCCACCCCAGGGACGCCCCAGTCGCACCTCAGAACTCGTTGTACAAGGCAAGGCACTCAACCCAGAAGGGATCCAAACAACCATCAACGACTGCCTGCTTGCAGATGACGTGCTCGCCATGCAGCAACAACAGCTCCGGCAACAACAACCAACACCTTTATCTGAAGGCTGATCGACATGAAGCATGCCGTTATCTCCTGTTTGCACGCCAACCTGGCAGCGGTTGAAGCCGTTCTCGACGACATTGATCGTCAAGGCATCAAAACCATCACCTGTCTTGGCGACCTTGTTGGTTACGGACCTCAGCCCAATGAGGTGGTGGAGCTGGTGCGTCAGCGCGAAATTCCTACCTGCCAGGGGTGCTGGGATGAAGACATTATTGACGGATTGAACGCCTGTGAATGCAGTTATCCCTCCCAGCTAGCGGAACGGCGAGGCCATCGTGCCCACCACTGGACAGCCGCAACACTCACTGAGGAGAACAAAGCCTTTCTGGCGCAACTTCCCATGACATTGCGCCGAGACAAGCTGCTGTTTGTTCATGGCAGTCCGAACAGTCAACACGAATACCTGTTGCCTGACATGAATGCATTTGCGGCCCTTGAGCGAGTGGAAACAGCTGGAGCGGAAACCTTGTTCTGCGGTCATACGCATCAGCCGTATGTGCGTGAACTACGTGAGGGCTCCATTCGCATGAAGGTGCAACAACGCGATCAGGGCACACCGACGGAACATGAGCTGGACCTGCCGATGCGAAGGATCGTCAATGCAGGTTCAGTAGGAGAACCTCGTCACGGGAGCACAAAGGCGACCTACGTGGTTCATGACGACAGCGATGGAGACGTGAGCATTCGAGAGGTCGACTACGACGTCGCCAAAACCTGTCAGACCATCGTGGATGTGGGTTTACCAGAGGTGTTTGCCTGGAGGCTCAGCCACGGCTTCGAATATGCCGAACGGGCTGAAGATGCCAGCCACGTGTGTGAGCGCTGAACAACCAAGCCAAATCACAAGCAATCCATGGCTTCTCAGTCACACCTACGGCGCAGCACCAGCAACAGCGATCTGCGCAGAACCAGGGAGCAAGACCAGAAGGGTCGATCGCGGACAGCTCCTCAGGGGTGGGTCCACTTGAGCCATGAGCTGCTGCCTACAGGTTCTTGCTGTTGGGTAAGGCCTGGGCGAGATCTGTCATCCGGCTTCGGCTTGAGCATCATGTTCCGCTCATCGCAACCATGCGGCAAATGAGCGTGAACTTGCATCGTTCCGGAAGGATCAGGCCATCGTTAATCAGTCTTTTCTATAGTTATAAAACCGTCTCAATTCATTAAAAGCACTTGCAAGTATCCTGATGAGAATCAAAAGGAAAAGTTGAACCCCGGAACAATCCGTCGATTAATCCTCACGCTAGCCACTGGATATTTAACGATATTCGGAGTCAGGCAAATTCCTTATGAGTTCGAGAATGAATGGCTCGTCATCATCCCAGCTTTGGTGCTGGTCTATGCCCTAACGGTGTGGGTCGAGGGCTTGATCTTCAAAGAAGATGCACCTGCTGTAGAAGCAAAGAAGAAGCCCAAAGCAAAGCTGCCAAACAAATCAACACAAGGCTTTGGAGCCGAGTGACATTGAAGGTCTGCTCAATTTTTTAAGATCTCCAAGGCAATCCGTATGTTCAAGCAAGGCCACCAATCAAGTTCGGTTCTTGATCACAGAGAGAATTGATCATCGAAATGGTGTCGTTCAGCAGCCAACCCTTGTGCTGTTCACTTGGGCCTGAATGTTCATGATCATCGTCGAAAGGCTCATTGGCTGCCAATCCCTTGTGGAGAACGCAGCGACCTGATCGACGATCCCAGCCACCTCCAGCAGGGAACAACGGCCTCCTGCTCAACGCCGTCAGGGGGAAGCGTGAAGGCGTCAGCGTCTTGTTGCTGAGGCTTCAGACAGCTTTGTCCGTTTTGGTTCAATCGACCACAGCTGTGGGTTTTGCCATGGACAAGGCTCCTGAGCCGGGCCCACCCCCTGTGTTGCAAAGTGCTGACGTAAGTAATTTTGCTCCCTGGACGCAGGCTGCTGGGTGTCTAGGTTTCGTCAGTCTCTATTCCGTAGGCCCCCTCTCGAACGCAAAAGGCCCTGTGTCTGTCGCAGTCGGGAACGCCAATTGATGACTGACCTCACCCTCAGGATGTCTCACGCACTGCGCGAAGCGCAGCTGCTGCGTTTGGAAGCCTCCTTGGCCTCCAAGGCAACCGGTAAGCCTCAGGCCAAAACGGAAGCTTCCAAAGACAAGAACGTGAACGGACGCGACTGATCGCAACAGTCCGAACGCATCTCTTGATCAGATCGCCATATTGAGAAGCATCCGGTACCTGCCGGATGCTTCTCAATAGTTGTGCTGTGGAGCCACTGCTCTCGATCGTCTTGGGTGTCGTGCTGGCGTGGGGGATCACGCGGGTGATCATCGGGCTGAGCGACCGTGCCCGCCGTCGCAGTCGTTCTGGAGACGATTGAGGTTCAGCCCCGGCGCGGCTGGCTCCTGACACAACATGGCTGCCGTTCATTTGGTCAACGCCATCGCCTCATCTGAACGGCACCGCACCACGGGCCGGGCTGAAGGTGGCTGTGGACGTTTCAGTCGCATGGGACCTCCATCCAATGGTCAACTACAGCCATTGGGCGCCGAAGCGAAAGCTGACTCCTCTTCTGAACGGGGGGAGTCAGATTGGCGTTTCACACCGGTGGAGAGCACAACCTTCCGCGCAGGCATGCCGTCGCCACAATCGGTCGATTGGCCTCAGCAATCGGACCAATAAAAAAGGCAAGGTCCCACCCCTGCCTCTCCTTATTCACGACGATCAGGCAGACCTGTGAGCCGCCTCGCTTCAGTGTGTAGTCATTGGCTACAGAGGATCATCAGTAATTCCACCTACCCAGGGACAAGCCCCAATCCACAGAGGGACCAGCAGCCCACTTGAGGCAAGACAGGCCAGGTGGCCAGATGAAGTGTGGGATAACCAGCTCTGCAGCCTGTGGATGTAAAGCAGCTGTTGAGGCAAAGCTCTCCGTTGATTCGCGGAGCAACGACCAAAGTGTGTGTCTTGTTAGGTACCGAACTGATTGGGTCTCGTTTCAGCCACGCACAATCCGGCCGCCAAGACATCGGTCAGAGATGGTCCAGAAACCTGCTGCTGCTTTCAGGAGGTCAATGTTCCCCCTGAAGTGATCAGGTGCATAAGGGTTGTTCCAATACCAGAGGTCAGACGCAAGTCCCACGAAAAGAACCCTGTTCGTTTCTGATGGACGTGGAATGCGTCGGTGAGGGTTCCAATGCTGATCGCCCTTGAAGAGCACGGAGGTTCCGTCACTGTTGTCGTGCTGGTCATTGAACGACCACCAGACACTCCCGTAGCCATTGGATTGACCCGTCAGGAATGTTCCCAGCGTTTCCCTGCCCTGAACCAACTCGCCCTTGAGGGAAAGAGCAGTTCGTTCAGTCAGCAAAATCTTGATCGAAGGCACCTCTTCACTGGTGAGTTCGCAAACCAGGGGGAGCGGCACTGCACGTGCGGGTAGCGCAGCCACCAGCAAGAGGAGCAATGGCCTTACCAGCGCCCTCATCGACGCCATTCTCATGGATCCACCTCAGTCAGAACGGCTCCCTCCTCGTTCAGCACTCTGGTTTTCCTTCCGATCATCCTGGCAATCCGCTTTGCTGATTCAGAGGCAACCGCCAGCGACGCTTCAGTCGTGTGAAGGTGCCATTCCATGAAAGGGTTCAGTTCTTCGACTCGGAACTGCCCACCTGCCACACCCATCAGTCGCCCTCAAAGACTTTGGTGACTCGCTCTTGGAGTGTCATGACCTCGACGCCAGGCGCAGATGCATGGCCCATGGGTGAGTGTCTCGCTTCGTCAGAACAGACCAGAGACTTGGCACGGCACGCCGTTCCCACGATCGGTCGGTCGGCCCCAAAAGGCAATGAGCACGACAGCTGATTGCCTGGTGCTCCGCCACTGACGAGAGTGTGTTCATCGAGATCGGAGGAGCCCATGACGGCCGACACTCCACCTGAGCACATCGCAGAAGCAGCCTGACTTTTTTGGCCCCTGCTCCAACTTTTCAACCCAACCGTGAGCACTTCGTCTGTGACGACACTGATGTGCGTCTGATCAGTCGACACTCCTCTGCACCGTGATTAGGTGCCCCTTAGGAGTTCTGTTTCACACCTGGTCCCAATGGCCCCAGGGTTGCCACAAGCCAGACGCTTCGACCTTTTTCTTTCAGTTCACTGTTCTTCGATAAAGCATTTCGCTTCACGAAACCAGCTTCACTGATTAGGTCGACTGCAATGCACAAACGAGCGAGTTAGGCCGTCTTTCCATCGGGGAGGAACGGCCAAGCAAATCTGAACATCCCTGTTCAAGACTTATCCCCTCAGATCCCTGTCGTCTCAGTGGGTTTGGGGGGTAGTTCTTGTCAACGATATAAACAACTGTAAATAGTTTCCTCAAGGAGTCCCTAAGGAAGAGAAGGGGTGTCTTGAGGGTATCCAAGGCCTCTAAATCCACACATCAGGAGAGGTCGACGGGCTGCACCAGGGTCCGCTGACCAGCCCAGAACCTCCTGGAACACCCCAGGAGCGACCTCTGGAAGGGAGACCAATACCGTTTGGGAACTAAATACTAAGATCAAACATAAGAGGAAATTTTGCTGAGAATTCAATTGAAAACCATCACGCGCCAGATACCATTTTTGACCTTTTTCCGTATATTGCGTCAACCCTTGAACTGAACACAAGGTTGATACAAGGTCGTTGATACAAATACCCATAACAACGATCACGGAATATGGAACAATCCTTTGTTCGGTTTCAACCTAGACCTAAGGCAGACATCAGGATCGGTGCATCAGTGCCAGCTGAGTTCCACGAGAGGATCCAGAAGTATTGCGAGGAGAACCACCTACCCATCTAAACGTGGTGAGGTTTGCAATTGCCAGTTCATGAGAGAGGTCTGACGGCTCTCTCAGTAATGGAATAAGGCTCACAGAGGAGAGTGTGTATATATCGTTCAGTGTTATGAGAAAGAGACCAAAAATACTAGAATCATTTCTATTCATTGCTCTATTAGCCATCACCCTTCTATAGATGATTGGGTTGATGATTGATCAAGGGGCTTTGGGGTAAAGAGCTATCAGCAATACAAGGGCAATTGGAAGTGGTTCTGGCGACCAAGGGAAAGATGTCTGAAACAAACTTTAGAAAGAATAATTTTCTCTGCATTCAGAGTCTCTATCAATCTTTTCGACATTAAGTCGGGATAATAACTTTGTGCGGTCATCTATTTGTTCGGGAGTAACATTATCCCAATCAATAAGCCGGTACGTCCTCATTGCTTCGTCGTTCAGTATCTTCGCTGATTCTGCTATGCATGCTCTGATCTTGACCCAGTCTTTTTTGACAGCAGCCTTCTTTGCGCTCAAGCTTGCCAAATAAACACAAGCAGCAATCAGCAAAAGAATGATTGGCCCTGTAAGTGATTTCATCGTATCCGATTCATCACAAAGGAAATCACAATAGATAGAACGACGCTGCCAATGATCGAGACATGCAGGTCAAGAAAGAAGTTAAGAGCCAGAAGGATTACTACAAATATGACGAGTTGTTTAAGATAAGTCATGAAGACAGATGATTTAATTGCACTTTAGCGATTGATCATCATATTGCAATCAACAGATAGACGGGAGGCAATCAAATGCATCCGAGAGTCGACAAAGTTGCGGGAACAGATGACTGGCTACTCAGAACTACGCTAGAAAGGATTAGATGCCTGTTCGCATGAATCCCTATTTCTTAACTAATTATCTTACTCACTTGCTTGGTCGCCTGCAAGGTTATTGTATCAGCATTCAATAAAACATTACTAACTGGAATGGATCTTGTGGTTCTGTTGATAGCAGCATTGATAATACTGACTGTTGGCAGTTAGATGAAATCAACTTCAGATGCCAAGCGATCCATGAAATTCATAACCTTCCTCAAGCTCTCAGTTCTTGTCGCTTCTCAGCTGTTCAGCATATTCATTCTCCTTAGCGGAATGGTATGGATAGATTTGGGATGTAAGGGTTCCTACGAAATGTGCGAGAACATAGAATTTTTTTGGTTATACGGTGGTGTACTAACGACGATTGTGCTTCACACATACTTGGCATTTAGAGTCGGCACAAGTAGAAGACGCAACCGTCAGTCAAGGCGGACCTGGGAACAAAAGTAGTGATCGTATCTATCTAAGGGGCTTTGGGGTGAAGAGTTATTGCCAGTAACCCTTGTCAGATTCATCTGATCGACCTAGACCAATTTCACACGACATTCCTGAATAGCTTCCTCAGTGATCTGACCGCGTTCAGACGAGTATTCACCATCATATATGAGGTGATCATTTGTCTCGAAGGCTGGCTGCCTTTCAGGTGAAACCCGTCATTACTGGCGGTCAATCTGGTCATTGAGTCGGTTGATGGAGAAGTTCCAGATGCTCAAGTCGCTCTCGAACCTCCAGGTCTGGCATCGACATCACCCGCTTCATCAGGCTGTGCCTGTAAACGTTGAGCCCTTTGCAGCCCCTGAGGGGTTCCATCAGTCGATCATAAAGATGGGCTTTTGCACTGGTTCCTGTCATTTTTGTTTCGGTGGTAGCGATCTAAAAATTCGAAAAGCATCTCTGTGGTCCCAATCGCTGCTGCAATAACGGCAATGGAAATCATGACGATCAAGATAGTGGAGAAGGTTGTAACGGGAGCTGGATAACGCAAATGATGACGCCTTCATGTCCCTTGCATGTCTTGGCTTAGATTAAAAACAAATCAGAATTTTTTCAAGGCAAAACCAGCATCAATCTGAATGCATAACAGAGCCAATGGATGGATGAATGGGAACCAATAATTCTCCCTTTAACATATCTCACCTGATTCTTTTAACTTCAACATTGAAAACGACTCTTTTTTTATTCCGAAGCTGGTCTAAATGGACAGATTCGCCCCATTAGACGTCAGGACTCTGATGCAAGAGTTAACAGCCGCAAGCATGCCTCAACGTGACCAAGCTCTTGCCTCATGAGGTTGCAGCCAGGCGAATGATGCAGCATGAACAGCGGGAGCAGCAATTGTGTTTTGACGTTGCATTTGATCTCTCTGATGTGTGGGGCTCACACCCCGTAAACACACCATCGCTGTTCCGGGGAGAAATCACGTCCCCCATCTGAGGGATTGAGACCCGAGGCAAGCTCCCCCATTCCGGGGATGTCGGCCAATGAAGCTCGGGGAAGACTGGTGTTCAATCAACAGCAGGCTCATGATTCAACTACCGAACCTGGAACTGAAACCAGAACGAGACGAACTGGTGAAACTGATGAGTGCTCACTTCAAGCGAACGCCCGGGTACCTCAAGACCAAGGCTGAATTCACTCAGTTTGTAAATCGCATGGGGAATCGGAATGTCCTTGACTGTCTTGCCGTCATCAGGCAGTAATCACAGCCCCATAGGAGGGGTCAATCCTGTCGATCCGAGGCGTCTTCTTCAGATCGCAGATAACGTTTGCGTTGAGCCGACTCAAGCCCCGAGGTCTCTACTTTGTCGCTGTCTTGCGTGTTGGGAATGGCGTCCTCTGCTGGATCCTCAGGCTTATCTAGCCCCATCAGCAAGGGGTGAATTCCTCTTCTGCTCATTGGTCGGTGACGTTATTTGGTTCGCGCGTGCTGGCATTTCAGCCCAACCGCGTTGTGGATCAATGTTATCGATGATTGCCCGGGGCCGCGATGCCAGCACGAGCGGAACCGTTCAGCAAGTCAACCTCTGCCAAGCAGCGGAATCCTTTAGCTTGCATCTTTCAACAGCCATTCCGATGATTCCCGAGCCTTACGAACCCTTTGACTCCAACAGGAAAGAGGACACAATTTTTTTGCTGGGATCAATGTTTATTGTCACTTTCCTGTTTCTCCTGTGAAACAAACCTCGGTTCAGAAAGCAGCCTGACTCAGGAATGGAAAGACTGACACAAGTCCGTCGACGAGCATCTGAACAGCAATAGCAGTCAACATCAACCCCATCACTTTTGCGAGTGCTTGCAACGCTGATGCTGCTGGCGAAACGTTCGCCAGCAGCATTCGTCAAGATCGGCTGTCGAATCGCAGAGGCAGGGCTATAAGACTAGTGAGAATGATTCTCGGTTGGATTGAAGCACCCAGCAAAAGAAGCACGACGCAGGCGCAACAGCAGGCACAACACCGCCCACGTCGGCATCAAGAAGCATTGGCATGAATGCAGTCTTGAAGTTTGCCCCATCAACAACGACACACGGAAAGAGCGCTGATGGAACGCTGGGCCCTGGTGAGTGGTCTCCATGGAGACCTGGATCTCTACGAACAGATCCAAACAGAGTTGAAGCAACAACGAGGTGTTGCGAATCTCTTTGTTCTCGGCGATCTGATCGGATCACAACGCAACTGCAATTCACTTCTTGAGCGTCTGAGACATCCAAGACGCACGGATCTGCAGCCCGAATGCATCTATGGATGGTGGGAGGAGCAGCTGCTCGCTGAGTGCGGCTACAGAGGAGACCGAAAAGCAGAAAGTCTCAGAGAAGAGCACGGCGAGGCTGGTGTCAGTGAGCTGCTTGCTGCCGTGGATGCAGACCATCTCAACTGGCTGGCATCGCTGCAATTCGGATTCATCGAACTCGACTGCGCTCTGATTCATGGCAGCTCGGCTGATGTTGGTGATCGGCTGACGGAAGACACATCAGCACTGGTACTGCTGGATCGCCTGACTCGGCTGGATGTCAATCGGCTCTTCACAGCGCGGTGTCAGCGTCAATTCCGGCTTGAGCTCTCCGCTGGGAGCATCCAATCACTTGTGAAGGACCATGCCGGTGAACTGCAAAGCCAACAGGACGTGCCCAAGCGAAGCGTGATTGGAATTGGCGAAGGCAAGAACTACACCCTCTATGACCCCGCAACGGATCACATCGAGTTTCGAAGTGCTGGAAATCCATCCCAGGCATCAGGCCGTGGGTTTGGCTGATTCCTCAGCGATCCAAGGCGGCCCAACACACCGAGGGTTTATACGCTGGGATCAATTGAAAACGGTGCATGGATGCTCACAGCGAACAGCAGCTAACGGTTCGCGAAATGGTGCGAGCTCATGCTTACCCCGTGCTTGCCGCCATCAGCAGCCTCAGTCTGCTCTGCATTGCTGTTCTGTTGATTCCGCAGGCCATCAAAACCGATCGCTACAACCGCTGCATCGATGCGCAGATCGCGATGCGGGCCAGCATCAACCCCAAGGGAGAAACAGCCCCCGGCAAGATGAACTACCTGAAAGCCGTCGAACACTGCGAAGGCTTCTAAACCAATGCGCGCTATCCAACCATTAACGGCACTTGCCCTCGGCCTCTTGCCCCTCTTGGTGGAGCAAACCCCAGCCTTGGGCCACGGCAAAGGCCTCTACGCCACCGAGGCCGAAGCCCAGGAGCGGGCCGCTGAAATCGGATGCGCCAGTGTTCACGAGAACAACGGACGCTGGATGCCCTGCGCTGATGAACGGGAGCTCCACAGACAGTTGCGCAAGCAATGAAACCGAGCATCAAAACCAGCCGTCGAGCGCGACGCATCCATCGCTGGCTGGTGCCAATCGCGGCTGCACCTCTGTTGATCACAGCCGGAACCGGCTCCCTTTACAGCCTGCTGCTGGAGAAGAACATTGATGCCTTCTGGCTGCTCAAGTTGCACACAGGCCAGTTCGGCTGGCTGAACCTGCAGCCCGTCTACCCCATCCTGCTGGGAGGGCTCACGATTGTTGTGACCGTGTCTGGGCTAACGATGCTGCTGAGGCCAAGCCGTTGATGGGAGCAACTCCCCATCAGCCCTGAGCATCAATCAGCACAAGTGCAGCCACAGGAACCAGTGCCATGGCAAGGCTCGTGATTGGGGTGTCCAGTGGCACAGGCATCGGAGCAGTAACTCTGACCGTTGAGCAACACGGCCTTCGACTCCTGGACCTCGCATGTGCAGCGCTCGCAAGCACAACGAAGCATGGTGGAGGGCATAGCAGAGAATTTATCTTTCGATACCTATAGAGCTTTAAAGCCAGAGAAGGAAACAACAAGCTCAAACAAACACAAAGAGAGAACAATCAAGCGAGAATGATTATCACTTTAAGCCAATACGCCGCCCCACGAAAGCAACGACGCATATACAGAAATGGCGAAGAGAGGGATTGCATGCACCAAAGGGGAATGTCACAAAAAGCCTCAGGAAGCAAACACAAACGATCAGAAAAAGTGCAAACTACACAAGATGCAACCATTTACTACGCGCAGAGGTACATAAAAATGCGAACAAGGAACTAAGTACGAAAGAATATGCTGACTGATCATCGAAGACATGCAATCAGAAAACAAGACCAAAAAGATTCATAGAGCCAACACCCTGAACGAAATCAAAGATTGGTGTTTTCGACGCGCATCCCACCTATCGCTTGAAGGCCAGCATCAAGCTGCTCAGGCACTGACCAATGAGCACATGGAGACCCTGAAGAAGATCAGGCCGGAAAAAATGCTTTGGTTGAAGCGTTAACAGACGGGGAACTACTATCTCGACGACGAAGCGTGTCGTATCGCAACTCAAAAAGAGCAAATATCACAAGAAAAAGCAATACAAACGATCCGATACGTGCTATAAAAACCACTAAATGAAAAAAACATTTTGAGCAAATATTTCATACCTAATAAAAAAACACAGGACTGCATAGAAGCTACTTTAACAAGCAACAAAAGCTACAAGGCCGCACGTCAATGAGCACGTCGCGTAGCCATGGCTCCATCCAAGCCAGAAAAATAACGCTGAGTGCCTCAGAAACAGTGATTCTTGAGAAGCCAAGAAATGGAATGCATGTGGAGATTGAAGTAATTCACGGAATCACCAGGCTGGGAACTCACGATGAAAGCAACAAAAACGATTTAACTCTTGCTTTTGCAAGCAGATCTGAACCATGCAAATTCAACTATCCAGATGAATTGCTAATCATTGTAGAAGCAATAACCGAAACAAGTTACTGGTTGAAATACGAAAAATCAACAGAGGAATATATCAACGACAGCATCATGGACTGGATCCTAGAGCTACATATCGTGAGACACGAATCAAATATTGAAAGGCGAATTATAAAATTATTTCAACTACTGACAACAAGGTTGGGCAGGCGAACGACAGACGGTTATCTCCTGGAACACACCCTATCTCACGCACGCATTGCTGAAATCATTGGGTCTTCAAGGTCTACAGTATCAAGAAGCATAAGCTCTCTGAGAAAAACAGATAAGATCTACATCGATGAATTAAAAAAACAATTGATATTGCCCGCAGAGAACATCAGTGACCACAGCGACACGTTCCACCCTTCCATTTAGAGCACTTAGACTTCTTACACCCCTTTTTTTTGCTTTGCCGCAAAGCATTCTCGGAAGAATCAGCCATGATCCGACAAAAGTCAGTCTCTGAACTTTAATCCCATGTGCAGACTTGAGACCAGGGGAAGAGTAAAAAAAAGCACAAAAAAGCATGTCTTCTGATCCAGACCATAAAAGCCTGTCGAAGACTTAGATCACATGAAACACGCTGGGAGAGGTGCCTGGGGCAAGACACCGATCCCAACGAACAACGCAACGTATAAAAAGCTACCTTGAAGTGCGCAAAACGAGTAACAGCGAATACAGCGCAGCGACATTATGGGCATGCCCATTTTGGGCTTTCCTGTGTGAGGAATTCAAATGAAGCTTTTCCAGCAACTGCTGGTGGCTCCTGCTGCCCTTGGCCTTCTGGCCAGTGGCGCTAATGCCGCCGAGCTCAACATCAACGGCGTCTCTGATTACGCCTCGTCTGCTGATCAGGTGACAAGCGTCACCCAGTTCTCTGACGTCTACCCCACCGACTGGGCCTATCAGGCTCTGGCCAACCTGGTGGAGCAGTACGGCTGTGTGGCCGGCTACCCCAACGGCACTTTCCGTGGCAACCGGGCCATGACCCGCTACGAAGCGGCTGCCCTGCTGAACGCCTGCCTCGACCGGATCACTGAAGTGACCGACGAGCTGCGTCGCCTGCTCAAGGAATTCGAAACCGAGCTGGCCATCCTCAAGGGTCGCGTTGACGGCCTCGAGGCCCGCGTTGGCGAACTGGAAGCAACCCAGTTCTCCACCACCACCAAGCTTCGTGGTCAGGCTGACTTCTTCACTGGCGCAGTGAAGTATGACGATCGCGATGAGTGCAACAAGAAGGGTGGTGACTGCAACAGCGATGGATTCAGCTTCTCCTATCGCTACACACTGAACCTCGACACCTCCTTCACTGGCAAGGATCGCTTGTACACCCGTCTGCGCACGGGCAACATGAAGAACGTCTGGACCCAGTCCGACTCCTATCTGGCTGATGCCAAGAGCGGCGACAACACCATCAAGGTGGACAAGCTCTGGTATAGCTTCCCGATCGGTAACGAGTTCAAGGTCACCGTTGGTGCGTTGATCGAGAACTACTACATGATCGAAACACCCACCCGTTACAAGCCGATCCTTAAGGCATTCAAGCTGGGTGGTTACGGTGCTGTTCTGGGTGCCAGCACGGGTCAAGGCTTTGGTGTGCAGTGGCGTCAGGATGTCGATCCTGGTGATGCAGCCTTCAACATTGCTGTGAACTACGTTGCCGACGGTGGTGACGGTGCGAAGAGCGGTTCCAAAAAGCAAATGTTCGGTGAAGACACCGATGCTTACCTGCTCAGCCAAGTTGGCTACGGCAACCGCAAATGGCATGTTTCAGCGCTCTACGCTCTGAAGAATGCTCAGCAGGACAAGGTTTGTGTAACTGACGAGCTGGGTGTGAAAACCTGCACGATCAACACAGAAGCCAAGGCGGCCATGGGTTACTCCACACCCACGGCAAAGAATCTGGCTCACCCTCTCCACGCCGTTGGCCTTCGCGGCTACTGGTCACCTGAAGACAGCGGATTCATTCCTACCATCAGTGCAGGTATTGATTTCGGATGGTCTGATAGTGAATACCGCGGCAACTCTGAAGCCGTTAAGGGCTGGATGGTTGGTCTCAACTGGCCTGATGCCTTCATGGAAGGCAACAAACTGGGGCTTGGCTTCGGTTCCTACTCCAGCTATGCCACTGAAGTTCAAGGCAATGGAGGGCCTGGCGATGAAAACTTTGCCATCGAAGGTTATTACGATTTCCGTGTAACCGACAACATCACCATTACACCTGCTGTGTTCTGGGTTGATGATGCAAAGGGCAAAGATCAAGTTGATGGTGCCAACAAATTTGGCGGTCTCGTCAAGACGACCTTCAAATTCTGATCCTGATTTGGTCAACAAAAGGGCGCCCCACGGGGCGCTTTTTTTTGCCAAAAAAAAGAGGGGCAAACGCCCCTCCAAGAATCAGGTAAACAGATTTACCAGCAGTTCTCACCCTCACCAATGGGTACACAAACATCCTCTTGCTCTGCCTTTTTCTTTAAGGCAGCTGCATCGGAGTCCATCACGCTTTCTTCGTCAACACCCTGGTCGGTGTTCCATTCTTGAAGTCCACCAGCATTCTGAGAATGGGCAACTGGAACAGCCGCAGAGGCGACGAGAAGCGAAGTGGCAGCAACAAAAACAGAAATTGCGGATGGCCTGGACATAACAAGACGCAAATTTCTATTATGCCAAACATCAAGCTTAACGAGGCTTGAAGGACGCAATAAGAAGCATCAAAAGCTACAAATCAGGACGATAAACGTCGAACAGCATTGGTGTAACTTTGAAAAATCAGATCCAATTCATCGGATCGACCATAACGGGCAAGCATTCCGCGAGCCCCGGCATCAAGATTAAATAGCAGGGAACGATCTTCCAAGGACTTCACATAGCTTTCAATCCAACCAACGCAAACAAATCGTGTTCCACTTTCTACAGGTTGAACACAATGCAGCGTGGAGGAAGGATAAACAACAACTTGACCAGCAGCCAATCGAAATTCAGTCGTCGTCTCTCCACCACTTTGAATCGACAACGAGCCACCCTGATAGGAATCATGATCACTCAAGAAAACTGTAAATGAAAGATCACGGCGTCCATACCGAGAGAAAGGATTATCGACATGCCAACCATAGCTATCACCAGAGCTAGATCTAGAAATCAACAGGCTATGAACCTTCCGAATAAGTGAAAAACTCTTAATCAGTGGATCGTTGGTCAGCGCATATGAAATTCGCTTCGTGATCGAAATGGTGAGCTCCGAATCAGGGGCAAGTTGATGATTCTGTTTAACTAACGCCGCCTGATCACCTGCAGTTAGACGACCATCACGCCAAGGCAGGTCAGGAGCCAAGAGTCGCTGTTGAATATCTTTGATTTCGTCATCAGGCAACAACGTATGGGTAAGAAATTCCATGGTTCACAAAGAAGAAGGCATTGAACAGCTCTTAGCATTTGCTACATAAACTACGTTCATATAAAGCTGACAACGCACTTAAGCGAAGTAAGGTGGGTTGGTATGTGATTCTAGACATGCTCAGATTCTTTGCGCCCTTGCTTCTAGCCGCCCCACTCATCGCTATACCCTCAGTGGAGGCAAAGGAAGTAAGGGTTTACTCGGGCCGTCATTATAATACTGATAGGAAAGCGTTCAAACAATTTAGCCAGCAAACCGGAATCAAAGTAAGGCTGATCGAGGCAACAGGCATCTCACTTGTCGAACGGCTTAAACGAGAAGGAAGCAATTCAAAGGCAGATGTCATCTTGTTGGTCGACTCGGCAAGAATTAACAACGCAGCACAAGCGGGACTCCTGCAACCAGTCAAAACACAAAAGCTGATAGAAAACATTCCTGCGCGGTATCGAGATCCCTCCAATCGATGGTTTGGATTCACAAGGCGCGTCAGAGCAATCATCGTAAATCCAAAAATCATTGATCCAAATACAATTAAGACCTATGCAGATTTATCCAAGCCAAGTTTGAAAGGCAAGCTTTGCCTGCGCAAAAGAAAAAACGTCTACAACCAATCGCTTGTTGCCGACCAAATCGTTCTGAAAGGCAAAGCGAAAGCGAGTGCATGGGTCAAACAGATGGTGGGCAACGTAAACCAACCATACTTCTCTGGTGACGTTTCACTGATTCGTGCAGTGGGACAAGGAAAATGTGGCGTTGCACTGGTCAATCATTATTACTTGGCGAGAATGCAGGCAGGAGCAAGCGGAAAGAATGATCAAAAAATCACGTCAAACATAAAACTGATTATGCCTAACCCAGCACATGTAAATATTAGTGCGGCTGGTGTTGCGAAATCAGCCAAGAATAAAAAAGAGGCAATTCAGTTTATAGAATTTCTTTCATCACCACAGGGAACACGATTAATTGCCGGCCCAACATATGAGTACCCATTAAAAGGGCTTGGAACAGCAAAAGAGTTGAAAAGATTTGGAGAATTCACTCCTGACAATGTTGCAATAAGCACCCTTGGTTCCACACAAAAAACTGCAATACAGGTGATGGCAAATGCAGGTTGGCGTTGACTCAGCACCAAAAGAAGTAGAAATACACATGAGAGTTATTCTCTCTTGATAATGACTCTCATTTAACTTGGTGCATACGACACGCAAGGGCTGCAATTCGATTCACAAGTGCGTATCATTTGGTCACTGACAAAAAGAGTATGCTTTCAACTTCGACGTCTAGGGCCTCTGCATCTATTGAGCGTGGTCCCTCAGGTCGTGCAGTAGCGGAAGTTATTGCTCCTGATCTGTTGAATGCCATCCAAGACCATCTCAACATGGAAAGGCAGGCACACGCCTCCTACTTTGCAGCAGCGATATGGTTTGCCGAACGAGAACTGAGAGGATTTTCTCGGTTTTTTCGTGATGAATCAAGCAGTGAACACGAACATGCAGCAAAGTTTGCAGAGTACATTATTGCTCGTGGGCAGAGTGTGTCATTGAAGGCAGTTGAAGCTCCCTTGCAGATCTGGGAATCGCCAGCAGATGTCATGGCATCTGCATTTCAAATGGAAGTTGACGTAACATCATCGCTACAGCAGCTTTACTCCATGGCAGAGCGGGTAACTGATACACGCACAACGGTATTTCTAGACCCAATGGTAGAGATGCAAACACAGTCTGAACACGAGTTTGCACACCTCCTCGGACGCGTGAAGTTCGCCGACAATCAGGCAGCAGCCTTATTGCTGATCGACAATGAACTCGATCAAGGCAACAACAAGCCCGCATCACTACAAGGGTGAAAGAACACTGATGATTTAAAATTAAAAGAAAAATAACTTAAGGGGAAGCATTCAAGCCCTGAGGATCAATGACAAAACATTTAATGTCACGCATCAGTGATTTAGGTGAGACTTCTAAATATTCAGCAATGAGTTGATGACTCCATCCTTGGTTTCTCAACGCCATAGCGATCCTTAATCGCTTTTTACGCCATCCAGATGCAGTACCTAGATAGTGGGAGACCTTTGATGGAGATTGTTTGTTCATTAATCGAGGAACTTTTTTTAAGAATACGGTGAAACCTTTGCATTCGCTTCCATAAATTACGATCAAGAGTAACCCAGGGTTCATTCAAATAAACAAAAGTGCATGCAAACAAAGGTTGATCCCAGAAGTAGCCAATGAAACACCTGGAAGATAAATAAAAGGCAGATACACGCCTAGCATTGCGTAGTATATTTTTTTTATTTTATCAAATGTCGACGTTCAAAATTGAATTAAGGCTCCCTGATGGAATCAAATACTTTGATTGTCCCGATGATGAATATATACTTGAAGCAGCAGAACAAGCTGGAATTGATATGAGCTATTCCTGTAGAGCGGGAGCATGCAGCACCTGTGTTGGCAAAATAATTAAAGGTACAATTGATCAATCAGATCAGAGCTTTCTTGACGATGATCAAATGGAGAATGGTTATACGCTGCTATGCGTAGCTTATGCAACATCCGATTTGATCGTAAAAACGGATTGTGAAGATGAGCTTTGGTGATAATAACAAGACTCATTGAATGGACTTGGAAAATGAACGAAGTGAGCAAAAGTGAATCAAATCTCGTAGATCAATATTTACAGATCACATGCTTTCAACAAATCAATGAAAAGATCTTTAAAGATATACTGGAGTACGAGCCACAAGCTGATCCCATTGGAAAGAAGTTGATAAAGCGAATAAAGCATCAAGTCAAACAGGGGAAAATCATGCTTTGTACTGCAGATCCCAAAGCCAATGAGCATTCAAGTTGTGATAAAAAACACAATGGTTTGTTTGCTCTGAGAAGAGCATCAAGCGAAGTCATATGAAAATATTAAAAATATGAACGCATGAAAAAAAGAAAAATACTTTGGATTGATCTCCAACCATCTCTCTATTGCCTCTTCAAACGAACGGCACAAAGCTTAGGTCAAAGATATGATGTAAAACGATGGTCATTCGAACATGACCCAGATGAATCCTGCGATATTGATATTGTTCATGCACTGTTAAAGCAAACGATTGAAAAAACTATTGTCCCCGTTCACTTGGTAGGGCATGGGATAAGTGGCACAATAGCTTATCTTTATGCCAAAAAATATCCAAAGAACATCTCCTCGGTGTCATTATTATCAGTCGACAGCAATTCAAACAATCAATGGACCGCACATTACCAGAGCATGCGAAGCCAACTACCATGCTCTAGATATCACATTTTAAGCCACTTAAGCCGTCTTCTTATAGACACTCATGCCGACCATGTTCATACGATAATATCAAGATTATTGGCGAAATGCTTAGATAGTGACTTCGTCAATGGATCGATTATTGGGAACACAAAGATAGAAAATCTCAGTAAATCTGAAATTCCAACACTTGTGATCAATGGAGGCAAAGATTTTGTTGTTGATCCATGTAGTTTTAATCGATGGAAAGAAAATTTAAAACCAGGCGACTGCTATCAACAAATCGTTGGTGGTCGACATTTTTTTCCATTCAACGAGTGGAATCAAACCTCAAAAATGATTGAGTCTTTCATCGATATGATACCCAATGAAAGTACTGCCTTAGCTTGTGAAAAGTTTCAAGATCTGAGCATTATCAAGAGGAACTCATGACAAACATGAAAAGAGCGGATGTTGTAATTATCGGTGGGGGGCCGGCAGGCTGTTCTTGTGCCTTGTATACAGCGAGATCAAATCTATCAACAATCATCCTTGATAAAAATCAAGCGGTGGGAGCATTGGCGATCACTCACAAGATTGCTAACTACCCAGGAGTAGCTGGTGACGTCTCTGGAGAGGAACTGCTGAACATCATGAGAACACAAGCTATCAATTATGGAGCAGAATATAAACAAGCTCAGGTGTATGGTATTAGTATCTCTGATACGGAAAGAATCGTTTATACACCAGAAGGAACCTTTATCGGTAAAACTTTAGTTTTGGCAACAGGGGCGATGGGTCGGGCGTCGACACTTCCTGGTGAGAATGAGTTTCTTGGCAGAGGTGTGAGTTACTGCGCGACCTGTGATGCGGCTTTCTACAAAAATCAGGAGGTTGTGGTCTATGGATCCAATCAAGAAGCAATCGATGAAGCTCTTGTTCTCACAAAATTCGCGTCAACTGTCCATTGGATTACTAACAACAAACCGAACATGAATTCAATTGGAATTCAATTATTACTTGATTCTAGCAATGTCAAGCATTGGAAGAGAACACGGTTGACATCTATTGAGGGAGACGAGAATGGAGTGACCAGCGTCAAAGTACAATCATTTGGGCAAAATGATGCACAGGAAATCGTTGTCCAAGGTGCATTTGTTTACTCAACTGGTTCCCTACCCATTACCGACTACCTCCAAGGCCTAATACCTATCAATGCCAATGGTGGAGTTCGTATCAACGACGACATGATGACGGATATTGAAGGGGTTTGGGCAATCGGCGATATTCGCAATACTCCTTTCAAACAGGCTGTTGTTGCTTGTTCAGATGGGTGCATTGCAGCGATGGCAATTGATAAATACCTCAACCAGCGCAAGGACGTTCGTGTGGACTGGGTACACCGCTAAAAAAAGCGCCCTTATGGGCGCTTCAGTGGGATTCAAGAAGAGAGCTTATGACTCAGCGTTGATTTGTTGAACCCACGCTTGTAGTCGTTGGTCAGTAAGCTCCGACTCATTGTCTTCATCAATTGCCAAACCACAAAACTTACCATCAATCACACTTTTAGAATCATCATAGGTATAACCTTCAGTCGACACTTTACCAATCAACTTGGCACCAGATTGAAGGAAAGCTGTATATAGTTCTTCCATGGCATCACAGAAGAAATCAGAATAGCCAGAGGAGTCTCCAAGGCCGACAATGGCTACAGATTTTCCAGCGAAGTCTTTGTCTGGAATTTCCTGAACCAGGTCATCCCATGCCGTTCCAGATCGTGCCTCATCAGCACCCGTATTCCAAGTCGGAACACAGCAAATTAAAGACTCGGCAGAGACCAACTCATCAATTGAATCAATGTTGTCGACATCCTTTGCCTCTGTTCCGGGCAGAAGCTCTTTAAGTCGATCAGCCACGTCTTCAGTTTTACCCGTTGACGTTGCAAAGAAAATGGTGAAAGCCATGCAATTGATATCACTCCATCATGTTCTCAAAATTTCTGTCATCGAGTTTGAAGCTTGTTTCAGATCCAAGTGCTATCAGATACATTCAAGCTAATCATTGACTTTGATCGATACGACAAATGTTGGTCTGATGCGTTTCTAAATCCATCAGAGTCTCTCTGTACTCCGACAGTGCTTGATCAAAGCCTGATTGTCGAATGCGTTTGAGCCATCGCAAACGAACAAAGTCATCACGTTCAATATGATCGATGAATTCTTCTAAAACTTTAGAACCAATAAGCATAGTAGATTAGTGTGAGTATCTTTTAATTTAAGGAACCGTTCTCACACTGATCCAACAAATGATTGTTTAGCATTGATCTAAAGGCAATCAACATCCACTCAAACGAATCCAAACAATAAAAAGCCCAGCCGAAAAGGCTAGGCATATCCAATGAACCTCTCCAAT
Source organism: Synechococcus sp. PROS-U-1 (assembly GCF_014279755.1). NCBI lineage: Bacteria > Bacillati > Cyanobacteriota > Cyanophyceae > Synechococcales > Synechococcaceae > Synechococcus > Synechococcus sp. PROS-U-1. The sequence continues at coordinate 1,485,174 of NZ_CP047951.1, forward strand.
TTTGTCGATTCACCAGCGACAAATTGGATTGAAATGAGGCTGTCGATCCCGTCCAAGGAAGACTCTTATATTATGCCTAACCCAGATGTTCACTCATGAACAATGAATGCTTACCGTAGTGTCAAATGTAGCTTAACTGAATCACCATTTTTCATTTTCGATCTTCCAAACATTGCAAACAAAAATGAGGCCAACACCTTGTGCCAGCCTCAAGGAAGATTAAGGTTTTATTCAATACATTTTATTAACTGACAGCTTATTTGATAAACATCGATGGAGCAACTCTTCCAGCAAATGCTTTTGCGCTGACTGAGGATCAAGATGATGTTTGATCTGTGTCAAGGAATCCTTTATTGCCAGACATCGATTGCGATGAAGGCATATCTCTGCGATAAGCCGCTCTTCAAGGCGTGGATGCTGACAGCGTTGAACGGCGCGATTGGCTGACTGCATACGATGCCATATCCACTCAGCCTCTTTGCAGAGGTCACCAAGAACACCGAATGTATTCACATTCACGGCATTCAAAATTGCAGTGGTGATGAGCTGATGAGGTCAGGAGACAATCGCATCGTGACATCACCAGGTGCCATGGCAACCAAATCAGCTTGACGCCATTTCGAAAGAAGGCGCGTTGTGGTGACGCGTGTTGCTCCAATTAGCTCACCAAAGCGATCGTGGGTGAGACGAAAGGGGAGCTGATAGGAGTCGCTGCAGCGGAGACCCAGTCGGTTCACCAAAAGAGCCAGAAGAGCATGAAGACGCTGTTCTGCCTGACCGAGATGACGGACACGCAGGAGCTGCAAGGTCCATTCATTCACGGCATCGATACCCATTTCGTCCGTGGAGACGGAATCACGGCGAAACTTCAATGCCGTAAGTGCTTCAACACAAGCACCTTCGCTGCACATGCGGTCAGTGCGGAGCCTGTCACCTGACTGCAAGAACGCCAACGTCATGCCCTCGGTCTCTTCGCAAGGGCAATACACCCGACAGACGCCTTCCAAGACTTCAAGAACAGTGGCCTGATCTCGGCCAGCAGGATCCAACAAGACGGTCTGCAGCCTTGGCATCGACAAGGGTGCCGCCGGATCGTCCGGAAGGAAGCGGTAAGCGGAGGTCGTCACGAACTAACGCGAATGAGAATTACTCGCAAGAGTACAGAGACCTTGTCGATATTGCAAGTCATTCTCAATAAGGGGCTCGGATTGAGATCTTTTCTCAATACGCTCTGAGCAGGCCCTATCCGCATGAAGCAGCAATGAGCGGAGCAGCTGCGCATCCCCCTGAATCCGAAGCATTGGCGTGAGGTCGGGTCTGTGCACCAACTACAACGCGATCTTTGACCGGAGGTGAATCGGTTTCAACGGTGAGACGTCGTTATTGAGCGATTCCTCTGTATTTCCTTGTCATCAGAGCTCAGAACACAAAGGTGGTTTTGATCAAGCCGCCCAGTTGTTGAAACGTTGAGCCATTGGGTGTGAGCTCACCCATGGGTCGTGAGAGATAGAACAGCGCAGGCGTGACGCTGATGTTGTCGGTGACCTGGAACTGATACCACCACTCCCAGATGAACTGACCATCGGCAGGGGTGTCACCTCCACGAAGATCCGTCGCGAAGACGGGTTGGCCTACCGCCATGCCGGCGTTATTACCCTCCATCAAGACGTCATTCCACTCCAGCCCCACCGTCCAGGACTGACTCGTGCTCACCTGGCCTTTGCGCTGGGTCTCGGATTGATTGATGCCCCAGCCCAGCGACAGCGACGGAAGCCAGCCGCTCTGCAGCGGCTGCCAGAAACCACCAAGGGCAGAGGCATGGGTCACACCCCGGGCACTGAAGTGATCCTTGGCGAAGGGTGTGGCGTAAACGATCAGGTCTTGACCGTTCTGAACCTTGGAATAGAGCGCAGCCACACCCCAGTTGTCACCTTCCCAACCCAGCTGGAGGGTGCCGGTGCCCCCTGCCTGATCGGTGGCGAAACCTCCAGCGAGGGTGTCGCTCGATGCACCATTGGCAGCGACGTAATTGGCGGATGCGCGGGCTCCGCTTTCCGGGGCCCAGCTGACGCCCACGCCCGCACCTTTGTTTTTGTTGTAAGCCCCCGGAGCTCCATTCACCGTGAGCACATCGAGAATTGGATCACTGGGATAGACGCTCGGCCAGACCGCGAGCATGTCTTCCTGGCCAACAATCGGGCCCGTTGTGATGGTGATGTCATCACCCAACGGGAAGGAATAAAAGAGTTTGTCAATCGCCACCAGATTGGGGCGATCGCCCTCCTGAAATGCTGTTTCCAGCTTGGCCAGACCCGACGGTCCACCACTGCCGAAAACGTTGCCGTCTCCGTCGAAATTGCCGCCACGCAAGACCGTGGTCAACAAATCCTTGCCGGTGAAGGAGGTCGCCAACCCCAGCTGTAGGTCGTAATTGAACGTCGTGCCGCCATACAACTTGTTGCTCTCAGAACGACGCTGCGAGGCGGATCCCTTGAAGCGGTTAGCTCCGACCACCCAGGTGGCTTGGCCTTTCAGCTTGGTGGTGGTGGAGAACTGGGTTGCTTCCAGTTCGCCAACACGGGCCTCGAGGCCGTCAACGCGACCCTTGAGGATGGCCAGCTCGGTTTCGAATTCCTTGAGCAGGCGACGCAGCTCGTCGGTCACTTCAGTGATCCGGTCGAGGCAGGCGTTCAGCAGGGCAGCCGCTTCGTAGCGGGTCATCGCCCGGTTGCCACGGAAGGTGCCGTTGGGGTAGCCGGCCACACAGCCGACCTGCTCCACCAGGTTGGCCAGAGCCTGATAGGCCCAGTCGGTGGGGTAGACGTCGGAGAACTGGGTGACGCTGGTCACCTGATCAGCAGACGAGGCGTAATCAGAGACGCCGTTGATGTTGAGCTCGGCGGCATTGGCTGCTGGGCTGTTGACAACAGCCAAAGGGGCCAGAAGGCCAAGGGCGGCAGGAGCCCACAACAGTTGCCGAACGAGCGTCATGAATCAAGGGCGATGTGCCCATGACGCAACACCAATCTCTTGGAGTCAAGCCATGGCGGCAAGACTCAACAAGGGGTTTCAGTCGATCAGGGCCACCCAAGCAAAGGCCATGCCGATCCCCATCCAGATCCCAGCACCCAGCCGCTGGCCTTGGGAGCCAAGACGCTCCAACAGCCCTTTGGACCATGCCGCCACCAGCAGAAGCAACGCTCCCTGCCCTAACAGCAGGCCAAGGAAATACGTCAGTAGAGGCGTGGCTTCAGCCCCAACGATCGTGCTGCCCAGTAGAAAGCCATGGAGGGCGATCAACGGGCACAACCAGAACGGTGACAGCACGGTGAGGGCAATCAATCCCTCCGCAACAAGGCTGAGAGACACCAGAGCTTCTGCCCAAGGCGCAATCGCATCAGGCAGCGGAATGAACTGCGAAAGCACACTGCCACCGAGGCCAAGGGCCAGAAGCGGTACCACCCAGGCCAGAGGGCGTTTCAGCCCGATCAAGGCGATCGCCAACAGGAACAACAGATGGTCAGGACCCAGCAGCGGGTGCCCGATGCCACTGATCAAGCCCTGCCAAGCAGTCAGTGCAGAGCTGTCACCCATGCCGAAAGGATGGTGTGCAAACGCCGGACTGGCGATCAAGACAACTGCCATCAGTGAGGCGGCAGCAATCTGAAATGGCCTACGAAAGGCCAAGGGCAAAAAATTCAAAGTCGATCCTCGTCGGTGTTGTCCTGGCGGGCGTTCTGACTGACGTCGGCAGAGCCGGCGTTTCACAGCTGCGGGACAGCGACGGATTTACACCGCTCTTTCCCCGTTTCCATCAGCGGCTGATTCCCGCTGATACCAGCATTTCACTATAGGAGTGAGATTCGTGCTCAATACAAAAATCCCCTGACCGGTGACCCAGCCAGGGGATGGACTGGAGATGATCGTGCTCAGCTTTGCGAAGAGCTGAACATCCGGTGCGTTAGGACCAACCTTTGACTGACTGGGATTCGACATAGGCGGCGACATCCGCAATCTCAGCTGCGCTCAGATTTGAGCCAAAAGCAGGCATGCCGTTCTTGCCATTGGTCACCTGATAGGTGATGGCCTCTTCATGCCCCTCGTTGTAGTTGGCGAGATAAGCCTTGAGGTCATCCTGTTGGAGGGTGCGCTGACCATTCACGACGTTGCCGCCACCGATATGACAGGCCGCGCAATTGGCGGAGAACACTTGCTCGCCGTGGGCAACATCTGCAGCGCAAACCACGGATGGCGAAATCAGCGCGATCAAAGCTGCCAGGGCTATGGAAAGAAAGTGACGCATGAATGGGTGTTTTGACTCAGGCACCTTCGGCGGACTCCTCCCCTTGAGAGTCAGAAAAAGATCGTTCTTCATTTTTGTTTGATGGGATACAAAGGCAAACTCTGCACAATGGATTCAACGTGTCATGGGGCCATCAAGCCATTGAGAGCACTCCTGATTGGCCTAATGGCAGTGTTTGTGGTGATCCTTCCTGGGCACCCGGCCTCAGCCTGTGTGGAGGGCTTGGCCTGGGGAATGCCTTTGGAGCAGGTGGATGCTCATTTGGGCCAGGCCAAACCCATCGGAGATGGTCCTCAGGAAAGATTTGAAGTTCAAGATGTGCTGCTTGATCGGCTGCCTGTCTCCCGCGTCACGTTTGAGTTGAGTCAGTCCCAGGGCTTGCAGTGGCTGGCCTATGAGTTCTCGATCGATGACATGACGGAAGTCCTGGCCGGATTGCGAGCACGCCATGGGTCACCACTCAGCACGAGTGTTGAAGAAGCAAACCACAACGATCAGATTTGGGTCTGGAACACAGGGGAAGACCTGATCACAGCTGTCAAGCGGAATGCCAATGAAGAGCAGAAATTCCTGCTCTCCTATCGCCCAAGTCGCCTGCATCCGCAGACGCTCTAACTAACTCCTTACTGGACCACCTCTGCCGCGTGAAAATTCCAGGAGTCACCGTCTACAAGCCATAACTCCCAAGCCAAGCGGCGGCCACGTTTCAGCCGCAGCAGACCACCGAAGCCAGCTGGGGATGGCTGATAGAGCTCGGTGATGTCATCGACAGGATGACCATCGCGAGTGAACACCTCCTCCACCACCTCTCCAAGCCGCGCCGTCAGATCAGATCGCAGCTCGTCAACCGTCACGCCTTCTGACTCGAAAAATCGAGCACCAGATCGCCAACGTCATCACGACGGATTTGAAAACCAAAGCCATCCACCGTTCCCGACCACAGACCTGCATCGAGATCTTCTTCAAGCCCCTGCAGCTCCTCCACCTTGTGATCGAACAGAAGGCTGAAGCAATGGGCGGCGACCTGGGCAGCCTCGGACGCATCCATTTCATCGAGTTCATGGGCCTCCACAGGGCACCCCTCGAGCAGTTCGGCATCGATCACGTTGCCGGAACCGACATCCTCAACAAGAGCTTGCAATCCAGCCAGATCGTTCATTGCAGCCGCCGTTGAAGCAGAACATCGACCACCATCATCCCTGGGCTAGGGCGCTGGTGAGGGCCGTGTCCACACTCAATGTGCGCGATCCGAGATGCACCGGCTGCGCCAGCACGGCCTGAGCCAACTCCAGTTCAAAGGGAACAAAACCACCCTCCGGACCCACCATCACCACAGCATCCCTCGGAGGTGTTTCGCGCAGCGCGAGGGAGGCCCCCATCTGTGCAATCCAGCAAGGCCGTCCCGCACAGATGTCCTTCAGCTGGTCTTCCACAAAAGGGCGAAAGCGTCTGTATTGATGCACCTGTGGAACCACGGTGTCGCTCGCGCGTTCCATCCCGGCCAGCAACGCGTCATGAACCTTGTCCGGTGCGAGTAAAGGCGACTGCCAATAGCTCTTTTCCACTCGGGCGCTGTGGATCAGATGAAGATTGGCCACCCCGTACTCCGCCACGGTGCGGAACAGACGGCGCAGCACCTTCGGCCTCGGCAACGACAGAACAACGTCGAACCGATGTCGCGGCGGCGGTGGCTGACTCAATTCAACGCGTAACGCCACTGAATCCGCATCGATCGCGCAGATGCGTCCGTGACCCAAAAGGCCATTGAGCTCACCAACCCGAACGCTGTCGCCTACCGCAGCCCGCAGCACCGCACGAATGTGATCAGCCCGGCGATCAAACAGACGAACATGCTGTTCGTCTTGCCAATCACGGCGGTTGAGGACAACGATATTCATGACAAAAACACGCCCGGTGGGCACATGCAGCTCCTAATTCAGACGCCAGCTGATGCAGCGGGGCAACCGTACAGATGCTGACGGTGTTTACACCAAGGCAATAGTTGGAATCAGTCAGGAACTGAAGAACAATGCTGGTATGCAACAACCAACATCAAACTTCAGCAACAACAATCTCACACAACTTCTCAGCCAAAGACTAGAACTTTGGGATCAACAAGATGCCGCACAACGGGATGGAGCATTCCATCGGGCGTTATCTCTGGAACAACAGATCCGGCAAATCAGCGATGAGATCCACAAAGCACTAGCACTTCAGCAGTGTTCAAACACTCCGGGGATCAACTCCTGCTGGCGACGCACCTGATAGTCGGCATCGGCAGCGCGCATCGCTGCCGCATCCTCCTGGAACCAACAGCCATAAAGCAGGTTCAAGATCCGATCGACATCCAGATCGCGATCAGCCACGTCCTGCCAGAGGCGCTGGCTTAATTCAGCGTCAGCAAACTGAAATTGGGCCTGAGCAAGACGTCGAGCTGCATCGAAATGAGCCTGCTGAAGCTGACGTGACGGCGAGTCGTACTGGAGCAGGCGACCTTGAATTGTCTGAAGCAAACCCATGCGACAAACCTGACTGCACTCAATTTGAATCCGCAGCTGCCCTTCGACAATGGGTTGTCATGCTGATTTTCATTAACAGACCTAGGGTCAATTCAGACGTTTTGCTGCCATGTCGTCCGAGCGCCAGAGGCAAATTGCAGCGGTGCTGCTGATTCTGGGGGCCGTGGCAGCGATCCTTCTCCCCTTCATTTCAGCGACGCTGCTGACCCTTGCCCTGGGCGGTGTTGCCTTTTCGGCAGGAGTAAGCCAACTGCTGCGAGTGGGGCAAGACCAACCCACCGGAAAGCTGTTCCGACTGCTGTCCGCCCTTCTCTATATCGGCGGAGCACTGTTCATCCTGATTGACCCAATTGAAGGAGAGATCAGCCTGACGCTGTTCGCCGGAGTGGTGGTGTTGGTGGAGGGAATCATGGAGCTCGCTGCGGGGGCAAGCTCGAAAGCTCCGATGGCCGCACTGATGCTGCTGGATGGTTTACTCACTGCAGGCATCGGTCTGTTGTTAGTGCTCGAGTGGCCCAGTGACAGTGTCTGGGCCCTGGGAACACTCTTCGGCATCACCCTGCTGTCCTCAGCATTCAAGCTTCTGCAACAGCCCGGCGGGGAAGTCGCTTAAATCAAATCTCACCCCATAAAAAAAAGCCTGGTCATTTCGACCAGGCTTAAGAAAAGAAATCCGGAAATCAATCCCAATCAATCGCAGAATTAGGGATATTTCCTTTGTATCCAATCAGCTCAGCGACAACGTCACCATCGAGCTCGATTCGGGTATTTCCACCTTTGACAAAATAGCGAGCATCATCCCATCCCTTGTAATCCTTATCAATCTCAAGGACATCCTGCTTTTTATTGAAATCCTTGATTGATGCAAATCCATCATCGTCATCTTCAATCACGAATCGATCCTTCCCCTTTCCACCAGTCCATTTATTTTTGCCATCATCATCTTCAAACACATCATTTCCTTTGCCCCCAATCAGAACGTCATTTCCATCTCCACCTTGAAGCGTGTCATTGCCTTTGCCACCCTCGAGGCGATCATTACCATCCTTACCTTCCAACTTGTCAGCCTTGTTGCCACCGACAAGCGTGTCATGACCGCCAAAGCCAATAGCAAGCGTACTTTTATTGCTGTGAGCTTTGTATTTCTCAGATTTATTCGTCCCCGTCCAAGTTTCGTCGTAATATTTACTTGCACCTGAAATCGATCGAGAGTCATCGCTCATCGAACGAGGCTTCGGAAAACTGACACCCTCTCTATTGTAATCAATTATTTCACTCTTGCTCAACTTATACCCCTCTATTTTAGCGAATTCATTCCCTTTTTCGAAAAGAATTGAATTTTTACCTTTAACCTTTAATTTGTAATTCTTAGACAGGCCGGAGTCAAGGGCAATTTTATCTCCCTTGGAAAAATCCTTAACACTAGAGTAACCAGGCCCACTATTCTTATATTGAAAGAAAAACTTGTCCTTACCAGAGCCACCGGTTAAAACATTTTTGCCGGAGTCCCCAGCCAAATGGTCATTGCCTTTGTTTCCCACAATGGTGTCATTGCCCCCGCGGCCAGCGATGGCATCGTTGCCGCCTTTGCCATCAAATTTTTGATTGTTGGACTGCCCAACAACCCATTCGTCTTTGTTAGAACCTTTCCAAGATTTCGACTTAATAGTCTTTGGTGAACTCATTTGAGAAAAAGCAACATACGTAATTTGTCCGCTCAAATACTCAACAGCAACAACTTCAGGACAATCTGAACCATTCCGCTTGAACCCTCAGGCTGCCCAAACGCCTGGACCGATCAGGCTGCAAATGCCAGAAGCAACACAAAAGCCCAACATCATACTCTTAATATTATCTTTAGGCTCGCAAAGTGCGTCGAAAGATAAAGTATTAATACTTAAGTTCTTGCTGCTGCAGTGAGGTCACTTCTTTCGTCTTTCCAGAGTGCTGGTGAGCTGAAAAGTCTGCTCTCAACTCTAGGATTTAGTGTCGATATCGTACAAGTCACTCCTGGAATCATGCGCGGCGAAATTCGCGCTTCACACCATCCAGAAGCTTTGGCAATGGAGATTCAATCCAACCAGGGCTTGTTGGTTACAGGCGATGTAAATCCAAATATCATCAATATTGCTTTAGAAAGAGGCCCGCATCTTCACCTGAACAGAGTTCAGGGCCATGCGTTACCAGAAAACGCAATGTCTGGCTTTAACTGCCAGAAAAAGGAAATCTATTACTCCGTGAGTCCTGGATCCAAGCTTTGTGCAGGCTTTCTCAAGAAAAAAATTGTAATAGACATTGCAGATCACCTCTATGGAGAATTTGCACTCGACATACTTGCATCCAATAACATACGCCGCATCGAACCTTGGCGGTTTACTTTGTTATCTAATTCCATCTTAAATCGCCTCAACACAATCGATGGTCGCAACCAAATTCCTTCCATCACAACTGACTTAGCAACATCCCTCGTCGATGCTCTCTGCTGCTATCAAGGGGTTGATCCCGATGCCGAGAAGCCGCTTCCCAACAATGATCTTGTCCGTAATTTCGTAAAGCACTCATTGGAGAAAGGGACAAAAGAACCGATTAGCATTGATCAACTCACAGATAGCTTGTTCACCAGCAAGTCGGTTTTATCATCGGCCATTAAAAAAAGCACAGGCCTCACTCCACTCACCTTTCTACGCAACGTCAGGCTTGAGCAAGTGCGAACCGAACTGATCAAAGGTGATCCTAAAACGTCTGTGATCGAAGTTGCCCATCGGTATGGCTTCCCCAGCCGTGGCCATTTCAGTCGTTACTACCGGGAACAATTTGGAGAACTTCCTCGAGAAACTTTGGCAAAAGATTGAATCAACAGACATCAAATCCCAAAAGAATCGTGTCTTGCAATCCGGCATGATTGAGGCTCGGGCGTTGCCGTTGCAAGGCGGGAAGAATCTCTAACAACAGATTGTTTGCGCGGCGTGATTCAGTGCACACGCCGATGCGATCCCCCACGGAACGGGCGAGGCGGATCTGATCAATGACCAGCTGCAGCTGGAACACCTGCTGATCCAGGCTGTTGCCTTTGGCAACCCCCGTCAGGCTGCAGCTCAGCAGCAGTGCCAACAACCAGCCCTGTGATCGCATCGGCACACAACCCCACCAGGCATTCCCCCTCAACCTCCCATGCCGCCTCCCCCCGGAGTGAGCATGCGAATGGCCTCGCCAGCCTCGAGCTCCAGCTGAACAGAACCGGGTAGGGGATGCTCCGCCCCGTGACAGTCCAGGCGCAGATTCACACCACAAGCTCCGTTGGACCCACCGTTGAGCCCGAACGGAGGCACCTGCCGGGATCCACTGATCAACGACACACACATCGGTTCAAGGAAACGGATCGTGCGCTCCAGGCCGTCGCCCCCAGGCCAACGGCCGTTCCCACCACTGCCGCAACGCACAGCGAAGGATTCCAGCCGCACCGGATAACGGCTTTCCAGCACTTCGGGATCCGTCAGCCTTGAGTTGGTCATGTGCGATTGCAGGCCCACGGAGCCCGCAAAGCCCTCCCCAGCGCCACCACCACCGGCAACCGTTTCGTAGTACTGACAGCGCCCATTGCCGAAGCTGAAATTGTTCATCGTTCCCTGGCCGGCCGCCTGGACACCAAAGGCACCGAACAACAGATTGCAGAGCGCCTGAGACACCTCCACATTGCCGGCCACCACAGCGGCGGGAGACCGCGGATTGATCAGGCAGCCTGCCGGCACCACCAAATCGAGGGGCGCGAAACAGCCTTCGTTCAAGGGGATGTCGTTGTCGAGGAGACAACGGATCACGTACAGCACGGCCGCGCGCGTCACCGCCAGGGGGGCATTGAAGTTGCCCGGCCGTTGGGGCGATGTCCCGCTGAAATCCAACCGCAACCGTTGGCTTTGCTGGTCAAGCCTGGCCTCCACCATCAGGCACGAGCCATCGTCCAGCTGAAGCTGATGACGGGCGTCCTTCAGGCGCAAGAGAAGCCGCTGAACACTGCTGGCCGCCTCCTGCTGCAGCAAGGTCATCTGCTGTTGCACCAGGGCCTCCCCCTCCCGCTCCACGAGGGATTGCAGCGCCACAATCCCAGCCTGGTTGGCCGCCACCTGCGCCTGCAGGTCGGCCAGTAGTTCTGATGGATTGCGGGGCGGCGTCGCCATGCCGCTCCACACCGCTTCCAAATCAGCGGACAGGACCCGGCCCTGGCGCACGAACAGCAGGTTGCGCAGCAGCAGCCCCTCATCTGCAATGGTGCGACTGAAGGACGGCATCGACCCTGGGGCGATGCCTCCCACATCGGAGTGGTGCCCCCGGCTGGCCACAAAGAAGCTGGGCTGATCCCCGTTGCAGAACACCGGTGAGATGGCCGTGATATCGGGCAGATGGGTGCCGCCGTGAAAGGGGTCGTTGCTGAGCAGCGTGTCGCCCGGCTGCAGCGGTGCGACATCACCGGCAGCCACCTGGGCCAGCAGGTCGCGCACACTGTCGCCCATCGAACCCAGGTGCACCGGAATGTGGGGGGCATTGGCCACCAGGGCACCCATGCCATCGAACAAGGCACAGGAGAAATCCAGGCGCTCGCGAATGTTCACAGACCGGCTGCTCTGCCGCAGCTGTTCCCCCATCTGTTCGGCGATTGCCATGAAGCGGTGGCGAAACAGTTCCGCCTGCAGCGGATCGTCCGCATCACCCTCCGCCAGAGAGGGGGAACCGACCTGCAGCTGCCGGCGATCCAACAACAACGAGTCCCCCTGCGCCACCCGTGCCTGCCAGCCCTCCTCAAGCACCGTGCAGCCGGTGGCTTCCGCGATCAGAGCCGGGCCTGAGATCCTTTGATCCAGCACCAGGGCACTGCGCTCGTACAGGGGAACCTGGGTCCAGCCACTCTGCTCGAGGTGCATCGGCACCAGCTGGAAAACCGCCAGTTCTGACGTTCGTTCGGCAATCCCATTCGGCCTATTCGGCCCATTCGCTGCTGTCGCTTCAAACTGTTGGGGTGCTGTGACCTCGACGTTGAGCTGTTCGACGACCAGGGCCTGATCGTCATCGATGCAGTAGCCGAAGCGCAATTGATGGCTCGCCTGGAAGGCCGAGATCACCGCATCAACGCCTTGCTCGGCAGACCAGGTGAGCACCAGGGTCTGGTCGGCAGTGGGATAACGCAGGGCAATGTTGACCCAAACCTCGGGTGCCCCAGCGGCCGGCTCTGCACCATCACCCTGACGACGCAGCACCTCCTGCGCCTCATGGGCCAGCACCTCAACCTGATGTGGCAAGCCAGCAAGCAGGGCAGGAGACAGTGGAGCGCCGAGATGCAGTTGCTTGCGGCAGCGCTGCCGGGCCTGTCCCATTCCAAAGGCGGAGAGAACTCCAGCCATGGGGTGCAACAGCACCGTGTTGAGCCCCAGTTCATCCGCCAGGCGACAGGCGTGCTGACCACCGGCACCGCCATAGGCCACCAGCACCCCACCACGGATGTCCTGCCCCCGATGCAGCGACACCCGGCGAATGGCAGCGGCCATCGATTCCACCGCCAGTTGCAACGCCCCCGCCGCCACGCGTTCCGGGGTCTGCCCGAGCGCTTCGGCAAGGTCGGCGAAGGCACGCCGCACGACCTCAACATCCGGTGGCAGATCAGCGGACGCGCCGAACACCGCCGGGAAGCGCTGCACCTGCAGACGCCCCAACAGCAGGTTGGCGTCGGTGATGGTGAGCGGTCCGCCCGCCCGGTAGCAGGCCGGTCCCGGGCGCGCCCCGGCTGAGCGGGGACCCACCCGCAGGCGCCCCCCCTGCAGCTCCAGCACCGATCCGCCTCCGGCCGCCACCGTTTCAATCGGCAAGCGGGGGGCCAGCAACTGCAAGCCGGCGATCTCGGTTTGCTCCTTGACCTGCCGCAACGCCTGGGCATCAGCGGAAGCCACGCAGAACACATCCGTCGACGTCCCCCCCATGTCGAACCCCAGCACCGGCACCCCCTCAAAACCGACCAGCCGCGCCGCCGCGATCGCTCCCACCATTCCGGCTGCCGGTCCGGAAAGGATGGTGTCTTTGGCCTGCAGCTTGGCGGGAGCCTGCAACGCGCCGCTGGAAGTCATCACCCGCAGTGGCGTGGCAGATCCCAGCGCCCCTCGCACTTGCTGCAGGTAGCCATCCAGCACCGGATGCACGGCCCCCTCCACCAACGCCGTCTGCCCCCGCGGCACCAGGCGGGGCATCACGCTCACCTGATGGGAGCAGACCACGGTGCGAAAGCCAACCTCGCGCAGCATTGCCGCACAACGCTGCTCATGGACTGGATTGCGCTGGGCATGCAGGAACGCCACCACGGCGACGTCTAGACCGGAACGGCGCTGCTCCTCCAGGCGCCGCCGCAACAGCTGATCCAGCACCAAGGCCTCCACCTCATCCCCCCGGGCATCGAGTCGACCGGCCACCTCCAGCACCGTTTCAGCCAGGAAGGATCGCTTGGGCTGGTGAAGTGCAAAGAGATCATCGCGATGCTGATCGCCGATCCACAGCTGATCCCTGAGGCCGGCATTGGTGAGCAACAGCAATGGCGCACCACAGCCCTCCAGCAGCGCATTGGTGGCCACGGTGGTGCCGAGGCGCACCTCATCGACATCCCCCAAATCCTCACGAGACGACGCCGAATCCAGCATCGCGACCATGGCCGACACCGCAGGGTCTCCAGAACTCGCCTGCTCAGACAGCACCTTGCGCACATGCAGCCGCCCCTCTGGATCGCGACCGATCAGATCGGTGAAGGTGCCACCGCGATCAATCCAGAAGCACCAACCCATCCCAGGCCCTGGCCAACGTCGGTCCAGCCTGCCGCGCGGGCCGATCAACAAACCATGTCGACAGCCACCGATTGGCGGCCTGAACTGGGAACGTTGAAAGGCCCCTGACGCCCAAACGCTTGGACAAGCTCGCCACCGCCTGGGCGATCTTTCAGGGGTTGCTGTTGGAAGCCATTCCCTTCCTGCTGCTGGGCGTCGCCATCGCCGGGCTGGCCCGTTGGGCGGTGCCTCCAGGCGCATGGATCGACAGGCTCCCGAAGAACCCAGTGCTGGCTCCGATCATCGGGGCCTTGATGGGGTTTGCACTTCCGGCCTGCGAATGCGGCAATGTCCCGGTCGCCCGCCGTCTGCTGGCCAGCGGCGCACCGATGGGCACCGCCTTTGGCTTTCTGTTTGCTGCGCCGGTGCTCAATCCCATCGTCCTGGCCAGCACCTGGGCAGCCTTTCCCGATCAACCCTGGCTGCTGGTGGCCCGACCGTTGGGGGCCTTTCTGCTGGCGATTCTTCTGAGTTTGTTGCTGGTGCAATTGCCGGAAACGCAGCTGCTGGCAACAGCGCTTCTGGAGGAACGCCGCATGAGCCAGCCCTTGAGCAACGTGGGGCTGCTGCAGCGCAGCAGTGGCCTGATTGGAGCTTCATCCACCACAACACGTCCAGCCACCAACCAACGGATCAAGGGCTGGCAGGTATTGGATCAAAGCTGCCGCGAGTTTCTCGATCTCCTGGCTCTGCTGGTGCTGGGGTGTGTGATCGCAGCTCTAGTGCAGACCTGGCTGCCGCGCAGTTGGCTCTTGGCCGTTGGGGGCGCACCGACGGCGTCGATCCTGGCCTTGATGCTGCTGGCCGTCGTGGTGTCGGTCTGCTCCAGCGTGGATGCCTTTCTCGCCCTCGGATTTGCAGCTCAGATCACGCCAGGAGCCCTGCTGGCGTTTCTGTTGCTGGGCCCCGTCGTTGATCTCAAACTGGCGGGTTTGTTCACGGTGCTAATGCGCCCACGGGCCATCGTGATCACTGCAATCAGTGCGAGTCTTGGGGTGCTGCTGATCGGTCAGTGGATCAACCTGTGGCAGCTGTGAGGGTCTGGTCGTGCTGAAGAGCGGATCCCTGATGGTGCTCTGGGGCCTCACACTTCTGTGGAGTTTCCACAGTGGCCGCCTCGACCTGCTGCTGCGGGGGGTCTTTCACAGCCTGGTGGGGGTCACCGGCCTGTTGTTGCTGATGGCGGGAGTGGCCCTTTTGCTGCAAAAGAGTGGCCGCCGGGAACGTTGGCGATGGCCCTGGCTGCTCAGCGGCTTGATGGGCGTGCTGGTTTTGATGGTGCCGCCGACCCCCTCCTTTAGTGACCTGGCCAGCAACCGCCCCCAGGGCCTTCCAGATCCACCGGAATTGGCATTTGTGCTGCCGCCAGAACAACGCAGCCTCACGGAATGGGTGCGTTACCTGCGCAGCCAGCCAGACCCCGATCTTGTCGCTGACAACCCTGTGCGAATCAGCGGCTTTGTCTGGAGGCAGCCGGAGGGTCCACCGCTGATCGCGAGGCTCACCGTTCGCTGTTGCCTTGCCGACGCCACACCCGCTGGCCTGGCAGTGGAGTGGCCGGAGTGGTTCACACCAAAAACCAACCAGTGGTTAGCCATAAGCGGGACGATGACAGTACAAAGCCGGAAGGATCGGCGCATCCCTGTCGTCGTTCCATCAAGCATCACACCGATTGCGAGGCCAGAACGGCCCCTGGAGCCATGAAGCAGCGGTTGTTGATGGTCATGTTGATGGCCGGAGCGGCGGTTCTGGCACAGCAACAGCTTCTGATGCGCCGAGCTCCACGGCTGGTGCGCCTCATGCCCCAACAGGTTCAGAGTGGTGCCGCTGCCCTTGATCTGCAGTTCAGTCGACCGATGAATCGGGCCAGCGTCAGCGACGCCACGCGGCTCGAGCCGAACCTGGCCCATCGGTGGATGGGAGAGACGACACCTCTGCGGATGGTGATCGATTCAGATGTCGTGCTGAAGGCCCCGATCGCGCTGTCCCTGGCAGGCGCAGACCAACGCGCACTGATGCTGGAGAAGCAGCAATGGTGGTGGGATCCAAGACCTTGGCTGATTGCAACGCGGCCGGTGGAGGGAGGCGAACAGGTTCAACTGCAGAACCGCTCTGGAGACTGGATCGCCATCAGTCAGGTGTGGCCCGCCATCCCCAGCGTCGTGCCCTTAGGCAACGGCCGAGGCATCGCGATGGTGAGGCGAGACCAGAACGGCACCGAACAGGTGTGGTTGGCACAAATGACGACGAACAGCACCGCTTCGACCTTGCCAGAGTTGGGTCCTCCGACGGTGAACAGCCGGAAGCCCTTGTTCAGAGGAGAGGTGCTCTTCGCCCACCTCAGCAGCAACCTCAACGGCGATCTTCTGGTACAGAGCGGTGGCTTCCGCCCGGGGAGCGATCAAGCGTTGCTCGTACAGGCGGATGGCAAGCGGCAACAGTTGGCCTTGAAACCATCCGGGCCAATGCAGTTGCTGCCCGCAGGGGGAGGCGTTGTGATGCCCGTGTACGACGGACTGACACTTCGAGCACTAAGGAAGAGCGAGCAAAAGCCCCAGATCCTTCCCGGGAGCAGGGAGCTGGGGGCCTTCTGCGGCGCTTCAGGACGGGCTGTGTTGATCCGCCACTGGCCGGATTACCGACGATCAATCGAGTTGGTGGTTCCCGGGCAGGCACCGAAGCAACTCCACCTTGGCGATCAAGCGGTGCTGGGAGTGTCCTGTGACCATCGCGGCCAACGGATCTGGGCGGTTCTTGGTCGCTGGGAGCAGCAACGCGGCAATCACGAACTGGTGCTGCTCGGTGAAGACGGGCAGGTCAAGCGACGGATGCAGCTGAACCCATGGACACTCAAGGCGGGGAGCCCCATCCAGTGGAACCCTGCGACGAACCAATTGTTGATGACGCTGACACAAGCCAACCAAAATGATGCCCGTGCTGGACTCATCGACGCTGACAACCTGCAGATCATCAAGGTGATCAACGACAACATCAGCGAAGCGCAATGGCTCAACGCTGGTTGATCAACCGACGCACAAGATCAACTCGAACAATGAGAGTGAACCAGCAAGAAACTCACATCATCATCGAATCATGATGGTGCGCTGCACCATGATCATGAAAGGCTTCAGCCATGGCATCAGTCCAGAGACTCATGTGCTCAAAACCGATTGAATTAATCCCCACAGGATCCTTTGGCGAACCATGATCACCATGGTCATGATCAGGCTGATCCATCACGTGAACCTTGGCCGTAATCGCACCATCCTCGGAACCACGCAACAGGGAACCGGTCCTGGACGACGAGAACGGCTTTTTCAGAACGCCACGAACCAATAACTGATCACGCCGGTCCAAAAGTCCGTTGTCATTAGAATCCAAGAACATCCGAAGACGCCCCTTACGGCGCGATTTCTTATGCAAAACGAAGCCAGAATGGCCGCCATCAAGCTCAAATGAATAATGAAAATGGCGCGATCCCACACGTCGTAAGCGCTTGAGAACCTTGGCCCATGAGCCAACTTCAGGATTCATCTTCGAGGAGCCGGAATTCACAGGAAACATCTTCAAGACAGTCACAAGCGATACCCGACAACAGCTGCACAAAAAAAGAGCGGCACAAAGGCCGCTCTTAACAACTACTCACCCTTCACTTGACTTAAAACGCAAAAGTCACACCTGTACCTACATGATGCTGCCAGCCTTCACCCCAGCCTGGAGCATCATCCCAGCTGTATGTCTGCTGCCAATGCACAAACAACGTGGCATCACCGACGGGCACTGATAGTTCAACTTCACCAGCGAAGTCAGTCCTTGAATCCAAGCCTGCATAACTGCCAGGAACATAGAAACGAGGACCAGCTTCAACCATCAACGAGATTTCATCATTACCAAATTTAAATCCCAAGCCAACACGTGGGTCGGTGTAATTACCAACGTACATACCATCAGACTCCCAGCCCTGACGGTGATCCAGCGACAGATAAACACCGTTCACCAAATCCTCCAGACCATCGCCCAGGCCAAAATTCACATCACCATCTCCTAAAGCCCAAGTAATATTTGCCCCCAATTCATTCTT
The DNA here is from genome assembly GCF_014279755.1 of Synechococcus sp. PROS-U-1. Taxonomy (NCBI): domain Bacteria; kingdom Bacillati; phylum Cyanobacteriota; class Cyanophyceae; order Synechococcales; family Synechococcaceae; genus Synechococcus; species Synechococcus sp. PROS-U-1. Next base: position 1,502,931 of record NZ_CP047951.1, read on the forward strand.
AAGGCCCTGAATATCATCACCTTGATCTTGGGTGACGTAATAAGGGTTCCAGGAGAGGGCAAAACTCAAACGATCATTCGGTGCATAACGCGCCTGCAGAAAACCTCGGACATCAGTCCGCTTGAAATCGGTGTCATGTCCATGGGCGTGCTCACTGTGGGCATGACCGTGATCGTCATGACCATGGCTCTCGTGACCATGATCGTCATGCCCGTGGTCGTCATGGGCATGAGCTTTGTGATCATGACCTTTGTGGTCGTGATCTCGATGAGCCTTGTTCTTGTTCTTCCGCCGAGGACGATCATGCTCCTTGTGGTCATGACCTTCATGATCATGATGATCATGCTTGGCTTTTAACTTGGGCCCAGCAGAACGTTTTGCCTTACTGCGTCGATGGCTGGCATGGTCATGATCGTGATCTTCATGATCATGTTCGTGGTGATCATGATTGTCATGCTTCGCATGTTTAGCGCGCTTGCCACGTTTGCCTTTCTTTGAGCGTTTTTCATGCTTTTCATGGTGGTCATGTTCTGAATGATCCTCATGATCATCGTGATCGCCATGGTCATCGTGGTCGCCGTGATCATCGTGATCACCGTGATCATCGTGATCACCGTGAACATGAACCTTGCCGTAAAAGTGCTCGGCTTCTCCCCAGACAAGTGCTGGTCCTACGGCCGCCTCAATGGCAAAGGAGCCTCCGTTCCCCAACCCCCACTCGAAGACGCCACCAAAGAGACCATCAATCGCGTAGTGCTTTGGATCACCATCCAAATTGGTGTCAAATCCACCGTGCCCTTCGACGGTAAGGATGGGCGTGAAGTCAAATTCGCCAGCTTCAAGCGATTCCTCCCCACCACCATGGGAGCCGTGCGCTTGAACAGGAGCAATAGACGCGAAAGGGCTCAAAAGAAGAGCCAGAAGCAGAAATCGAGACCGAAACATGAGATGAAATTGAAGAGGTTTGAGCGTTTGCTATGAGCTAATTCAGCGGATGGAAGACCACTGCGAATTCAATGCCTTCGCCCCTGACTGATCACAGGAACCTCCCTGGCCGTTGACGATCGTGCAGACATTGAGCGTTGCGGTTGAAACAGCATTTCGACCGGATGCGATCCCTTCGCCAAAAAGAGGAGTTGTTGCAATCGGTAGACCGGTGTTCTTGCTGATGCGCTTCAGGGTTTTATTGGGAGTCGCCGATGGTGCAAAGATTGTTTTTGCACCGGAAGCTTTCACCTCTTGTGTGATCTTGCGGAGACTTGAAGGACGCAAAACGCCACCTGTGGTGTGACTGTCCAACATTGAAATTTCAACAAGTCCAAAGCGGTCTGCAAGATGGCTATAGGTCTTGTGATCGGTCACCAGGACCCGTTGTTTCGATGGCAACGAAGCGAACTGCTGTGCTTCCCAACGCTGAAGGGCATTGAAGACGGCAACGGCACGGTCAGTGCGCTGCTGCAAGGCAGCACGATCACTGGCAGGCAAAACAGGTGCCAGAGAACGGGACACAACCCTCACCATGGCTGCTGAGTTGGCAGGATCATGCCAAACATGCGGGTCGCTGCCTCGATAGGAGGGCAGAGCCACTTCACCGACAGCGACGACAGTGCCAGGCGTCTTGAGTTTTCTGGCCGAAGGGGTAAGACCAAAACCGATGTGGACAACCAGATCACTTTTGGCAAGCTGGCTGCGATCGCTGGGCTTCAATCGATAGGAATGGGGATCCCCACCAGGAGGAATCAGGCAAGTCACCGATGCAGAACCGGCAGCCAACGTCTTCGTGATGTCGCAGAGCGTGCCATCGACAGCAACAACAACAGGTTGAGCGGCATGGGCCGGCCCAAAGCAAACGCCAAGGGCCAAGGCAACACCGAGCCCTGTTGATCGAACTAAACGACGCATGGACGCCAACGATGAGAATCATTATCGTTTACTGCAATGCGTGATTCCTCGCCACCATGGAGTGTGCAAAACAACAAGCGGCCAAATTCAGGCCCATGACGACTTGATGAGCAATTCATCGTGCGTGCTGAGCACAACCGAGCTGTGCTTTAGCTACGGGGGCCGTCAGACCGTTGACAGCGTCAACCTTCAGCTGCAGGCGGGAACGCTTACGGCGCTTGTGGGACCAAACGGAGCGGGCAAGTCAACGCTGTTGCACCTGCTGGAAGGGCGACTCAAACCAAGCAAAGGATCGATCAACTCCAGCAAGCCCATCGGTTTAATGCCCCAGAGGGCAGCCATTGACTGGTCATTTCCGATCACCGCCGAAGACATGGTGCGGCTGGGCATGCCGAGCAAACGCAAAACCACAGTTGCGAACCAACCCGACCAGCTGTTGGACCGGGTGGGTATGGGAACCATGGGCTCACGTCGCCTCAGCCAGCTCTCCGGCGGTCAGCAACAGAGAATTCTGCTGGCACGAGCGTTGATGCAGCAAACCGACATCCTGCTGCTGGATGAACCCTGCAGCGCCATCGATCCACCGACACGGGAACACTTGCTCAGGGTTATGCGGCAACAGGCTGAAAAAGGCCAGACGCTTCTGGTGAGCAGCCACGACTGGGGCAGTGCACTGAATGACTATGACCAGGTGGTGGTGATGGATCGCCAGATCCTTGCCACTGGATCTCCCACTGCGGTACGCGAAAAACTGAGTGACATGACCTGCATGATGGGGAGCCATTGCTGTGGCTGAAATCGACATCTGGTGGTTGCTGCCACTGGTGATCTCGTTGCTCATTGGAGCCATCTGTCCAGCCACAGGAGCCCTGTTGATCACACAACGACGGGTCCTTTTGGCCAATCTGATGGCCCATTCCGTCTTGCCAGGACTGGTCGTCGCCCTCGCCATCGGCATCGACCCGAGCATTGGTGGACTCGTCAGCGGGCTACTGGGTGCTCTATTGGCAGAACGTTTGAACAGACGCTTCAAGGGCCGAGAGGAAGGTGCCATGAACACCGTCCTGGCGGGGTTCACAGCACTGGGGGTGCTGTTGGTGCCACTGCTGGAAGCGCGGGTTGACCTGGAAACGGTTTTGTTCGGGGATCTGCTGGCAGCCAACACAGCTGACTTCGCACGCACAGCAGTTTCAGCCACCGCACTTTTGGCGATGGTGATCTGGGGCTATCGAGACCTGGTCTTTATCGGGATCGACCCAGAAGGCGCAGCAGTCGCCAAGCGACCTGTGACGTTGATTCGATTGATCTGCAGCCTGGTCACAGCGTTGGTCATCATCAGCGCCATTACAGCTGTGGGCGTCATTTTGGTGATTGGACTGCTCTGCGCCCCAGTGCTTGTTCACGTCGAGCAAAGCCGAAGCCTGAAGGAACTCATGTTGAGGAGCGCCGGCACAGGCTTGCTCTTATGCGGCGGAGGGATGATGCTGGCTGTAGCAATTGATCTACCTCCAGGGCCATTGATTGGAACAATCTGCATGGTCCTGCTCATGATCTACCAAGCCCAGAAACGCAATGAGTCTTACAACTGAGCGAAAATATTGAGCTTAATCCAGATAAATAGGCATTGATATAAAGCTGGCATGCTATTTTGAGAGAATCATCAGGGATTAATTTCTCGCGCCATGTCGCAGCAAAAAAGACATGATCTGTGCGTTTATATCGGACCTGCAGCCCTTTGCCCCACACCAGAGGATGACAGGCCATTTGTCGTGATCACCGGCGATCAGGACGAATGGGCATTACCTTTAATTCAAAAGCGGGCCAACAGAAAACCAAGAGCGGATAATTTTGATATCAGGCAACATACAATCGGAAAGCCTGGCACAACAAAGACCTGGCATAGCTTCAATCAGCCAAGCCTCAACGGCATCATCGACGAAGCTGAACTTAAATGGTGCAATCCAGCCTGGGAGATTGAACATTTCGGAACAAAAGATGTTGAAAACAGGAAACTTCAGGACATCCTCTCAGACACCGATCATAGCAACGAAGAATTTAGTCTGATTATTGCCCAGGGAGACCCTCAACTAACACTTAAACGATCGGCAAAACTCCTTAAAAACTGCTCATCAATTGACTTAACACTTCATCCATTAGCCCTAATATGGAAGGAGTCGATTGACAACTACCTCGCAGAACATGGATTTGAACGCAAAAGTGCGAGCCAGCTTCTTTGGCAGAAAGCAGGGTGTTCCAGACCCATTCAAGCTCTAGCATCGCCCAGTGAGTCGGAGCACTTCATCCATCCAACGGTTCAATACTTACTTCAATCAGTAGAGCTAAACGAGTACAGAGAAGCAGGATTTGGCGGTAACGACTTATTCCTCCTGCGACAAGTAACACTAGGGAAAATTAATTACAAGCCCAAAAGTTCAATCAGCAAGATCCTTAAGACGAGAGCAGAAAGTCAAATCCAGAGAATCATAGATGTCTTTACAGGAACAAAGGCTCCGATATTACAGGCTGAATCACCAAACGTTGAGAGTGGTCACACTCAAACAGAATCTCTAGAAGTAACCACCCAAAAGGGAGAAGAGAAAGCCCATCAAAGCAAACGGCTTCGCGGTCATATTGATGGTTTTCAAGACAGCTTGATGCTGCGGGGATGGGTCGATGCTTCTGACTTTGGCGAAGGCACTTCAACTCTTCGCGTCATCTGGGAAGAACGAAACCAAGTCATCGGAGAGGGTAAAGCTGTATTAGAACGTCCAGATCTCGCTGTGGCGGGAATCAACATCGACTGTGGTTTTGCGATTGATCTCAAAATCCTAAAAGAACTCCCACTGAAGCAAACGCTCGATGAACCAATCAGTCTGAAAGTAATTGAAAGCAAAAGCCATGAGAGCATCAACGAACAAGCATGGAAACTAGACATCAAAAACAATCAGGATGTCTTGGTAGAAATCCTTTATTCAGACGATCCAAAAGAGCAACGCAAAAAACAGATCTTCGACTATCTCAAAACGTCTAATAACTCACAATGCTTACTGGCAATTCGCCAACAAATTCTTAGATATACGGCAATGCAATGCATGACGAATCGGTGGCAGGAGCTTCCAGTCATTGATGTCATCAACTGCTACAACGAGAATTCGGCACTGAATTATGGAAGTCCACAGGAATCTGTTAGCAGACTTGAGCTTGTCTTGCTTGCATGGATCAAACTGATCGCAACACTGGATTCAGATGGCATCAATAGACATTCACCTGCGGTGTCTCAATCAGCCAGCAGTCAACACCTTGATAGCCTTGATTCCATTGCCTCAAACCTGAAAGAACGAATTTTTGCAGGGCTTCAAAAATGGGAAAAAGCTCTTTTTGATGAATACATAAGGCCACTTTATGATGTTTTAATTGCAACCATTTTCCTGCAAAAGTCGCATTCACGATTTTCGGCATCTACATACAATCTATTGGAAGCCCTCTCATCAATACTCCATGAGACGTACAGCGCGCCGAAACTTGCATTTCATCTACGGTCTATCTTGAAGTCTCAGAACGAACAACACTTCGATGATGCATTCACAAAGTTGGCGCACGAACGAGGCGATAGATTCACGTATTTGCTTTGCCATTACAGCAATCAACTTGAAAAAGGCATAACAAAACATGATCTATTTTATTACGCTGCAGCCATTGATTTTGCAACATATTGCCCAGCAATTCACCGCAACATCACGACCACAATACAAGAGATTCTTCCCACATATCTGGTTGAGAATCCTCGCCAAGCAAAGCCTCGTCATTGGGTAGAGCGACTCGGTCATATCACAAGCAATTCTGCACAAATGCTTGTGTCGAAGATGATAAGCCTTAACTTTTCACGCAGCAGTATTATTGATCTGCATCAAGAGATGATTGAGATAAAAAAAGATCTTGTTAATCTCCTGTGGAATAACTGTTCAGACGATATAGATCATGCAAGCCAGAGAGGGAAGCCAACCAGACAAAAAAAATGGTTAATTGTTGGAGAAAAAGAGCTTGCACAGTGCTGGATGTACCGTGTACTTCAGAAGAAAACATATCTCGAAAACATGGGTTGTGAAGTTCGCTGTATTGAGCAAGAAGAGCTGCGCTATTGGTCATTTACTCATGACGTTGTATGGGCAGATGCAGTAATTTTCTGTCGACTGCCGGCGATGTATCCGTACTTGCGCGCAATTGCTTTTGCAAAACAATGTGGCAAACATACATATGCGGAAATAGATGACCTTATTTTTACGTCGGATTATCCTGCAGATTTTCAATCCTACGGTGGTTCAATTCTGATCGAACAATACAAGAACTTGTGTGTCGATTACCCACTCAGACTTGGGATTTTAAATGCTGTTGATGAAGTGATTGTTTCAACGTCAGCTTTGAAAAATGCATGCAGGAATATACTTGATGACAAAAACAAACCCATTCAGATTGTTCCAAATCTTCCCATGGCCGAGCTCGAAAAAGTCGGATTGAAACTAGCAAACACAGAAGGATGCAAGCCTACGCATGATGTTATCAAAATTGCTTTAACTTCGGGAACCCTATCCCATAAGCAGGTTCTCAAAGATTTTATTTACCCTGTGCTTTTTGAAGCTTTTGAGAAATATGCCAATATTGAATTAATTGTCGTAGGCCACATCGAGTTGCCATCAAATTTTTCAAAATTCAGCAATCGGATTCAATCAATACCATTCAGCAGCTATTCGGCCTATTTGAATTTACTCGAACAGGCATCTATCGCATTGGTTCCCCTTGAAGTTCATCCAACAACCCATGCGAAAAGTGCAATCAAATGGATGGAAGCAAGCTTGTGTGGAGTGACATGCATATGCTCACCGGTGAAAGCTTACACAGACGTCACGACAGATCAAAAGGATGTTCTGATTGCTTCTAATCTCGAGCAGTGGCGAACAAGTCTTAAAACGTTAATCGAGCAACCTGCATTCAGACAGTCATTGGCAAAAAGTGCTTATCAATCAGCAATAAAGCAATTTAATACTTCAGTTGGAGAAGGAATCTGGACGAAGATGATCCAGCCACAAGCGCTTGAAACCAAGAAGATCAAGAAAAAGGTTCTTGTCATTAATGTATTTTTTGCGCCACAAAGTGTTGGTGGTGCAACACGGGTAGCGCAGGACTACGTCATGAACATGCTTTCAGACAAGAATATTGATTACGATGTAACTGTTTTATGCACAGAATACGATCGTTGGCATGCAGACATCGGCAAAAATAAGAAAAATATTAGAAAAGGTTTAGAGAATGAAGATTCTGATCTTGTTCAAGAAACGAATCAACAACGTTCTCTGCAAGGTACATCCGGCGAAGAATTGATCAAACTCCAATCAAATTGGATCGAAGACAAGACCAGCTACAGGGATTCAATCACCATTGATCATTCCACCTGGAGAGGGGCAAGGGTGATTCGCCTCAACTTGCCTGCCAAGCCATGGTCGATCCACGAAGATGAAGACATCGAAGCCTTCTGCAGCCAGTTTTTCAAGGATGAGAAATTTGACTTGATTCAATGCCATTGCTGCCAGATCCTGACAGCTTCACCATTGGTGGCAGCTCAAAAACTAGATATTCCCTATGAAATCATCATGCATGATGCCTGGTGGATGAGCGAAGAACAGTTCCTGGTTTCGCCGGCTGGACGATTGATCAACCCAGCCGATCCACTGGATCACTTTGACGACGAGCCAGGCGAGGAAGAGAAATCTGATGCTCTTGCTCGGAGAAAGGCTCTCTACACAATTCTGGAAGGTGCCGATCGACGCATTGCTGTTTCGGCTGCCTTCCAAAAAGTGTGCGAATCTGCCGGAATCTCGGATGTCGTCGTACAAGAGAATCAATTCACATCAATGGCGAGTACTGACCCTCAAACCAAGAGAGAGAGATCACATCAAACACCAATCAAAGTCTGCCACATTGGTGGAATGTCTTTACATAAAGGATATCAATTATTTCGACGAGCCATCCATTCCATGCAGCAGAATTTAAACCTCGAATTTACAGTTGTGGATCATCGCCTCACAACTAAAACTGATGAGTACCATGCGTCCTGGAATGGCTATCCAGTGAGATTTATTGCTCCTGTTGCAATGGATGAGATGAACCAGTTCTATGCAAGTCAAGACGTTTTGGTTGCCCCATCCATATGGCCCGAAAGTTTTGGCTTGGTAACACGAGAAGCTCTGAGTGCAGGACTCTGGGTAATTGCAAGCAATTCAGGTGCCTTGGCCGAACCACTCCTCAACAGTGAGTCTCCTCAAGGGACAGTCATTCGGCCTAACGAACTCGATGATCTCATCAAAGCGTTAACAGAATGTCCACAACATTTGAGGGAATATGTTTAAAAAACTCAAATCAATGCTCAACCCAGAAACAATCATGCAACCTGAATTATCCTTTCTAATCTGTGGATTGGAGCACAGCGGAACGACGATGGCCTCTGATTTGTTCAGGGAACATCCTGAAGTCGAGTCAGGTTTTGAATGTGGCGTACTGCTCTGCGAAAATCCCAGCGAGTTTTTGAGCTTTGTCCCCTTCCGCAATCATATGGCAGTTGGTTGGGGCATCAATGAAGATGACCTGAGCTATGCATGCCAGGCCCAAAGCTTTAATCTTTTTTATCAGCGTCTATTTGAGCGATCAAGTATTATTAAAAACAAAAAACCCAACTTTGTTTTTGATAAAACACCTCGATACGTCACACAGTTGGAAACCGTTCAATCGAGACTGGATCTTCCCGCAATTGTATTAATCAAAGACCCAAGATCTCTTGCACTCTCCGACTTCAAACGATCAGGTAAAAAAATTGAAGAGATCGACAGTTGGTATGAAAACTGGAAAGAGCCAAAACGTCTTTATATGGGCTCTGCCTATCAGGGCTATCAATACGCATGGGAAAGTGATCGATGCACTGTTATTCGACTTGAAGATGTTTGCTTCAACGCAAAGGCAACAGTGAAATCCATGTTCGAGTTTGCCCAACTCGAATTCAAGTGCGAGTATCTTGATCTCCGAAGCAAGAGATTTGGGAACACATCAGGATCCTCTATCAGCGTCAACTCATGCATGCAATTCATGACTGCACTTCCGGAACATATTCAATCCAAGATTAAAGAAGATTTTTCGGAATTTGATCGATGGTTCTATGACTTTTGATTCAACAGCATCCGATTAAGTCGACGCCTCATTCTTTTCATGAGTGTACGGTCTTTCTCCAAATGATAGGTACGCCGAAATGCTATGAGCAAAACACTGAGGGTGCTAGCCATACCCGCACTGAATAGTGCAATAGCTGTTGCATCATTCATGATTGGATCATCGACTCACTGAACAACAGCAAACCAACCTCCAACAACTGCAGCAATCAACCCACACGCAAGAGCCTGAAGAACGAATTGACCTGAATCCCTCTTTTCCCAACGATCAATGGTCTTCGATGCCATAACATAAGGCTCTCTATTTCGAATGAGTTTATTCACATAGAGATCAATAAACTCATCATCAAGGTTGAGCTTGCGCATCTTTGAACGGATCCTGTTGACTTCGTACTGATTCATCACTCAGGGCAAACAAACGAATGCTTGCCGAGTGAGATGTTGACAGCAGAACAAGCCAGGATGAAATCTAAATGTTATTGCCAGAATGAATACCTCCAACACGATCCAGCGAATTCGCTAGTGCTCATGTTAGCGAGTTAACTGCCAGAACCGCGTCTTGAGCTGGTGAAATGACGATCTCAAGCAAAAAGCTGTGAAATCATCTTCAAAAGTCTGAAAACAGAACACAGCGAGTCTTTGAAAATCTTGATTTTGAAGACCAGTAATCGAAGCCTCTCATTGCTTCTCCCCACATCATTGTCTGGGGGAGGATAAATTCTGTCGGATGATCTAGAAACCTTTGCCCCCCCGTCTTATCTTCGGTTGTGTGACCTCAATGGTCTTGGGTCTTGTCTTGGAGGAATACCAAATTCTTTGTGCTTCGTCGTAGCTTTCAACATCCTGAAATGAACCATCACTGAACCACAAGCGGTAGTGATGTCGGTCATAGGGGTCAGAACTGGTTTCAGTGAACTGTTTCATGCAGGCATATAGGGGTTGAGCATGGCCTTTTCAAGACGTTTGGAAAAACATTTAATAGGATTGAAGCCACAGTCGTTGAACGCCATAATTGCTATAGAAACGTCAAAAGCTTTCTGATCCATGCTTCGTCTTTCACTTGCAACGGTCTTGTCCGTCTCGGGTGTGCTGGCATTTGTTCCACAGTCTCATGCAAGTAATCCTTGGCAGGAGGATAGGAAGCTGTCGAAGCAACATGCAGAGAAAGGTGAATGGAGGCGTGCATGCCGCCGTGGTGTTTTAGCTGGTGCTGCCATGGCCAAGGACAAGGCTTTGACTACCGATTACATGGCGAAAATCGGAAAGCGCTGCACCGAAGCTGGACGCTGAGGTCCTCCCAAAATTCTGTAATCATCCTTGCTCAGGCAAGCGTTCCGGTCATCCGCCTGCCTGGGTCGCTTGCTTGAGTGAAAGCGGCAAACCCACTCCAATGTGCAACATCAACACCATCCAACAGTTGATGGTGTTGTGGGACGTCCCTACCTGAAAACACTGTCGCAGCATCCGGAACCGAACAGTCGTTCTCTGGCACCTTTTCTTCAGTCAGAGCCCAATCTTGTAAAAGCTTCTCGACGACGCTCTCTGTAGCGTTCCGCCACATGCTTTCCCCATAGCCCCTCCCAATAAAAGAAAATCACACCATGCCCACGCTCACGGGCCAGACGCACTTTTTGCTCCAGAACGGCCATGGAGGTGGTGCGTTTACCGAATCCAGCCAACACGCCAATCTGGGAGGGTATGCCCCAGCTGCGGGCTTTGCGTAGGGCAGGTTGATCAAGGTCCTTCGCGAATCCTTGAACGGAGTAGGCGTAGTTCTGAACAACCAACTCTTCAATCAGCCCTCCCAAAGCCCAGAGCTCCCAGTCCTGGAGCCAAAGGTTGTAAGCCTGGCGAAATGGACCTGGAGACAAACTGATCCGTGTGGAGAGTCGCTCCTTCTTGAGGCGTTGACGCAACTCACGAAGCAAAGACGTGAGTTGCGTTCGACGCCATTTCATCCACTGTCGATCACTGTGATCACGGGGGGGCGCCATCCCCGTCTCTTGTTTGTAGAGAGCCACGGTGGTGGGGTCGTAGCCAAACTGAACCGGCCAGGCGAAGTGGTCATCCAATTGCAGACCATGCATCGGGCAACGCTTCAAGGTCTCCACCACCAAACCAATGAAGCGAGCGCGAACCTCTGGATGGGCAGGGTTGAGCCAGGCCATTCGATGGTTCCCGTGCATGGTCATCCAGCGTTGGCCGTTCGCTTTGGCCAACACCCAGCTGGGGTTTTGGCGGACAACGGCTGAATCCGCCGGCTCCATCAAGCCGTACTCAAACCAGGGCATCACCTTGATGCCGCGGCGCCGACCTTCTGCCGCCAGAGTGCAGATGGGATCAACACCGAGTCCTACCTTTTGAAGAGAGGGCTCCACTGGAGCGAAACGGCTGCGGTGAAAGGTGGTGCCGCGACTCCAGACATTGGGCACCACACGCGTGAATCCCGCCTCCTGCAGTTGCTGCATTGCTGCGCTGATGCGCTTCCGGTCGTAATAGAGCTTGCTGGGGCTGTTGGTCAGCCAGACCCCCATCGTGCTGCGGGGCCGCAGCAGCCGATCCAGGCGGGACTCGGCCATCAAGGGAGCAGGACGTGCTGCCATCAGAGTGGCGAGCGCAACACCAGCCAGGGGCCTCCACCGCTGATCCACCGCTGTCGAAGCACCTCCCCTAAAGAGTCGCCTGAATCAAACGGCATGCAGCCGTCGCCAGCCCGCTCCTTCAACAGTCCATTCCGCCCAACGATCAGCGAAACATCGAGCTCACCGAGCTCTCTTCATGGATGCGCCAGATGGCTTCCCCCAGCATGTTGGCCACGGAGAGCACCTGAAGCTGAGGGAAGACCCGATCCTGCGGAATCGGAATGCTGTTGGTCACCACCACCTGCTCAAACAGCCCATCAACGGACAGGCGTTCACTCGCGGGAGGTGAGAACACGGCATGGGTCGCACAGGCAAGCACCCGTTCAGCCCCCTGCTCCCGCAACAACCGTGCACCGGCACAGATCGTGCCACCGGTGTCGATCATGTCGTCGATCAGGATCGCCGTTCGGCCTGCCACATCACCGATCACCGTGAGGCTCTCAGCCATGTTGTGACCGGTGCGGCGCTTGTCGATGATGGCCAGCGGGGCGTCGTTCATCTGCTTCGCGAACGCCCGGGCACGCGCCACACCCCCCACGTCCGGAGACACCACGACGACATCCCCCAGATCCTGTGTGGAGAGATAGTCCACCAGCACGGGTGATCCATAGATGTGATCACAGGGAATATCGAAATACCCCTGAATCTGAGCGGAGTGCAGATCCATGGCCAGCACACGATCAACACCGGACTGAACCAGAAGATTGGCCGTGAGCTTGGCCGTGATCGATTCACGACCGGCGGTTTTACGATCCGCCCTGGCATAGCCGTAGTAAGGGACCACAGCGGTGATCTGCCGCGCTGATGCCCGTCGGCAGGCGTCCACCATGATCAGCAGTTCCATCAGGTGGTCGTTTACCGGCGCGCAGGTGGGCTGGATCAGGAATACATCGCAGCCCCGGATCGACTCCTGGATCTGCACATACAGCTCACCGTCGGCAAACCGCTTGCAGACGCGCGGGCCATCTGGCACACCCAGATAAGCGGAGATCTCCCTCGCCAGAGCGGGATTCGATGTGCCGCTGAACAGACGCAATCGTCGGCTGTCTGGAGCCATCTGCTCCTGTTCGGTACGGGCTGCTGTCAGGAAACTGGTCACGGCGCCCGCGCAACGAATTCTGCTGTAATCCGATGGTAGAGGTGAGCAGCACCCCCATGTCCACAGGTTTCCCACTGCTCGTGGGTGCGGGCCCACTTCCAGAGCTCAAAATGCGCCAGGCCTGCGAGGCCCTTGCCAAGGCCTGCCGATGCCCGTTGACCACCGTGGCCAGCGGTGGATCTCCCTCGGAACTCCTGCAGAGAGACCCTGCAGCCACTGGGCTAGTACGGCTGAGCGGTGACGCAGCCCGGCCAACCCCGCAGGGGGATGCCAGCTGGCTTCAGAGCCTGGCCGACTGGCGTCAAACGGTGCTGCTGCTGACGACAGCCGACACAGATGGTGCAATCCCCGGAGCGGCCCCGGCCTATGCCGCCCTCTGCCGAGAACTCAATGTCCCCCTTCTTGGCCTGGTTCAGCTCCAGGGCCCATGGAACGGGCCAGCCCGACGCAGGGATGGCCTCAGCTGGCTGGGGTGGATTCCTGATGAGAACCATCCAGATCAAGCCGAATGCCTCGATGCCCTGGCCCGAAGACTGTGCCGTTAAGACTGTGCCGTTAAGACTGCGCCGTTAAGGCTGGGGCTGGGGCCAGAGGGGACGGCTCGCCTCGGGCTTGATTTGGCGGAGGGTCTGATCACCGGCTCGGTTGGCCAATGGCAGGCGGCTGATCGCCACAGGTTCAGGACTGGCAATGATCGCCGCGGCCAAGCTCAGTTGTTCCGAACGACTCAGGTTGGTTTCGATTTCGGTATCCAATTGGTCCACCAGAGCAGGGATCACCCCGATGCCGCTGGGGGCCTTGACCTGCTCAATCAAGGCCGAAACGAGAATGTCCTGGCGCTGGCGACGCTGGGACACGTTCTTGGGATCGGGCAGGTAGCGAACCAGCTGTTCGGCCTGCACTCCATTCAGGCTCTGTCGCCCGGCCTGAAGGTTGAGGCTGTAGCCCTGTGTTTTGTCCTGGCGCTGATAGGACTGCCCGAGCACCACGTCCACTTCACCCAGGCCATCCACGAGACGGCGTAAAGCCGCACGGGGCATCACCACGTATCGCTTGGGGTCGCCTTCATCCAGACCAACAATGTCGCGGACGGCATCACTGACAAGACTGACGCCACCGCGTCTCCACAACTGGGCGAGGCTGCCGGGATCCCCCTGACCTGGAAGCCGAACGCCAAGCTCCGTGGGGAGATGGAGCACCTGAAGCGGCTCCTGAGACGCGATGCGAAGCATCAAGAGGGCATCAGCATTGGCAGGCCCCTTGGGTGCGGCTGTGTTGGAAGGAGCACCCAGACGATCAGCATCGAGACCGATCACCAACACCGTGACAGGAGCCTCGGGATAAGGGGCCAGGGTTTCGGGTTGATCCGCGCTGGGGGGAGCTCCCTGGGCAACGCGGTCGGGTTCAGGCCAGAGCATCGCCAGCAACCACCCGGTAACACCAAGACCCAGCAAGGCTGAACCCACACGCAGCACGGCGCGAACTCGGGGTGGCGACAACCAGTGCATTTCGCTGGAACAACCGCAATGGCGCTTAGTTTCGCCCAGATCTCCAGTTCTTAGCCTGGGTCCCGTGAAGCCGTCCTCGATGTCCCTCCGCCACGACTACCGCAGCCGACCGCCCGAACAGGTGCGGGTGGTGGTGTTCGGAGCGACGGGGTACATCGGCCGCTTTGTGGTGAAGGAGCTCGTGGAGCGGGGCTACCAGGTGATCGCCTTTGCCCGAGAGCGCAGTGGCATCGGGGGCCGCCAAAACAGAGAGGAGGTCATCGCCGATTTCCCTGGGGCGGAGGTGCGCTTCGGGGATGTGACCGATCCAGCCTCGATCGCGGCCGAGGCCTTCAATCAACCGACGGATGTGGTGGTGAGTTGCCTGGCCTCACGCACCGGCGGCCGCAAGGATTCCTGGGCCATTGACCACGCCGCGACCCTCAACACCTTCGCGCAGGGCCGGGCTGCAGGGGTGGCCCATTACGTGCTCCTCTCGGCCATCTGTGTGCAGAAGCCGCTGCTGGAGTTTCAGAAAGCCAAGCTCGCCTTTGAAGCCGTGCTCGAGGCGGACGAAGAAATGACCCATTCCATCGTTCGCCCCACCGCCTTCTTCAAGAGTCTGGGCGGACAGGTGGAAAGCTGCCGGAAAGGTGGCCCCTATGTGATGTTCGGCGGCGGCACCCTGGCCAGCTGCAAGCCGATCAGCGAAGCAGACCTGGCCCGGTTCATGGCGGACTGCATCCATGACGAGACCAAACGCAACCAGGTGCTGCCCATCGGTGGTCCGGGGCCGGCGCTGAGCGCGCGGGAACAGGGAGAAATGCTCTTCCGTGCGCTGAACCGCCCCCAGCGGATGCTTTCCGTCCCCATTGCTCTGATGGACGGTCCGATCGCCCTGCTGGACGGCTTGGCTCGGTTGTTCCCGGGCATCAAGGACACTGCGGAATTCGGGCGCATCGGTCGCTATTACGCCAGCGAATCGATGCTCGTCTGGGACGAGCAAAATCAGCGCTACGACGCCGACGCCACGCCCTCCTACGGAACCGAAACGCTGGAGCAGTTTTTCGAGCGCGTGGCGCGAGACGGCATGGCCGGGCAGGACCTGGGGGATGCCGCCCTGTTCTGAAATAGCCATCCTTGGGAGACCAAGGGGCTCCCATGGATCAATCCACTGTTGAACCAGCGAAGGCTGGACGGGGGCGCAGCACCGGGGTGCTGCTGCACCCGACAGCGTTGCCTGGCAGCCCCGTCTGCGGCAGCTTCGGAGAGCCCTGCCGCCGGTGGCTCCAACTGCTGGCTCAGCATGACATCGGGGTCTGGCAGATGTTGCCCCTGGCGCCTCCAGATCCAACGGGCTCGCCCTACAGCTCCCCCTCGTGCAATGCCTTGAACCCGTGGTTCCTGGATGGCCAGGACCTGGCCAACGAGGGGTTCATCCATGAGGCCGCCCTCAGGGCGACTCCAGGCGCTGATGCACCGCTAGAGGGAGCGGAGCATGTTGATTTCAGTCTGGCCCAGCAACGGGCCGAGGCCCTGGGAGATGCGCTGCTCGAGGCCTGGAGTGATCAGGATGGAAGGCGACACGCCGATTTCGGCACCTGGGCGCAACAGCAACGCGCCTGGTTAAACGACCACGCCCGCTTTCGTGTTCTGCACGATCAGCACGGCACAGCTTGGTGGGACTGGCCCCTCCCCCTCGCCCGTCATGACAAAAAAGCGCTGCGAGCCTGGGCAGAGCAACACCAGGACGCACTGCTCCGGGAACGGCTGATCCAGTGGCATCTCGACCGGCAGTGGCAGGCGATTCGTCGACAGGCGGCAGATGTCGGCATCCAGCTGTTTGGCGATCTGCCCTTCTACGTCAGCAGTGACAGCGCTGATGTCTGGAGCAACCGTTCGCTGTTCACAGTCAAAGAGAACGGCCAACTCACCACTCAAAGCGGTGTACCACCCGATTATTTCTCGGAAACAGGGCAACTGTGGGGATCACCGGTCTACCGCTGGGGACAACATCGGATCACGCGATTCCACTGGTGGCGCCAAAGAATCGCTCGCCAGCGGGAGTTCGTGGATCTACTTCGCCTTGATCACTTCCGCGCTCTTGCAGCCTTCTGGGCCGTCCCAGGTGCCGATCGCACCGCTGAAAATGGTCAGTGGCAGTCCTCCCCAGGCCACGCCCTGCTGCGTCACCTCCGCAAAGATGCCGGTGGTGCACTCCCCTTAATTGCCGAGGATCTCGGCGTGATCACACCGGATGTGGAGTCACTCCGCGATGCATTCCGGCTGCCGGGCATGAAGGTGCTGCAGTTCGCGTTCGATGGTGAGAGGAATAACCCTTATCTGCCTGAAAACACCGAGGGCCATCGCTGGGTCGTCTACACAGGCACCCACGACAACCCCACCACCCTGGGCTGGTGGAACAATCTGGATGCCGACAGTCGGGCCCGAATCTCCACGCGAGTCAACGGTGAGATCTCAGCCCCGGCTTGGCATCTTCTCGACATGGCCTTTGCGACGACTGCAGGGCTGGTGGTCGCCCCACTCCAGGACCTCATGCACCTGGATGATCGGGCCCGATTCAACACACCTGGCACCAGTGAAGGCAACTGGAGCTGGAGGCTGCGCAGCTTTGATGCTGCTCTGGGGAATGCGCTTGGCGGCTACGGATCCAGAGGAGCGGTCTGGGGACGGTCGCTATCGGGGGCAGGCAGCTTGTTGACCCGGTAGATCCCTGGTCGTTGTGGATCCACCGTCAGAGGGTCACCGTTCCAGAGAACCTGATCGCCAGCACCAGCTGGAGGATCCAGGCGGACCTCAATCGGTGCCTGCAACTGAAGCGTCAATGTGCCGGCACTGGCTGTGAACTGAATCCTGTCTCCACCACCGCTGGAAAGCTGCAGCCCTCTGGGCTCTGCAACAACAACCTCAAGCACCCCCTGGGACTGCGTCAGGGCACCACTCACCAGCTCAAGCCACTCCTGAGGTGTGCGTTGCTGGACCTGTTCCAAGGGCCGCAAGGCGGCGATGCGCTCATCTGAGCCAGCGAGGATCGGGCGACGGTTGATCGCCTCGACATCGGCACGCACAGGCTCCAGGGCCAGGCTGTTGCGCAGGGCCAGATCCTGCTGTTGGCGGTTGATGCCCAGCAAACTCAGGCCGATCACGACCGCATAGACCACCGTGCCCTGCCAGGTGGTGAACACATCGATGTTGCCAAGGGTGAAGCGACCAAGACCCGCCTTGGCAGGTCCACGGTGACGCAACACCGGCTGGGGCAGCAAGGGGGCGAGGCATCCACTGGGAAGAGCCAGGCGGCTTTCAATCTGGGGGAGCATCGAAGCGAGATAGGCCCGTTCAGGCAGGCGATCACTCCAGCCACGCTCCAGCGCTTCGATCACAGGTGTTGTGATCCGAGTTTCAGTGGCCAGATCCCGGAGCGAGAGGCCGAGTTCCTCTCTCCGCCGCCGCAGCATCAGTCCAAGGTCCAAGCTTTGCTGAACCTGGTTCTCAGCCGAACCGACATCAGGGCGAGCCCCCCTGCGGGGGCGTCGCCACCAGAGTCCTGGACGCTTCAGTCGCATGGGCTATGGGTCCGATCCAAGGGGTCAGCCCGTTCAAGCAGGGGCTTCCATTCTCCCTCGCCTAACCACATCCAGCACCCCTCAGCCAGATCACCAAGCGACAGTCCCGAAATCGCCGTGCGCTGGAGGTCAAGCACCGGATGGCCAAGGGCCTCCGCCACCCGGCGAATCTGTCGGTTTCGACCTTCCCTGAGCTCAATCTCGAGAAGCGACCGCCCGCCTCTGCTTCGCAACAGACGCACCTGCGCAGGGCGGGTCCGGCGCCCATCCAGCAGAAGACCCCGACGCCAGCGGTCCAGGACCGCTTCGGACGGCACACCCTCAACCCACACCCGGTACGTTTTCGTGTGGCTGTAGCGCGGGTGGGTCAGTTTCAACGTGAGCTCACCCAGATCGGTGAGCAGCAGGGCACCACGGCTGTCGGCATCCAGACGCCCGACGGGATGCAAACCGTCCCGATGCGCCGGTGGCAGCAGATCGAGCACCGTCGGCCGCCCCTGAGGGTCGTTGCAGCTGCAAATCACTCCCACGGGCTTGTTCAACAACAGCACCCGCGCCGCCTTGCGGATGGGCAGTTCTTTGCCGTCCACACGGATCGTCTGCCGGAGCGGATCGGCCTGATCTCCTACGCGGGAGACCTGGCCATCCACCGTGACGCGACCAGCCTGCAGCCATTCCTCAGCACGGCGTCTGGAGCAGAGACCAGCAGAAGCGATCAATTTCTGGAGACGCTGCCGCGTCATCCAACCGGCTCCCGTGGGAGCAGAAGATCCATGCACGTCCCCCCAGCGGAATGGTTACGAGCTTCGATGCGACCGCCGTGGTTCACGGCGATCTGCTGCACGATGGCCAATCCAAGGCCGCTTCCACTACGGCTTGAGCGAGCCCGGGAGGGATCCCCCCGGTAGAAGCGTTGAAACATGCGGCTGAGATCGGTCTCACTCAAGCCAGGGCCGTGATCACGGATGCTGAGCAGCCACCAGCCGCCGCTCTGGCGCACGGTCACATCGACGCTGCTCTCCTCCGGGGAGTAACGCAGGGCATTGTCGAGAAGGTTGAGCACGGCGCGATGCAGACGACGCTGATCCCCGAGCAAAGGTCCTGATTCGGATCGATCCAGCTGCAACGTGACCTGGCGCTCCTCTGCGATCGGGCGAATGGATCCCCAAGCACTGTCGACCAGATCCTCAAGGGTGATGGGGACATAGTCGCTGTATTCCTGGGGCAGGCTGTTCTCCAGCCGAGACAACTCCAGCAGATCCTCCACCAGCAACTGAAGACGTCGAAGTTCTTTCTGCAACCGTTGCACCAGAGCCGTGTCTTCCGAATTCACGGCGAGCTCCAGCCGATCGCTCACCAGCATCAGGGCTGTCAAAGGTGTCTTGAGCTCATGGGCCACATCACTGACCCAGCGTTCCTGCTGCTGTTGCTGGGCTTCGAGGGACTGGCGGCTCTGGATCAACACCAATAAGCATTCATCGCTACCCGGCAGAACCATGGCCTCCAACGGATCCCCCTGCTGCTCCCATTCACAACGCTGGGGGCGGTGCTGATAGCGGTTGCTGAAGATCACCTCCTCCAACGCGGGAATATCCAGGGCATCACAAAGGTTCATGCCCCGAACCAGGCGATTGCGAGAAATGTGCAGCAGACGTTCGGCCCGCCCGTTGATGTAAGCGATGGAGTGATCAGGAGCCAGGATCATCCAGCCCTGGGTGGCCGCATCAATCCAGGCCAGAAGCTGGGGAGCATCCAAAGAGAAAGGGCGCTCCTCGTCGTCTCGCAAGGACGCCAAGACACGGCCTCGACGCTGCAGCACAAGCGTGATCCCGATGCCAGCAGCAAAGCCGAGTACCGCAGAGATCAACACGTCGCCCTCAGCCGAAGCGGTAACCGAAGCCGCGAACCGTACGGATCAACTGGGGGGATGAAGGCTCGTCCTCAACCTTTTCCCGCAGCCAGCGAATGTGCACATCCACGGTCTTGGTGTCACCGACGAAATCGACACCCCAGATGTTCTCCAGCAGCTGATCGCGACTCCAGACGCGCTTGGGGTTCTGAATGAACAACTCCAGAATTTTGTATTCCTTGGGGGAGAGGGTCAGATCCACGTCATCCCTGGTGACCCTGCATTCATTGGGGAACAGACAGAGGTTGGCGTAGCTGTGGGATTCCGCGGGAGAGGCCTCCGTTTGACGGGAACGGCGCAGCAACGCCCTACAGCGCGCCACCAACTCACGCAGCCCGAAGGGTTTGACCAGGTAATCGTCCGCACCCAACTCGAGCCCGAGCACCCGGTCGGTTTCACTGTCGCGGGCACTGATCACGAGGATCGGGGTGATGTTGTTGAAGCGACGAAGCTCTCGGCAGAAATCAAGCCCACTAAGACCTGGAAGCATCAGGTCAAGCACAATCAGATCCACCGGATCAGAGGTTGCAGCCATCACCAAATTGAGAGCGGCTAAGCCATCTGCACTGGTGAGCACCTCATAGCCCTCCGAGCGCAGGGCCTCACCAACCGTTTCCCGAATGCTGTCGTCGTCTTCCACCACCAGAAGCCTGCAGGTGGAAATGGCCGCGGACACGGTTGTCACGTCCAAAAAGGCAGATACAGCTTCATTCTGTCGATAGCCTTTGCCCTAGAGCGAGAAAAGCGGCTTCGCTTAAGGGCTTCAGAAGACGAATCAAATGAGAAGACAAGATCAGAAGAATTCGTCGAAATTGTCGAAATCAACAGCCTTGAAATTGCCCTGTTCCACCTGTTGCATCAGTCGCTCGAGCTGAGCGAACAAGGCTCCACCCGTCAGCAACGACAACAGAAGAGCCACCAGAAGGGCGGCGCCTGCGGCGAAACCGAAGATCTGAAGGCAGCAGCCGATGAACAACGTCACACCGATCAGAGTGCCGCCGTAACTGAGGTTGATCTCAACTGTCCCCAGAGGCAACAGGGGGAGCCGGTCCTGCTTCCAACCATCCAATTTGTTCTGCACTTGGCGACCGAAGGTCAAACCGCAGAGCACTCCCATCAACAAGCCAATACCAGCCAGCAAGTAGGGCGGCTGGGGCAGGGTCATCATCTGGAGCAGCTGTTCAAGCTCCTGGGCGCTGATCTCCTCAGGCATCGACGCCGATCACAAAGAACAGCGACCTTAGCGATCTCAGCTCAAGGTTCCCAGCTTTGTGAGCCAAGAAAGGTGAGTTCGACAAAGTCACTGGCGTCATGATCATCCCGACCCATCTGAAGGCGAAAGCCTCCCAGATCGAGATCACGGATGGACTCCAGGGCTTGGACGAGGGCTTGACGGGACGGATTCTTGCCGGCTCGCTCAAGCGCTTCAGTGATCATCCGCGCCGCGAGATAGCCCTCAAAACTGGTGAAGCCAAAACCCGATGATTTATCACTCAACCGCAAACAGCGTTGATAGTCAGCCACAACAGGAATCCAGCGATTCCAGGGGAACGGAACCACCTGGGCCACACCGATGCCATTGGCTTCGCCGACCGGCATCGCCTTCTGCAGAGCCTGGGTGCCCACAAACGACACATTCATGATCTGAGCGCGGCTGCCCCGATTCCGCAGTGCACTGGACAGGGCAGCAGAACTCACATACGCAGAAACGAGCACGATTCCGTTGGGATTGGTCGCTATCAGATCGTCCAGTGCTTCTCCCACCTGGGCTGAATTGCGCTGCACAGTGGTGACAACAACGGGTTTCAACCCGTGGCGGCTGAGGGCGGCCAGGGCACCGTCGAGACCATCCTGACCAAAGGCATCGTCCTGATAAACAATCGCAATGCGATGGTGCGCATCGCGCACCAGCTCATCGACCATCGCCGCGATCTCACGTCGATAACTGGTGCGCATGTTGAACACCATGCGTAGGTCAGGCTGTCGGAACAAACTGGCCCCGGTCATGGGAGCCACCAATGGCACCGAAGCCTCCTCAATCAAAGGAAGCGCGACCTTGGTCGTGGGCGTGCCCACGTAACCGAACAACGCCAGCAGATCATTGCGATTCAACAATTGACGCGTGTTGATCAGCGTCTGAGGCGGCTCGTATTTGTCATCAAGACTGATCAACTGAATTTTGCGACCGTGAATCCCTCCCTCACGGTTCACAGCCTCAAACCAGGCCAACGCCCCGCGTCGATAGTCCAAACCGAGTTGCGCCGAAGGGCCTGAGAGTGGCAATGACTGGCCAAGCACCAGAGCGTTGGGATCTGTCCCGCCTCCGGAGGACTGGGCGGCGACTGGGCGAGGTTGAAGCAGCGTCAGCAGTCCACTGCTCAACAACACCCAGCACGTCAGAGTGATGCCAGAACTGCGCCGCAGATGGCCTCCAAGAAACAGAAGCACTGGAACATTCTTGCCGTTGTTTCAATTCTGCTTGCCGGTCTTCTGGCGTTCTCCGGCATCAACAGGCTTGATGTGGGTCGTGTCCCCAGCCGTGATGCGTTGCGGTTGTCATCGGCATCGCGGGCCCTGACGACAGACAGTCGCCGGATGCGCGGAGACGGCTGGACCTCCCTGCGGGGAGAAAAGCTTTCGGACCAGGAGATGGTCCTGGATCAACAGGGTCTGGAGGAGGCGGACTATCACGTGCAGGTGGGGATTTACGCCACCAGCACCTACGACCTGGACCTGAGCATCCCCAGTTACTCCTCCAACGGTTACGTCTGGATGCGCTGGGGAGAAGAGCTGCAGAGCTACCTGAGCGAGCGGGATCAAACGATTGAACAGGGAATCACCTTGGTGAACGGATTGCTCTCCGACGCCGATCCAGTGCTGACGCCAATGTCATCGGCCCCTGTGCACAACGACGACGGAACCTATTACCAACTGTTCAGCTACATCGGCCGCTTTTACATCGACAAGGCCAGCTTCAGGCACTTTCCCTTTGTGACCGTGAGTCTGCCCCTTGTTCTGGAAATGGAGGATGTGAATGGTGCCCTCGACTATCCCCATTTCCGCTTCGAACCCGACATCCAGAACAGTGGAATGGGACTGTTCGCGGAAATCATCGGCTGGTTGAACCGGGGCTGGTCCATTGCCGAATACAGGCACAACTACGCCACCAATTTCGGATTGGGAGGCAGCGCGGATGACTACAGCCTAGTGATCTTCGACATCTCTTTTGGCACCTCATCCTGGTCAGCGTTCTGGCGGTTGATGCTCCCCCTGCTGGTGGTGATGGCCATGGTTTTGCTGGTGTTCAAAGTCCGTGCGGATGAACAGGACGCCCGCGCAGGAATTCCAGTCACCGTGCTGTTGACCCTGGTGTTCCTCCAGCAGACCTATCGGGAAGAACTCCCCGACTTGCCATTCCTCACCTTTCTGGATCAGGTGTACGTCATCGCCTATGTGGTCACCCTGCTGGCCTTCATCCTGGTGATCTTCATCGGACGGCGTTACGGGGAGTTGGACGAGATGCCCGAAGGCGACGCCAAGAACCGCAAACAGCGACGCCTGGAGCAATTGGACGAGATCTGGCCACTCACCGTTGTGATCTTCAGCTCCATCAGCATCTTCGGCTGCTGGATCACGCTGCCGCCAGGGGGTTGAGGCGTTGAAGCAGACCACCGGCCAACCGCCCGGGGCCGAAGGTTCGCCCAAGCAGACCAACCAGGGCACGAACGTCGTCGGTGTGCAGTCGGTCGTCACGGATCAACGTCATCAGCAGACGCCGGCGCAGGTCGGCACCATCGCGGCTGAACAGCAGCCGTAAGCCGGCACCGGCGACAGGAATCAGCTCCTTGCCAGGGGCGGGTGCGTCCTGGCCGACCACCGCTAGAAGGCTTTCCAGCCGATCCAAGCGCAAGCGACCTGACTCATCAAAAATCACCTCAAGCAGCTTCTCGCGCATCTCGCTGGTGTCTCCCGCGAGCAGTCGACGGGCCACATAGGGATAGGCGATGGCAATGATCTTGAAGTCGGGATCGAGCCGCAAAGCCAGTCCTTCCTGGCTGACGACCGCACGGATGATCAACGCGAAGCGGGCCGGCACCCGGAAGGGGTAATCGAACATCAACTCTGAGAATCGATCGGTGATCGCCTTGAAGTTGAACGAACCAACCGAATCGCCAAGGCTGCCTCCGAGCACTTCCTCCAGCGCAGGAATGATCGGGGTGAGATCAGCGGTGGGGCTGAGAAAACCAAGGGATTGGAAATCCTGAGCCAAACCGCAGAAATCACGGTTGATCAGATGCACCACTGCACCCGTCAAGGTGAGACGGTCGCTGTCGCTGATGGAGTCCATCATGCCGAAGTCGACATAGCCCACATGGCCGAGATCCCCAGTACGACCAGGCATTGCGAAAAGATTGCCGGGGTGGGGGTCAGCGTGGAAGTAGCCAAACTCCAGCAATTGCTGAAGGCCGCAGATCACACCCGTGCGGATCAACGCTGTTGGATCAAGTTGCTGTGAACGCAGCTCGTCGCTGTCGCGCATTTTGGCGCCATCGATCCAGGTGGTGGTCAAGACCCTGGTGGAGCTGAGCATCCGCTCCACCTTCGGGACATAAACGGCATCGTTCTCAGCGAAAAGGCCAGAAAACCTCTCGGCGTTGGCCGCTTCCAGGCCGTAATCGATCTCCTCAAACAAGCTGCGGCCAAACTCATCGATGATTCCGCCGAGGCCGAAGCCGAGATTGAGCGGCAGGAGTGGAGCCGTCATGACACCGAGCGCGCGGATCAGCACCAGATCCCGCCGCAGGATGAAGGTGAGGTTGGGTCGCTGCACCTTGACCGCAACCCAGTGCTGGCCCTGCAAGCGGGCTTTGTAGACCTGCCCGAGGCTGGCGGCTGCGATCGGCTTGTCGGGAAACTCCGCAAACAACTCATCGGCGGGAGCACCGAGCTCCTCACGAATGCATTCCAGGGCAGTGGCATGGGGAAAGGCCGGCAGGTCGTCCTGCAGACGCGTCAATTCCTCCAGCCAATCCCGACGCACCAGGTCTGGTCGGGTGGAGAGAGCCTGCCCCAGTTTGATGAAACAAGGCCCCAGCCCAGTGAGGGTGTTGAGAATGCGTCGTGCCAGACCCTGCTGGACGGCGGGGTCGCTGCTGCCTCCGCGCAGCAGCAACACCAAAACCAGGCCCGCAAGGGACCAGAGCACCTGCACCAGACGCGGGATGGCGACCCAGGGACGCAGTAGCAACCAGCCCAGATCCCGCCCGGGGTCGTAACGCATCGCATGGAGCTGAATACAGAGAGAGACTTTAAGGAGATCAGGCGGATTCGATGGCGCTTCTGCCCCAGCTCACCCGTCGGCTCGGTGAGCCTCTCTTTCTGCCGGCCCATGGCCGGGGGGCCGCGCTTCCTGAAGGGCTGCGTCAGTTGCTGCGACGCCGCGCTGGCATCTGGGACCTACCGGAACTACCCGGCCTCGGCGGTCCGCTGGAACCAGATGGTGCCATCGCCGAAAGCCAACGCTGCGCCGCGGCTCAGATGGGTGTGGCGCGCTGCTGGTACGGGGTGAACGGGGCCACGGGATTGCTTCAGGCCGCTCTTCTGGCGATGGTCAGGCCAGGGGAGCGGGTGCTGCTTCCTCGCAACGTCCATCGCAGCCTGATTCAGGCTTGCGTTCTTGGGGATCTGCAGCCGGTGCTGTTCGATCTTCCGTTTCAGAGTGACCGGGGGCAGCCTGCGCCGGTGGATTCCGTCTGGATTGAACGGGTGCTGGAGGCACTGCCGTCCGATGGAGCACCCATCCGCGCTGCGGTTCTGGTGCATCCCACGTATCAGGGTTATGCCAACGACCCCACAGAGGTGATCCAGCATCTGCAGCAGCGGGGCTGTTGCGTGCTGGTGGATGAAGCCCACGGCTGTCATTTCGCCGCAGGGGTGAACCATCCCTTGCCCCCCAGCGCTTTGCGCTGCGGCGCTGACCTCGTGGTGCATTCGCTGCAGAAATCAGCCGCAGCCCTGGCGCAAACGGCGGTGCTCTGGCTGCAGGGGGAGCGTCTGGATCCCGCGCGTGTGGAACGCAGCCTGGGCCTGCTGCAAACAACAAGCCCCAGTGCGCTGCTGCTGGCCTCCTGTGAAGAAGCCCTTCAACACTGGCAGCGGCGCAAGGGGCGCCAAGAACTGCTGCAGCGTCTTGAAGACGCAGAAGAGCTCGCCGGCGTCTTGCACAAGTACGGAGTGCCCCTGCTGCACAACCAGGACCCGCTGCGCCTAATCCTGCACACGGGGCAGGCGGGCATCACCGGCCTGGATGCCGACACCTGGTTCATGCCCAGAGGACTCGTGGGCGAACTGCCAGAACCAGCAACCCTGACCTTCTGCCTGGGGCTGGCCCGGCACCGAGGGCTGGGGCGCCAGATGAAGCAGCACTGGAAGGAGCTCCTGCGTGCATACCCCGACCGCGATCCACTGCCACCGTTTGAGGCACCGCCGCTTCCGCTGGTCACCACCACGGAGCACTCACCTGCCAAGGCTTGGCATGCAGAGCATCAGCGCGTGGCATTGAACAAAGCGGGCGGCTGCGTAGCGGCGGAATTGCTGTGTCCTTACCCCCCGGGCATCCCACTGCTCGTCCCCGGTGAGCGACTGGATCGCAACAGGCAAGCCTGGCTCGAACGCCAGCGGCTGTTCTGGGGTGACCAGATCCCCGACAGTCTTTGTGTGGTTAGTGGGGGGTGAAATCCAGCCCCACAGCCGCTTCAATCCATGCATTCGGCTGTGGTGGATGAAACCTCTGACCTGGCTGGTGCTGATGTTGCTGATCGGCCCCTCCGTTGGGGCCAGCCCCAATGGTGAGGAATTCATGATCGAGGACATCGATCAGATCACCGAGATCAAGGTGGTCGAGCCGACCACCAACATCATCAAGATCAAGAAAGTCAAACCGGTCAGGCCGTTGCCACTGCCTCCTCCCAGCCCTGTGGCGACCAAAACCGCCAAACAGAGCAAGCTGATCCAAGTGGTTCAGGGAGCCGCGAGCTGGTATGGGCCGGGGTTCTACGGCCGAACAACAGCGAACGGTGAGCGCTTCCGAAAGGGCACGTTGACGGCTGCCCATCGGACACTCCCGTTCGGAACCCGAGTGCGCGTCACCAATCTGAGCAATGGCCGCAGCGTTGTGGTGCGGATCAATGACCGTGGACCGTTCAAGTACCACCGGGTGATCGATCTCGCCCATGGCGCCGCATCACAGCTCAAGATGATGCAAGCGGGGGAAGTGCCGGTCAAGCTCGAGATTCTCAAGTCATCGCCCTGAAGCAGCGCAAAGCACGCCAGACGATCCCAGCCATGGGCAATTGATAGCCTCAATTGATGAAGCCTCCAATCAGCGTGATCCGTGAGGTTGTCTTTGATCAGAGCCAAGCGCCAGCGGCCCGTGCAGTGCTGCGCAAGCGGCTGATCAGTGGCTTGGGTGTCGGCGGTTTTGGCCTGCTGGTGGTGAGTTTGGGGGGATGGTGGTTTACCGCTGCGCTGGGGGGGATGGTGCACCTCGGCCTCCTGGAGTTCTTCCGGATGGCCCAGTTCAAGGGGATCCGCCCCGCCACCAAAACAACCTTGGTGGCCTGTCAACTGCTGCTGTTCACCACCCAATGGACGATGCAGGGGGGGCTACCAGAAGCCGTAGCCTCCGCCGTTCTGCCTTTGTCAGGAGCAGCCATCTGCGGCTGGCTACTGCTGCAACCGGTCACGGGCTCCATCGCTGACATCGCAGCATCAATTTTCGGTTTGTTTTACCTGGGGTTTCTGCCCAGTCACTGGTTGAGTCTGCGTGGTCTTGAGGACGGTCTGGCCATCACCCTGTCGGCCTGCCTGATGATCGTGGCCACCGACATCGGCTCCTGGGCCGTCGGACGGCGTTACGGCCAGCGGCCACTTTCTCCAATCTCCCCCAGGAAAACCATCGAAGGCGCCATTGGCGGCTTCCTCTCAGCGATGTTGGTGGGCCTGATCTGCGGCCAACTGATGGGCTGGCCCTTGCATGGCCTGCCGGGCCTGCTGCTGGGCGCATTGATCGCACTGTTCGCGTTGGTGGGAGACCTGACGGAATCAATGATGAAACGCGATGCTGGCGTGAAGGATTCCGGTGACGTTCTGCCCGGCCATGGCGGGATCCTGGACCGCATCGACAGCTATCTGTTCACCCCCGCGGTGGTTTATTACGCCATCGCCCTCTGCCAGCCTCTACTGGCGCAATAGCAAGGTCTCAACAACAGATCACCGCTTAGGGCGTGACGCTGGCATGCCCTTTGAGGGCCAGCTGGCCACCAGTGAGCTGGGCATGCTCGATCCGAATAGCAGGGTCCATCGGCAGCAGGGTGCGGGGTTGATCTGCCGTCTCGGGCCTGAAACACAAGGTGCCCTGCTCGGCATTGAGGCGGAACCGACGCCGGGCGGGATCTTGATGGGCAGCGACGGCCACCTGCAACTCGATCAGATCCGTGTCGATGCTCAGGGCCCCTAACGGGCTGAGACCCATCAACTGCTCGGCCATCCAGTCACCGAGCCAACGCCAGGGCTCGGCAAGCAAAGCCTTATTCAGCTGACGGCCGTTGAAGCTGACCTCTCCCTCCACCTGAAAGGGCTGCTGCAACGCCAACATCTGGCCCGGACTCAGCAGCTTCATGTCCACCGCAATCGGACCGCTACACAAGTAAACGCTCTGCAGAGGCAGCCCCTGAAAACAAACGTCCCGGGCATTCAGGGACACGCCGTCCAGACGTCCCCGCAATAGGGACCAGCTGGATCCGATCAGCTTGAGTTCGAGACTGCCGAGGCTGTCGCAGCGGCTGCGAATCCAGAGCCGAAGAGCCCCGGCCAAGACATTGAGAAGAGGGTCAGCCACAGGCCAAAAGCGAATGACAGCGCTCAGCCACCACGTGGGGCTGATCGATGTGGGGGAGGTGACCGCAGGCGGGGAAGGTTTCCACCGGCTGATCCAGCAGCGCCTGCAGCGCCTGTTTCTGCGGAGTGCGCAAAATACGGTCGTTCGCTCCCCAGATCACATGCAGTGACTGGGTTGGCAGGGGGTCTCCACATCCGGCGAAACCACCGCTACGGGCAAAGGCCGCCAACGCTTCAGACCAGCCCGGGCATTGCAGATGCAACGAAGCGATCTGCTCTTCTGGCGCTCCCACATCGGCATCGGGATCCGCGAAGGCCTGGCGACACAAACCCCGTCGCACCCCAGGACGAGCCAGGAACCAGGCACCGAAACGATCCAAAAGGGGAGGCACAGGCATCGGACGCCCCGTCAGGCCCGCTGGTGCCAGCAGCACAAGAGAACCCACCCGCTGAGGGTGGCGCCGGGCGAGTTCCACCGCGACGGAGCCGCCCATCGATGCACCAATCAACCCCAGCGGAGCCTCAGACGGGAGCCTCTCCAGCACTGCATCGAGATGACGTAGGACCGGTTCCGGTCCGTACTCCATCCCCAAGGGACGCGGGGAGAATCCGAATCCGAACAGGTCGGGGATGAACAGTTGAAAACGATCCGCCAGAAGCGGAGCCAAGCGTCGGTATTCAAGAAAACTGCTGTCGAAACCATGCAGCAGCAGCAACGGGGTTCCCTGACCAAGTACCGCCACTGGGAACGGATCATCAAGGCCCAGGCTGGGCAAATCCCACCATTGGACTTGGGCGGCCAGAGATTGGGCCTGCGGGTCAAGCAGAGCCGGGCGCAGTTGATCCAGGAGCGTCTTCAAAGGCTGATGGGGCTGAGCTCAGCTGCACCGACAAGGGCTTCCAGCAAAGCACCAGGCGTGACAGAGAAGGGCAGGTGATGCAAATCAGAGCCTTCGCGGCAGGCAAAGCGACACACCTCCTGCAACTGACTGAGGCTGGCTTCCGCCAGGCCCAAATCATCTAGACACACCGGCAGGCGAAGCTGTTGAAGCAGCGGCAAAAGCTGACGGTGCGCCTGTGCTGCAAGGCGATTTCCACCAAGGCGTTCTTCCAAGCGAAGCTGCACCAGGATGCCAAAGCCCACTTTCTCCCCATGGAGAATTGGGTGGCATGCCTCCAATTGGGTGAGTCCGTTGTGGACGGCATGGGCTGCGACGGTGCGGCAACGGGCACCCCCAAGCCCGCCCATCACCCCGGCGGTGAGAGCACAGGCTTCTGCGGTGCGCACCCAGGCGGCACTCCCTGCATCCTCCAGCGCCTTGGGGCTGTCGATCAACAGCTGATCCCGAAGCACCCGGGCCATCTGCACGGCCTGCTGCACCAGTCCATCGGTGCTGTCGCCGCTGCTCACAGAAGCTTCGTACCACTTGGCCAAGGCATCAGCAACACCGCTGGCGAGGGTGCGAGGAGGGGCCTGGCGCACTAAGCCGTGATCAAAGACAAGAAGGTCAGGGCATCGACCCAGGGCCACATCCCTCTCGAATGCACCCTTCGATGAGTAAACGTTGGCCAGAGCTGTCCATCCAGCACAGGTGGAGGCACTCAGGGGAACGGTGATGCATGGCAGCTCAAGACGATGGGCGAGGAGCTTGCCGGCATCGAGAACCTTGCCACCTCCAGCCGCCAGGACGGCATCACAGCCTCCTAATCCCGACGCCAGACGTTGGAGATCCTGCTCACAGCAATCGAAATGAAGCTGATCCTGCAGGGGACTGAGCCCGTGGGATTTCAGATCAGTGACAAGACGCTGACGGTGGGCCTCAGTGGAAACACTGCGGCCGAGCACCAGGGGACGGGTACAGAGGGATGCGATCTGAGGCAAGGCCTCATCCCAAGCTCCATCCCCCCGCAACACGTTGGCGGGGGCGATGGCGTGGGACGAGATGGATCGAACCATCAGAGGCTTGCACCTGCCAGTTGCGGTTCCGCATTCACCTGACCTTTGTGGCGAACCACAACCTTCTTGTTCTCGTCGACATCAACCTCGGCATGATCGCCGTCCTTGATCCGTCCCGACAGCACCTCTTCAGCGAGGGAATCTTCGAGAAGACGCATGACGGCACGACGCAGAGGACGTGCGCCATAGGCGGGGTTGTATCCCTCCTCCACAAGGCGTTCCTTGAAGGCATCGGACACGGTGAGGGTGATGCCCTTTTCGCCCATGCGACCAAAGACTTCTTTGAGCATGATCTCGGCGATTTCCTTGACCTCCTCGCGGTTGAGCTGACGGAAGACAATGATCTCGTCGAGACGGTTAAGGAATTCAGGACGGAAGTACTGCTTGAGCTCCTCGTTCACCAAGGAACGAATCCGGGTGTACTGAGATTCTTCAGCGCTTTCCCCGGAGAACTCAAAGCCGAGGCCACCGCCTCCCTTCTCGATCACCTTCGAACCAATGTTCGACGTCATGATGATCAGGGTGTTCTTGAAGTCGACCGTGCGGCCCTTGGAATCGGTCAGGCGACCATCTTCCAGGAGTTGCAGCAGGAGGTTGAACACATCAGGGTGCGCTTTTTCGATTTCATCGAAGAGCACAACGGTGTAGGGGCGACGACGCACGGCCTCGGTGAGCTGCCCGCCTTCGTTGAAGCCCACGTAACCCGGAGGCGAGCCAATCAGCTTGCTGACCGTGTGGCGCTCCATGAACTCCGACATGTCGAGGCGGATCATGGCCTCTTCACTGCCGAAGAAATAGGTAGCCAGAGCTTTGGTGAGCTCGGTTTTACCGACACCGGTGGGTCCGGAGAAAATGAAGCTGGCGATCGGCCGGTTGGGGTTCTTCAACCCAACACGGGCCCGGCGGATGGCCTTGGACACGGCCTTCACCGCCTCGTCCTGACCAATCAGACGCTGATGGAGGGTCTCCTCCATGTTGAGCAGCTTGACCGACTCGCTTTCGGTGAGCTTCTGAACCGGAACACCAGTCCATGAGGCAACGATCTGGGCGATGTCCTCCTCATTCACCATCGGAGAGCTGTCTGAGGCAACGGCTTCAGACGCAACGGCTTCACCGGATTCAGGGGTGGCATTGGGCTTGACCTCGTCTTTATTGGCCTGGAGCAGGGAACGGATCTGCTCGCGCAGCTCCACTTCCTTCTCACGCAGCTCACCAGCCTTGGTGAAATCCTGATCGCGAACGGCGTCCTCCTTTTCTTTCTGAACAGAACGGAGCTCCTTGTCGACCTCTTTCGCGGCGGGAGGCAACTTCGAATTCAGCAGGCGCACCCGGGAACCTGCTTCATCGATCAAGTCGATGGCCTTATCAGGCAGGAAGCGATCCGAGATGTAGCGATCACCAAGGGTTGCCGCCGCCACAAGTGCTTCGTCTGTGATCTTGAGGCGGTGATGCTGCTCGTAACGCTCGCGAAGACCGCGCAGGATCTCGATGGTGTCGTCGATGGACGGCTCACCGACATTGACGGGCTGGAAACGCCGTTCCAGCGCAGCATCCCGTTCGATGTGCTTGCGGTACTCATCAAGGGTGGTGGCGCCGATGCATTGGAGCTCACCCCGGGCTAGGGCCGGCTTGAGAATGTTCGCTGCATCAATGGCACCCTCGGCGGCACCTGCACCGATCAGGGTGTGAACCTCGTCGATCACCAGGATCACGTTCCCGGCCGACTTGATCTCCTCCATGATTTTCTTGAGGCGTTCCTCGAACTCACCCCGGTATTTGGTGCCTGCAACAAGCAGACCAATGTCGAGGGTCAGAACGCGCTTGTCTTCAAGAATGTCGGGGATGTCGCCCTGCTGGATGCGCTGGGCAAGGCCCTCAGCGATAGCGGTCTTTCCAACGCCGGGCTCACCGATCAGAACAGGATTGTTCTTGGTTCGGCGACCGAGAATTTGGATGACGCGATCGATTTCGTTGTGACGACCCACAACGGGGTCGAGTTTCGCTTCCGTGGCGAGCTGGGTGAGGTTGTTGCCGAACTCATCCAGGGTGGGAGTTTTGGTGGATCCCTTTCCGCCGCCGCCACCGCCACCGGCGGACACTTCGGCGGTTTCACCCAACATGCGGATGACCTGGGTGCGCACCTTGGCCAGGTCAACACCAAGGTTCTCAAGCACTCGAGCAGCTACACCTTCGCCTTCCCGAATCAGGCCGAGCAGCAGATGCTCTGTTCCGATGTAGTTGTGACCGAGTTGGCGGGCCTCCTCCAGGGAAAGCTCAAGAACACGCTTGGCACGTGGTGTGAAAGGAATTTCAACGGCAACAAAGCCCGACCCACGCCCGATGATCTTTTCAACCTCCACTCGGGCATCCTTGAGGTTGACCCCCATGGACTTAAGGACTTTGGCGGCAACACCTGTACCTTCGCCAATTAGGCCGAGGAGAATCTGTTCGGTTCCAACAAAGTTGTGGCCAAGCCTGCGAGCCTCTTCCTGGGCCAGCATGATCACTTTGATGGCCTTCTCGGTGAAACGTTCGAACATCGCTGGGCCAATGCAGTGATGTCACTAAGCTATCAGGGTTGTGGGATCGCCGCGAGTGTTCGGTTTGTACGGTCACTTTCCAGTCTGAGACTGGCCTGAAGCGCACTAAAAATAACAATGAATCCCACAAGATTCACAGCATTTTTTGTCTCCCAGGGACGGGAAACCGAACATCAACGATCCACCGACGTTGGCGGCGGCGGTAACTGGATGCGACACCACTGAATGAGGGCATCACGACCATCGGAGTAGTACCCGAAACGGGTGCCTGCGGTACGGAAACCGTTTCTGGCGTAGAGCGCCAGAGCGGCGACATTGTCGCTGGCAACTTCGAGGGTTGCGTGCTCGGCACCGGCCTGTCGTGCCCGTTGCAACAGTGCTCGCAAAAGCGAACCTCCATGGCCGTGGCGGCGCCCTGCCGGATCCACAGCCACTGCTGTGATGTGGAGTTCATCAGCCACCAGCCAGCCACAGGCCAGCCCCAGCAGTGCTTCGGACACAACAAGACCGATGCAAAGGCGCCTGGGGTCGTCCAGCTCTCGCCGCCATTGCTCAGCAGTCCACAACCCATTGAGAGCGCGCTGATCCAGAGCAAGACAGGCTTGCTGCCATGAGGGGTCAAGACGCAGGATCTGCGGGGTTGATCCACCCAGCGCAGGGTCGATTCCTAGATTGCCCTTCGACGCCGCCACTCCGTGACCCAAACCATCACCAGTCAACGGCCCTTCGAGGCGAACCGGGATGCGGAGAGCCCCAATCGCAATCTGACCCCGATCACCACCGAACTCGATTCCACGGATCGCCTGGTGATTGGAGGCTGCCAGCTCAGCGACTTAGCTGAGCGCTACGGCACACCTTTGTATGTGTTGGATGAGGCGACCGTTCGCACCACCTGCCGGGCCTACCGCCAAGCCCTGGCCAAGCACTACGCAGGCCCAGCCCTTCCGATCTACGCCTCCAAAGCCAACAGCTCCCTGGTGATGAGCAACCTTGCGGCCTCCGAGGGCATGGGTCTGGATGCCGTTTCCGCCGGTGAACTGCTGACGGCGCTGCGCGGGGGGATGCCTGGAGAGCGGATGGTGCTGCACGGCAACAACAAAGCCGACGACGAGCTGCTGCTCGCCTACGCCAACAAGGTGACGATCGTTGTGGACAACCAACACGATCTGGATCGCCTGGCCGAACTGGTGCCCGCCGGAGCCGAACCAGCTCGGCTGATGCTGCGCTTTACCCCAGGCATCGAGTGCCATACGCACGAATACATCCGCACGGGTCACCTGGACAGCAAGTTCGGCTTCGATCCCGACCAGGTGGAACCGGTGCTGCACAGCCTTGTGGGACAACCCTGGGCGCAACTCACCGGCCTGCACGCCCACATCGGATCCCAGATTTTTGAACTCGAGCCCCACCGGGATCTGGCCGCGGTGATGGCTGACAAACTGAAGCTGGCCCGCGACCTGGGCCATCCCGTGGACGACCTCAACGTGGGGGGCGGACTGGGGATCCGCTATGTGGAATCTGATGACCCCCCGAGCATTGAGCAGTGGGTTCAGGTGGTAGCCGAAGCCGTCACAGCAGCATGCAAGGAGCGTGGGCTCGCGCTGCCGCGGTTGATGTGCGAACCGGGCCGTTCTCTAGTAGCGACAGCCGGTGTCACCCTTTACACGGTGGGGGCCCGCAAAACAATCCCCAACGTGCGGACCTACGTGGCCATCGACGGCGGAATGAGTGACAACCCCCGGCCGATCACCTACCAATCGCTTTACACCTGTTGCCTGGCCGACAGGCCCCTGGCCCAGGCCGACGAAAGCGTGAATCTGGTAGGCAAGCACTGCGAATCAGGCGATGTGCTGCTGAAGGACCTTCCCCTGCCCAGCACCAAGAGCGGCGACATCGTGGCTGTGTTTGCGACCGGTGCCTACAACGCCTCGATGAGTTCGAACTACAACCGGATCCCGAGGCCCGCCGCCGTTCTGGTGCACGATGGCTCGGCGGAGCTGGTTCAGAAGCGGGAGCAGCCGGATGACCTGCTGCGCTACGACGTTTTGCCAGAACGATTCAACGCGTTACGTTGAGGTCAGTGATGAGAAGGGCGGAGTGAACGTGTTGGCGGTGGTGGATCCGCGCCTGGTGCTCGACGTTCTTTTCGCCTCTTCCATCGGCTTTCTTCTGTTCTCCCGCGTCAACGAACAGCGCACCCTTTGGTTGCTCCGAGGTTGGCTGTTTCTCGTGGCCATGGCCTGGTTTGTCCAGCGCTTCGCCAACCTGCCCCTCACCACAAAACTGGTGGACGCGCTCGTGATGGCCTGTTCGCTGTCACTGGCGATTCTTTGGCAGGGGGAGCTGCGTCGCTTGATGGAGCTGCTGGGAACCGGACGTCTGGCCGTGTTGCTGGGAAATCCCCAAAAAGAGTTCCGCGCTTCAGCCGGCACCGTGAGCCAGATCACCGATGCCGCGGGTCGGCTGTCTCAGCTGCGACGGGGTGCCTTGATCGTTGTTGATCTGGGAAGCGACCTCAGGCCCGAAGATTTTCTCAATCCTGGCGTTGCCATCGGAGCCGTGCTGAGCCGCGAGCTGATGCTGAATCTGTTTGCCGCCGACACCCCGCTCCACGATGGTGCCGTGCTGGTGCGGGGCAATCGGATTGAATCGGCAGGCGTGATTCTTCCGCTGTCAAGGCACAGCGTGAGTCGTTTCGGCACACGCCATCTGGCGGCCCTTGGCATTACCGAACGCTTTGATCGCTGCATCTGCATCGTGGTGTCCGAAGAGACAGGAACACTGTCTCTGGCCAACCAAGGCAAGCTGGAACGGCCGATCACCAGCTCTCGCCTCCAGGAACTTCTGCAGGAGCTGTTCAGCAACGCCGAATCGATGCCTCCGGCACGACGTACGGTGGGAAGCTCTCCGTCCGAATCGCTGTCTTGAGCCGCCCTCCGGCCACCAGCACTGACACGGCCGCTCGTTCGCTTCTCCCTGCGGACCTCGACCCAGGCCGGCTCCCGCAGCACGTGGCCTTGATCATGGATGGCAACGGTCGCTGGGCGAAATCGCGCGGGCTACCACGAATGATGGGGCACCGTGCCGGTGTCGAGGCGCTGAAATCCACCCTGCGGCACTGCAGTGACTGGGGCATCCAGGCCTTAACGGCCTATGCCTTCTCCACGGAGAACTGGTCACGCCCGGGGGAGGAGGTGAATTTCCTGATGACCCTGTTCGAACGGGTGTTGCAGGCTGAACTCAAGGCCCTGGAAGCCGAACAGGTGAGGATTCGCTTTCTCGGAGATCTCGAGGCCCTGCCTCAGAAACTGCAACAGCTGATCCATGACGCCACGGCGCGTACAGCGGCCAACAAAGGCATTCATTTCAACGTTTGCACCAACTACGGAGGGCGCAGGGAACTGGTGCAGGCCGCTCAGCGCCTGGCCCGACGCGCTGCAACCGGAGAGCTGGATGCCGACAGCATCGACGAGAACAGCATCGCCGCTGAATTGTTTACCGCGGGCGAGCAGGATCCCGATCTATTGATCCGCACCAGCGGTGAATACCGCATCAGCAATTTTCTGCTCTGGCAGCTGGCCTACGCCGAAATCCACGTCACCGATGTGCTCTGGCCCGACTTCGATGCCGCCGCCTTGAAAGAGGCCCTTCTTGATTTCCAACGCCGCAACCGCCGCTTCGGCGGCCTCGATCCAATCCGCCCATGACGCTCAGCATCCGCCACGACTGGACCACCGAGGAGATCCAGACCCTGCTGGAACTGCCCTTGATGGAGCTGCTTTGGCAGGCACAAACCGTTCATCGGGAAGCCAACCCTGGCTATCGGGTGCAGCTGGCCTCGCTGCTGAGTGTGAAAACAGGGGGTTGCGAGGAGGACTGTGCCTACTGCTCCCAGTCGATCCACAACAGCAGTGATGTGTCGGCCTTTGAGGCCCAGATGCAGGTGGAACCGGTGCTGCAGCGCGCTCGAGCCGCCAAGGAGGCCGGTGCCGATCGCTTCTGCATGGGCTGGGCCTGGCGCGAAATCCGCGACGGTGCACCCTTCGAAGCGATGCTTGAGATGGTGCGGGGAGTGCGCGGCATGGGCATGGAGGCCTGTGTGACCGCAGGGATGCTCACCGATCAACAGGCCGGACGGTTGGCCGAGGCCGGGCTCACGGCCTACAACCACAACCTCGACACCAGCCCCGAGCACTACGACCGGATCATCTCCACACGCACATATCAGGAACGGCTTGAAACGCTGGAGCGTGTGCGCAATGCGGGTGTCACCCTTTGCTGCGGCGGCATCATCGGCATGGGTGAAACCCTGCGGGACCGAGCCTCGATGCTGCAGGTGCTGGCCAGCATGAACCCCCATCCTGAAAGCGTGCCGGTGAATGGGCTGGTGGCTGTCGAGGGCACGCCTCTGGAGGAGCAAGCCCCCTTTGAACCCTTGGAGCTGGTGCGGATGGTGGCGACCGCGAGAATCCTGATGCCCCACGCCCGGGTGCGGTTGAGCGCCGGGCGTGAATCGATGAGCCGCGAGGCCCAGATTCTTTGCCTTCAAGCGGGAGCCGATTCCATTTTCTACGGCGATGTGTTGCTCACCACCGGCAACCCGGATGTGGAAGCCGACCGCCAGCTGCTCGTCGATGCGGGGGTCACCGCCAACTGGCAGGAGGAAGCAGCTGCTCCCGCAAGTTGTTCTCCCTGACAGCCAGAAAGCATCCTTCGGATCTGCGTGGTCGTGAGATTCAACGGCAGAAGATGTTCGTCACCAAAGCAAACTCTCGATACCGCTGTGGATGACTCGCTGCCCGATCGCATGGGCCATCCTTCCGGCTGGAGAGCCTCAGCGATGGCATGACGTTGTCGAGATCAAACTTCCGGGAGAAGGCTTCCAACAAGGCCATGGAATGGTCTACAGGTGCGTTATTCAGGCATCATAAATTTTGCATCCTGGAGCAGTTGGTGATACACCGCAACGCTCTTCCCAATACAGATCATGCTGGGACTTGCTGACTTGTCGATTTTCGGGAGCCTGCTTGGGCTGCCGTTGATCGGTGAAGCCAAGAGGGATGCAGGTATCAAAAAAACCTGAACAGATTGTGATCATCACCTTCCTTGCTGCTGATTTCGGTCTACTCCTCTCGGCCACAAAAACAATAGGTACTTAACCCGAATCAAGACATCAAAAAGGTCGACTCACAAGCATGAGACGACCCGATTGGCTTGACCAAAATCAATGAAGAATTTGCAGACACTGCTGGACCAACGTCACAACTCAATAACCATGACCTCGCTTATCATGAAAACCCGTGTATGGCTGCATGCCTATTGGGGGAGGAACCGTTTTCTTGTCCTCCCATCCCAGAGCGCCCATGGCATGGGCAAATGCATCACCAAACCAAAGAAGAAAACCTCGCATGCTCACCTCTCTTGAAGATGAGAAATCTGTAGGACGGATGCCTGATTATTGACCATAGGTACTTAACCTTCAGCACCATCAAACAAAAAAAGACGCAGACACGACAGCCGCCAAACAACAATGGAGTAGAACAATCTCATCGCTCTAGAGCAATGCACAGCAAATGTTCTGGCATGGCCGTCGCCGGCATTTTGCTCCTGGCCGGCAGTGTGCTCGCTGCACCTCAGCCTGAGCTTCAGGAGTTGTTCAAGGCGAGTCGAACGCCGGGTGAACGGGTTGTGGCCTATCCGCAGGGAACACCGGAGATGCGGGTCTACCGGGTAAGGCTGCCGGTGGGAGCAGTCATTCCACTCCACACCCATCCGTCGCCGGTGGTTGTTGTGGTGACGAAGGGCGCGATGACCAATGTGCGCCTGGTGGACGGCATCGAGGTTGTGAGCGTGATCCGCCCCGGTGATGGCTTTCTCGAGGGCCATCCCGATGAACCGCATTACGTCACCAACAGGGGGCCTGAACCAGCAGAAGCGATGGTCACCTTCGCGAGCGCCGAAGGTCTTCCCAACATGATCCCGATGAAATAAGCCACCACGCCGATGTCGAGCGAGAGCTTCTCGTCAGCAGCGTTGCCCCATCTGGCGAAGCATCAACTTGGCGTCCTGCTCCGTTAGCGGTGACACCATGCGAAGCACCTTGCGATGAATCTCCTGGGGAGCGGTGACATGGTTTTGCATCGATCCCCAAGACTTCTCCCAGAGATCAACCAATTGATTCTTATGTTGCAGTGAAGGATGAAAGTTCATGCGTCGTCTGTATGAATGATCCGGATTGCATTGGCATAGATGCCAATTAGCATTGCTGCTAGCACAACAACCATGAATGGCTTGATCTCGTCTAGAAGTGTTCTAAAGGCATAGAAGTTCAACCACCTCCCTCAACTGAGTGATTGTTGAGCCCGCTTGTCTCCACCGAATGGGGGATGAATCACGGTCTCCCTTATTGCGCTCAAGGTCGTCCTGCACTGAATTCCGACCAGCAGCGACCCATGTAACGATCCCTTGACTGGCACACGGACTGGGCCGGTGCAGGGCTAGACCAAAGGCAGCCCTTCATCGAGGAGCCATGGTTGATCCCATCATCCTTCCAACACTGTTTGGCCTCTTTGTTCTTTCGGTCATTCTTGAGGCCGTGAAAGACGACCAACAGCGTCACCACCATCGCCGCTATTGAATGGTGATCGGCTGTTCTGCTCGACCCAAATGCGGGGTTGGCTAACGGTGCTTCCCCTTAACCAAGCCATGCGCGCTTGATCTGGACGACAGTTCCTTGATCACGGTTGCCGTGATGATCAGCGCTACAAAAACAAGTTCCATCGCGGCAGCCAATCAGTACTTGTCGTGAAACACAGTTCCGATGGCAGTTGCTGTGAAAACAACGGCGATCAAGGCGAGGGCCATGGACGGAAGCGGAGCACCCTTCCGTGATGGCATTGATGAGACGCAACCGGACGTATCGAAAAGCACCGTCCCCGTGAAATCGGCAGAAGTCACTACGACCGAACCTGACGAGCCAGCGTCAAAACCAAATACACCGTCACCAAAGCCAGGAGTGCAATCACGAACCGTCTCCGACCAACAGCACTGTTCAGGCCAAAGGATCGTGCTGGTTCAGTCACCTGGGTGAGCCACTTGCTACCAAGCCGGAGCAAAACACTGCAAGAAAGACTCATTGTGGTTGGCATCCCCGTTGAGCTACACCGTGGTGGTCAGAGGCTCAGCCATGAAGATCGACAGCTCAAACGCTCAACCCATGGGAAGCCTCATCTTTGATGGAGAGCACAAGCCTTTCCATGCCCTGGCCTGTCCACTGCGGCCTGCCTCGGTGCGCATCATCAGCAGGAAAGCCTGAAGAGACCAGACCCTCGCCGTCTTGATGCAGGCTGGAGGGGTGTTGAACCTGGTGCATCGTGGACCCGAGCTGCCAAGAGCCCGTGCTGGCGAACGACAGCCGACTCCTGGTGGCAGCGTTCTATGCCTTCACTGCCCTGGATGACGAGCGTCGCGAGACGTTGCTGACCAGCTTGCCAAGCCTGGCTCGCGAAGGTGATGTGCTCGGCTCGGTGCTGGTGGCCCTGGAAGGGGTGAACGGCACGATCAGCGGACCAGAACCCGGCGTGAATGCCGTGCTGGACCACTTGCGCGCGTCTCTAGATCTCGGCGACGACCACTACGCGCGTCTCGAAGTGAAACGCAGCTGGGCCGACAAGCCGGTGTTCCGCCGCTTCAAGGCCCGGCGCAAAAAGGAGATCGTGACCATCGGCGTGACCAGCGTGGACCCCCACGCCAGCGTCGGCACCTATGTAGAGCCGGGCGACTGGAACGCGCTGGTGGATGATCCCAACACGCTGGTGATCGACACCCGCAACAGCTACGAAACAGCCATCGGCTCCTTCGACGGCGCCATCGACCCCGGCACCGAAAGCTTTCGCGATTTCCCGCAATGGGCGGAGACAACACTGAGGCCGCTGATGGAGGACAACGGCAACAAGCGCATCGCCATGTTCTGCACCGGAGGCATCCGCTGCGAAAAGGCCAGCAGCTACTTGCAGCAACAGGGCTTCGGGGAGGTGCACCACCTGCGCGGCGGCATCCTCAAATACCTGGAGCAAGTGCCGGAAGCCGAGAGCCGCTGGCAGGGGGAGTGCTTTGTCTTCGATCAGCGGGTAGCCCTGAACCACCGGCTTGAACCCGGTGAATACAGCCTCTGCCATGCCTGCGGCCTACCGGTTTCAGCCGAACAACGCGCACTGCCGAATTACATCAAAGGGGTGCAATGTGTGCATTGCCTGGATCGCTTCACCGACGCCGACCGGGCACGCTTCGCCATGCGGCAATGGCAAATTGATCAGATGCAGGCTTGAGCTGTTTCAACCCAACACCAGAGAAAGCCGTTAGTCCCTCAAGCTGGGGATGCCCAACGCATGCGAACTGACCAGAGGCAATCAGGGTGCTGCTGAGTCACGTGGATCGTGATGTCGACAAGAAGATAGACGATCGAAACATTTCCATCTCCAAAGCATTATCACCTCGGCCATGGGCCTGACCACGTTCCCTCCGATGACGGCGCTGACCTCCATGCTGGACGGCGGCAAAGGCGAGGCCATTCCGAGGCATGGGAAAATGCCATTTGCCTTGTGTAGGCACTGGATCTCAGCTTCATGCAGAAAGGGAACAATCTCCTGATCCGTGGTGTCGATAGCGTTAACAATTTGATGCGGGGAGTCAACAAGAATGACTTGCTCGCCAACTATCCCGACACATGCAAATCGCACCCGCCATCAGCGTCGAAGTTTTATAGAAAGGCAGACCATCAACACTCTCAATCGATCTCACTCTGCTGCAAGAACCAGCCAAAAAACAACCAGGAGCAAGCACTCTTCAAACGTTAAATCAAGGAAATTAAACCGCAGAGATGTATCACTAGATACATCTCTGCCAAAAAGGGAATTGCACGATTAGGAGTTGTGCAACCTGTCCAATGTTCGACGCCAACTCCTGCGCAGGCTTCATTGTTGAGCAGGCGGATCCGCTCGAGGGCGCTCAGTTCCGCTCCAGCAAGAGCAGCGGACTCGAGACCAAGACTGTGGTCAACGACAACATCATCACTGGCAAGGAAGTCCGCGCAGCCCATAAAGCCTGGACCGATGCCCTGGTCAGCATCAGCCAGACCAACAAGAAAGATGGCTTCAAAGCCGCCAAATCCCTTGCGGGGGATGTGATCGATGCGGCCTACGGCTATCAACTTGGTGCTGTGGCCTTCAAACCCACCTGGGCAAATGGCGACACCACCTTCCGCACCACCCGAGACGGAGCAGTGTCGTATTTCGTCGGCGGAGACAAAAACTTCGACGACCTCGGCTATGCCATCGGCAACAAACCAGATCCGGTGACCGGGGAGCGAAGCCCCTGGAAAAAATCATGGTTCGATCGCTCGGTGATGCGACTGGATGGCAACACCGCAACGGTTCAGGGGTTCATGTACACCAAGGATGAAGACGGCAACGTCGGCTACGTCGACAAGACCTGGGCATATCAAAAAGACGATGACGGAACAGTGCGCATCGTTCTGCACCATTCCTCCTCGCCCTACGTCTCTGTTGACGACCCCGATGAGCTGAAGGGCCGGAGAGTCAACAACCGCGGCTTCGATCCGGCCAACCAGATCAAGCGCAAGGAAGTGAAAGCAGCACAGAAGGCCTGGACCAACGCCCTGGTGTCGATCAGCCAGACCTACAAAGACGAAGGATTTGATGCCGCCAAATCCCTCGCCGGAGATGTTGTAGACGGCGCGTACGACTACCAAGTCGGTCCTGTCGCCTTCAAACCCACCTGGGCCTCCGGCAGTACCACCTTCCGCACAGGCCGCCGGGGGGCCGTGTCCTACTTCATCGGTGGTGACAAGAGGTTTGGAGACACTGGCTTTGCCATCGGCAACAAGCCCGACCCGGACACTGGAAAGCGCAGCCCCTGGAAAAAAGCCTGGACAGAGAATGCAGTGATTCGCCTGGATGGCGACACCGCCACCTCCATGGGCTGGATGTACTCGAAGGATGAAGACGGCAACGTCAGCAAAGTCGACAAGACCTGGACCTGGCGCAAGGACGATGACGGCAACCTCAGGATCGTGGTGCACCATTCCTCATCGCCCTACGCCTAAGCGCTGACACGGCATCGGACAATCCCTGCCAGGGACCACCCGATGCCGT
The DNA here is from genome assembly GCF_014279755.1 of Synechococcus sp. PROS-U-1. Classification (NCBI taxonomy): domain Bacteria; kingdom Bacillati; phylum Cyanobacteriota; class Cyanophyceae; order Synechococcales; family Synechococcaceae; genus Synechococcus; species Synechococcus sp. PROS-U-1. Next base: position 1,546,332 of record NZ_CP047951.1, read on the forward strand.
GCTGCCAATCCTCTACAGCTTTCGCCGCTGCCCTTACGCCATGCGAGCCCGCTGGGCCCTGCTAGAGGCCGGGCTTCTTGTGAAGTGGCGGGAGATCGCGCTGAAGGCCAAACCAGCCGAGATGTTGGCGGTCTCCCCCAAGGGCACGGTGCCGGTCTTGGTGCTGCCGGACGGCACGGTGATCGAGGAAAGCCGGGCGGTGATGGAGTGGGCCCTGGATCAAGCCGACCCCCGGGGACTGCGATACGCCGCCGATGCCGTAGCGCTGATCGAGCAGAACGACGGCCCGTTCAAGCACCATCTGGATCGGTTCAAGTACACCGACCGCTACCCCGGCACCAACAAAGAAGAACAGCGCGCCGCCGGCCTGGCGATCCTGCACAGCTTGAACCAGAGAATCGCCGAGCAGGGCTGGCTGCTGGGCGAGCGCTGCTCGCTGGCGGACGCCGCCCTCTGGCCGTTCGTGCGGCAATGGCGCATCGCCGATCCTGAGGGATTCGACAACGACAACTCGCTTGGGGCCTTGCGCAGCTGGCTCAACCGCTTCCTGGAGGATCCCCGCTTCGAGCGGCTGATGCAGCGGGCCGATCCCTGGGATGCCGGTGGGCAACAGCACCACTTCCCCGCCGATGCGGTGGAGGTTCCCCTCGATCAACCCCTGTTCCACCTGGCCCTCAAGGCCGACTGGCAGACCGCTCAGGCCAGCGGTAGCTACCGCATCTCCACCCGGGGCATGACGCTGGAGCAGGTGGGCTTCATCCACTGCTCCTGGCAGGAGCAGGTGAACGCCACCTTTGAGCGCTTTTATGCCGATGCCGGCGAGGTGCTGCTGCTGGAGATTGATCCATCCGCCGTTGGCGCTCCCCTGCGCGCCGATGCCATTCCCACCGGTGAACTGTTCCCCCACCTCTACGGACCATTGCGACTCGACGCGGTGCGCTCAGCCGTGACCATGCCAGCGGCAGCATGAGCACGGCCACCTCTCTATCAATGCTTGAACAGCTGGAAGCCGAGGCCCGCGAGCGGGACCTGCTGCTGCGATTGCAGGTGGGACGCCCCCTTGGGCTGTGGAGCCTGCGGCTGGTGGTGGCCCAGCAAGCCGCCAGCGGCAGCCTGCTGCTTTTGGGAGAAATGAAGGGATGGGCCTATCCCGCCGCCACCGGCCTGCAACTCGACACGATGCGGGTGATGCCGACGGCGCCTGCGGGCGTTGGTGATCTGACCTGGGCCGCCACCATGGCCTGGGCCCAAGAGGTCACCCCCTGCTCACGGGCCAGGTTGCTGGCCATCCGCGACGACGAGCAGCAGCACCGCCGCCTCGTCCGCTACTTCCGCCAACGCGGCTTTCAGTCCAAGCGCGATGTGGAAGCGGCACTTTGGGATCTCCCCCTGCGCATGATCTGGGGCGGCGCCGGAGCCCTGATGAGCGGTGAGGTAGCCAACGTGCTGGACCGCAGTCTGCGGGGCTGGCGTCAGTCGGCGGCGTGATAGCTGCTGCGCACCAACGGGCCACTGCGCACCTGGGCAAACCCCAGATCACGGGCCAACAGCGCGAGCTCGTCGAACTCCTTCGGCGTCCAATAGCGGGCCACCGGAATGTGCTCCAACGAGGGACGCAGGTACTGCCCCAAGGTGAGCCGCTGGCAATCCACGCTTCGGAGATCGTGGAGGGTGGCGATCACCTCCTCGCGGGTCTCCCCCAAGCCGAGCATCAGGCCACTTTTTGTGGGGATTTCAGGCGCCAGCTCCCGGGCCGCCGCCAGTAAACCGAGCGATCGCTCATAGGTGGCACCGCGGCGCACCTCCCCCTGCAGCCGCTGCACCGTTTCCAGGTTGTGGTTGAAGCACACCGGTTGGGCCGCCAGCACCGTGGCCAACCGCTGCCGCTGCGCAGTCACCGCCTGCGCCTGATCAGAGAAGCCACCCCAGAAATCAGGCGTGAGCACCTCAAGGGCAATGAGCGGATTGCGGGCCCGGATCGCCGCCATGGTGCTGGTGAACAGGCTGGCGCCGTGATCGGCGAGATCGTCGCGGGCCACGGCCGTGAGCACCACATAACGGAGCTGCATCGCCTCCACCGCATCCGCCACCCGTTCGGCTTCCGCGGCATCTACCGGCATCGGTGCCTGACCCTTGTCCACCTGGCAGAAGGCACAGCTGCGGGTGCAGATCGAACCGCCCAGCAAAAAGGTTGCCGTTCCTGCCGCGTAGCACTCGCCGCGGTTGGGGCAGCGCCCCTCCTCACAGATGGTGTGCAGGCGGTTCTGCTTCACAAGCCCCTGCACCCGCTCCAACTCGGAGGCGTTGCCGATCGGCCGACGCAGCCAGTCCGGCAATCGCTCAGCAGGAGGGATGGCGCTGTACTTGCTCATACCGGCCGGCGCCCCTCCAGGGCCCTGCTCAGGGTGACCTCATCGGCGTATTCCAATTCGCTGCCCATCGGCAGGCCGTAGGCGATCCGACTCACCGGACAGAAGGGCTTGAGCAACCGCCCCAGGTACAAGCTGGTGGTGTCGCCTTCCACGCTGGGGGTGAGGGCCAGGATCACCTCGCTGATCTCCTCGGAGCTGATCCGCTGCACCAATTCAGTCACGTGCAGCAGCTCCGGGCCGATGCCATCCATAGGCGAAATCAGGCCGCCGAGCACGTGATACGACCCCTGAAATTCGCGGGTGCGCTCCAAAGCCAGCAGATCCCGGGAATCTGCCACCACGCAGATCACCCCATTGCGGCGCTCCGGGTTGCGGCAGATCTCACACTCCGGCTCGGCGGAAAGGTGAAAGCAGGTCTGGCATTGGCCCACCTGGGTGCGGGCCGCCAGCAGGGCATCGGCGAACTGGTGAATCTGCTCTTCGGGTTGATTCAACAGATGCAAAGCGAGCCGCTGAGCGGTGCGCGGACCGATACCGGGCAAACGCTCGAACTGATCAATCAGTCGGGCCAACGGTTTGGTGAAGCCGCTCAGTGGTCTGCCGCCAATGTGGGAAATGTAGATGCTCTAGACAATGGACGTGCATTCAGGGCTGGTGGGGCAATCGCAGCCGAAGGCGTGCAACGGCAGAATGGAAGATGGATTCACAACCCTGCCGATGCAGCTCCTCCAGTCTTTGAGTCGCGTAATCGTTTGCGGCGTCCTGGCACTGGTGCTGGGAGCCTGCGCGGCAGGACCAACGGCAGGGCTGCAGTCGTACCAAAGCCCGGATGGCCGTTTTGCTTTCCTCTATCCCACCGGCTGGACCCAGGTGCAGGTAAGCAACGGACCGCGGGTTGTGTTTCACGACCTGATCCACAGCGATGAAACCGTGAGCCTGATGATCAACAAGGTGAGTGAAGACAACGAACTCAACGAACTCGGCAGTGCTGTTGCCGTTGGGGAACGGTTGCGCCGGGAAGTGATCGCCACCGCCGGCAGCGGTCGCACCGCTGAGCTGGTGGAAGCACAGGAACGCGAGGTGAATGGCCACACCTTCTACGACCTGGAATATGCGGTGCATCTGGAAGATCGCGACCGTCACGAGCTGGCCACTGTGGTGGTTGACCGAGGCCGGCTGTACACCCTGGCCACCAGCGTCAACGAGGATCGCTGGGACAAGGTGGATGATCTCTGCGGCCGGGTGGTGCGCTCGCTGAATCTGCTGATTTGAGCTGCATCAGACGATTAAAGAGCAAAAAAAAACCTAAACACGATTAGTAGCAGCCCTAATCAAGATGAAACGCTAGAGACCACTTGGTACAAATCGGACACAAAAAACCGAATCCCTCAAGTGAGGGATGCAAGTCGCGGACGAAACCATAAATATTGGGTATCAGACGAAACACCTCACGTGCTGAATCCTTCCAAGAGAAACGCAAGCGATGCAGCGTTATGGGTCGGCGAGGAGCAGCGCGGAAGCCTTCAAAGTGGCCCCCTCAGGCGTGATGAGGAGATCGACGGTGATTCAGCTGCTGAGCAGATCGACGGCGAACAAGGCGACGACAGCATCGAAGCAGGAGCCGGTGCCGACACCTTGGAAGGTGGCAAGGGTGATGACACCCTCGATGGTGGCAAAGGCGATGACCTGCTGATTGGTGGTAGCGGTGGTGACACCTATGCGCTGTCGCGAGGTGATGACACGATTCAGGGCTACAAAGCTGGCGATCAGATTGTTCTTTCAGATGATCTGATTGGTGCAGGTTTGCAACGCAAGGATGTCTCCATTGAGAACACCATCATCAATGGCAAAGAAGCTGCTTATCTACGATTTGAAGTTGACGGAAAAACATATACGACAACAGTAATCGGCATCAAAGATGGTGCTGAAGAGATCAAAATCAAGAATGACAATCTCGCCGGAGATAACATCATCGAGTCAGACGAAAAAAACGACAATCTTGAGGCCGGCAAAGGAGACGATCAAATCGATTCAGGCGCAGGCAATGACACCGTTGACGGAGGGAGAGGAGACGATCAAATCAATGGGGAAAAGGGCAACGACAGCATCGAAGCAGGAGCTGGTGCCGACACACTGGATGGCGGAAAAGGGACAGACTCAATTGACGGCGGACTAGGGAATGACGTCCTCGATGGCGGCAAAGGCGATGACGTCCTGAATGGCGGCGACGGAGATGACCTTCTGATTGGCGGAAGTGGGGCCGATACCTATCAACTCTCACGGGGAGATGACACGATCAGGGGCTACAAGGGAGGCGATGCAATTGAACTTTCTCAGGAACTTATTGATGCGGGCTTAAGCAGAAGTGACATAACAATCGAGCCAACCCGAATCGATGGCAAAGAAGCAGCGCTTCTGAGCTACACACTCGATGGCAGGAGATACACAACAACGGTTATTGGAATCAAAGATGCTGAAGACATAGAAATCGGGGCAGCCAAAGCCGAAAATAGCAATGTTTATATTGGAGATAAAAAAGAAGATAACAGAACCAAAGGGGAAAATAATCTCACCAATACCGAGGATAAAGGCACAGAAACATGGACCAAAGACGGTACAGGCGAGGCTGGATTTGCCGAGCCAGGGAGTTCAGCCGAATCAATCGTAGGAGGGATGGGAGATGATTATATTTTTGGAAATCATGGCGAGGATACGATTAGGGGCGAGCAGGGGAAAGACACACTCTACGGAAATCAAGGCAATGACGAAATCTATGGAAACGGAGGCAATGATTTCATTCATGGGGGAGATGAAAACGACACGCTTGTCGGAAGTGGCGGCAAAGATGAAATATATGGCTGGAAGGACGATGACTTACTTCAGGGCGGAGCTGACAACGACATACTGAACGGTGGCGATGGCAATGACTTACTTCAGGGCGGAGCTGACAACGACACACTGAACGGTGGCGATGGCAATGACACATTAGATGGCGGATCTGAAGACGACGCATTCGTAGCGAGCAAGGGGAATGATGTAATCAAAAATTTCAAATATGGTGAGGATAAATTAATAGACGACACAGAAAATGGGTACACCTGGGACAAAGAAAATATTGATTTGATCGACAAAGATTCAGTAAAAATAAACGTGCTTGAGAATGGAGGCGGAGATCCAGTTGGTTCCACAACAATCAAAATATCCAATTACAAAGATTTCAAGGACGCCTTAGACGGAACGGCGACCACACCCAGCTTCCCTGAAGATGAAGAAATCAACGGAGGCGAAGGAAACGACGTGACTGATGGCGAAAATTGGGCCAATGGCGAAATAATAGAAGGAACAAAAAGCTGGAGCGAAGGCAATTCAGATCAACTGCAATTCTTCGAACCCACAGGTGACAAGGTAGACGTTGTTAACGGCAAAGGCGGAGACGACTATATCTTCACTCTCGGCCAAAATGACACCATCGACGGCGGGAGTGGGAACGACACACTATTCGGAAACAGTGGAAATGATGAAGTTAACGGCGGCGCAGGAAATGATTTAGTTTACGGTAATAATGACGACGACACTGTTCGCGGTGATGTAGGTGATGACACATTAAATGGAGGTGCAGGAAATGACAGACTTGTTGGCAACCAACACAATGATCAGCTGTATGGAAATGATGGCGACGATAAACTCTTTGGTAGCGACGGCAACGACATCCTGAATGGCGGTGATGGCAATGATGAAATGTCTGGAGAGGCGGGGCATGACAGATTTAAAGCCAGCCTAGGAGATGACACAATCAAGGATTTTGTCTTTGGTATTGACGAGCTTATAGCTAGTAATAATTACGAGTGGGATGGAGGAAGCATTGTCTTAGATTCCAGCCAAAATTCAGCATCAATCAATGTTTTAGATAAAACCGCTGGCGAAACGGTAGGCACAACGGTTGTAACGATAGAAAATTTCGATGAATTTGAAAAGATATTCAATGATCCAAACAAAAATCCTGATTTTGGCTTCCCACCTGCCGCTGCCAGCGACCCTGACACCAAGTTGATCTATAAAAGCGACAACAAAGACTTCGAAGTTATAGGAGGAACAAAAGCAAATATAATTACAGTCGACCAAATCAATGAATTTGCTAATTATTACTATGAAGACGAAAATCGATATTTGTCGAATATCAGATCCAACAAGCCAAATGGAGCTACAAGAGAAGATTCATACTCAATTGACGGCAAACAGGGGGATGACACCATTACAGGTGGCATCAAAGATGACTCTTTACATGGAGGTGCAGGAGATGACAAACTCGATGGCGGACTTGGCAATGACAGACTTCTTGGTGGTTCTGACAATGACACAATTGAAGGGGAAGATGGAGACGACAAACTTTTTGGGTGGGACGGGAATGACAGCCTTGATGGCGGAACTGGAAATGATTATCTGAAGGCTGAAAATGGTGATGACACCCTTGATGGTGGCAAGGGAGATGACACGCTCGATGGTGGCGAGGGCAACGACATCCTTTGGGGTAGAGATGATGATGACTCACTCATTGGTGGCGAAGGATCAGATCGATTACACGGGCATGGAGGGGATGACACACTCAACGGAGGAGCAGGCAAAGATTTATTTTTCGCAAACAAAGGGAATGATGTAATCGAAGACTTTACTTTTGGCGAGGACAGCCTTCAGGATGCTAACAATTTCATCTGGGATCGAGACAACGCCAGATTTGATGATGACAAACAGGAAGTTACTATTGATGTACTTGAAAAGGTCGGAAGCCAAAAGGAAAAGGTTGGCACAACAACGATTAAAGTTGAAAACTACGGTGACTTGATCGCAGCCATCAATAAAACAAATGAAGAGATTGGTTTCCCACCCATCGGCGCCAGTGATCCCAAAACCGAACTAATCTTTATAGGCAAAGAGCAAAGTCAAAGTTCCAACAAATTCCAAATCATTGGAGGAAATGACAACAATCCCATTGATGTCAACAGCATTGACGAATTTGCACAATATTATTATTCAAACGATGCAAGATATAAGAATGGCAGCGGAACACGAACAGAAAAGCCAGAAACAGTACAACAAGAAGATCAATTCACGATAGATGGTGGAGCAGGTAACGACACAATCAACGGTGGATATGGAGACGATCTTGTGGAGGGTGGTGAAGGGAATGATTGGATTCGAGAAGACAATGCTGATGGGAATGACACCCTGCTCGGTGGCAAGGGAAATGACAAGATCGGCGGTGGCCATGGCGACGACTCAATTGAGGGTGGTGATGGCAACGATATACTTAGCGGACAAAATGGTGATGACACACTGACGGGCGGGAACGGAGCTGACAAGTTCAAAGCAAGTATCGGTAATGACACCATCAAAGACTTCAGCCTTGATGAAGACGAATTGGTGAGCTATTACGACAAGTATTTTTATGATACAAGCTGCATTACACTAGACCCTAATGAAAACTCAGTAAGCGTCAAAGTTGTAGATACAGAAAACAAAAAAGTTGGTACAACAACAATCTTTTTTGAAGACTACAAGATTGCAGAAGAGGCACAAACCTTAAACGAACTCTGTTCAACCTTTCCGCCCGCAGGAGCGAGCGACCCTGACTCGTATATAATCTTTGAGAAGGCGAAAAGTGACAGAAATATTTTCACTGTAAATGGTGGAAACCAAGGCAATATGATCTCCGTAGAAGGAATCAATGAATTTGCCACATTTTACGTTGGCAACGATTCAAAATACATGGTTAGAAAAGACGGAACAACAAAACCAACCGAAGCCACAAAATACGATAATTACAGCATCAATGGCTTTGATGGCAATGACACCATTACGTCTGGAAATGCGAAAGACACCATTGATGGTGGAGAAGGTAACGACATTATCAATGGCCAAGGCCAGAAAGATACGTTGAGGGGTGATCACGGAGACGATACGATCAATGGTGGTGAAGGCAACGATGCTCTTTTCGGCCACAACGGTGAGGATTCGCTGGAAGGCGGCAATGGAAATGATCGCCTTCATGGCGGTTACAACAATGACACCCTCGTAGGAGGAAAAGGAGACGACGAGCTTGACGGAAGAAAGGGGGATGACGAGCTTGAAGGGGGTGAAGGGATAGATACTTTTGTTGCAAGTGAGGGAAGCGATATCATCAAAGACTTTGTATTTGGAGAAGATCAGCTTAAAGATTCAGATGATTACAGTTGGGACAAAAGTGACTTCACCCTGAACCAAGATAATAATACTCTCATCATCGGAACGATTGGGAACAAGGAAGATCAAGAAGGAAAAACTACGATCTTCGTCCAAAACTTCGAGGAACTGACTGATGCCATCAACAAAGCAAATGAAGAGATTGGTTTCCCACCCATCGGCGCCAGTGATCCAAAGACGAAATTAATCTACAAAGGAGAAGAAAAAGGAATCAAAAGCTTCAAAGCTTTGGGTGGGAACGAGAACAACTTCATCACTCCAGAAAGTACCAATGAATTTGCAGACTTCTACTATGAGGACAATTCTAGATACAACACAAAATCACGAGATGAATCCAAAAAACCAAAGGCTGTCACAACAAACGATCAATTTGATCTCGATGGCGGAGAGGGCAACGACACACTTTTAGGAGGGACAAAAAACGACATCCTGGATGGTGGGTCTGGAAATGATGAGATTTATGGAAGTGGAGGCAGAGATCGACTGGATGGAGGAGAAGACGACGACCTTCTTGATGGTGGTGATCAGCACGACACGATGGATGGCGGAGCAGGTAACGACATCATCAAAGGTGGATACGGTGACGACTTCTTGGAGGGTGGTGATGATAATGACAAATTATTTGGTAATGCTTACCAAGACACCCTCAACGGTGGGGAGGGTGATGATACTTTAGATGGGGGCAAAGGAAAAGATACATTTATACTTTCCCCGGGAGATGACTATCTTATTGTAGATATTAAAGACGATGCAATAAGCGTAAGGGGTCAATACACGGCTTCAGTCCTTGAAAGGCCATCGCAACCTGACAGCGACGGCAATTCGTTCTTCAAGATTGGACTGTTCCAAAATAGTAAAGATATAGGCACTACAACGATTCAGTACAAACCTGCTGATCTGGGTGTGTCCAATGAATTACCCATACCCCCAATGCCAGGCCTCCCGGATCCAATCTCGGAAGACTTGCCTCAAAACGAAGGGAACAACAAACCCAATGGAAGCGGTCAAGGTGAGACAGGCGATAACTCCGGCGGCAACGGTGGTAACTCCGGTGGCAGCTCCGGTGGCAGTGGTGAAAAGCCAGGTAATGGCCTCGAAGACGCTCCCGGAGCTGACAACAACGGCGACAACTCGACTGAAGACAAACCCGGCAGTGAGGGCAGCATCGATGGTGAACCGATCACGCCGCCCGTTGATCCTGATCCTGGTCAACCCGAGCCCGAGGCCACTGCTCTCCGCGTCATTGATGTGGATCCAAGGCCAAAAAACAATGCCTTTGAATCCATTGAATCGGGCTCACAAAAAACCGACACTGTTATCGGTTCCAAAGGGATTGACAAGCTCAGAGGCAAAAAGAAGAGCGATCTCATCAAAGGCAAAAAAGGTGCCGATTATCTCTACGGGGATAACGGTGCTGACAGCCTGATGGGAGGCAACGGTGCAGATGTCTTGCAGGGTGGCAATGGAAAAGATGCACTCAAAGGTGGAGCAGGTAGAGATATCCTCTATGGAGGTAAGGAAGCAGATGTTCTGACCGGCAATACCGGAAAGGACACCTTCATTCTCTCGAAAGGAAAGGATGTCATCACCGATTTCAAGGTCAAAAAAGATGCTATCGGTCTGGTCTATGCCCTCGATCTGAACTTCAAACAAAAAGGAGACGACCTCCTTATCAAGGGCAACGATGGTGTGAAGACCTTGCTGCTGGATACCGATAAAGATAAATTCCTCTCCAACTTCCCCGGCAATCTTGAGATCGTGCCGGCTGTGGAAATCAATCTGATCTGATCACACTCCGACAGTTCACTGAATCTGTCCCCCCGCAGCAACGGGGGGACTTTTTTGGATGCAGCTCCAGGCTGGATCTCAGAACAAGAAGCGGAAGCGCTGGCTGCTGGCCTCACTGGCATCAGCGCCACTGCTCTTTGTGGCTGGCCATTCCGTATCCAGATAGCTGATTCCGCCTGCATTGAACGGCACCGCCTTCAAGCTGGACGCGTTGAGATCAGTGGTGCCCATGGCGGTGATCAAGCCACCCAACTCCATCGGCCCGAGATCCGTCTCCAACGCCTGACCCGCAGCCGCAATTAAAGCCGGCAAGCGAATCAGATTCTGCGGTTGTTTCATCCGCTCGAACAGGCCTTTCAAGGCCAACTGCTGCCGTTCCAACCGGCCAAAATCGCCGCGGCCATCGTTGCGCCAGCGCAAAAAGCCCTCCAGATCCTTGCCCTTCAACAGCTGAGGCCCCGGCTGCAAATCGATCACCAGGTTCTGACTTCGATCGACGTAATACAGCCGCTTGGGCACATCCACCTCAATCCCCCCCACCAGATTGGCCAGGGTTTCGATCGCATCCAGGCGCACCACGATGTGATGACGGATCGGACGATTCATCAGTCGCGTCAACTCCCGCTCCACCGCCTCCACACCGCCGTAGGCCATCAGTGCATTGAGCTTCATGCCTCCGAAGCCTTCCGCATCGATGTAACTGTCGCGGGGAATCTGGGTGATCGTCGTGGTGGTGCCGTTCACCCGCACCGTGAAGATCACATCGGTGTTGCTGCCGGTGCGATCACGGCCGAGCACCACCACCTCCCTCGCACCAAAGCCGGTCCAACCGGCGAATGGATTGGCGAGCGGCGCTGGTTGGGGCGGCACCACAGATTGATCTGCCGTTGTTGGCGATTCGGTGTTGATCAACCGGCTCAGGGGAACCGACAGCATCAAGCCGCCACTGAGACCAACCACCACAGCCAGAACCACCGGCCATGTCGCGGCCTCTGAGGAAGGCTTGGCAGGAGGGTCTTGTGCCATGGAATACACGCTATTCCGCATCTTGGCGTGCTCATCCCTTCTCCGGTAGGGGGGGCACGCCGCCCTCCTAAACCAGGGGATCGCTGATCACCATCGAGGCACAGGGGAGCTGACGGATCAATTTGCTGATGCGATCACTGCCGGGAATCGGTAGACCCGCCACCCGCCGACGCTGGGTGCGCAGGATCACCAGATCGTGCTCACGGCTGAGTCGATGAATGGCCCCATCGATGCCGGGTCCCCGCACAATCACGATGTGGAACCGCTCCGCCGGAATCCCCGGCGGTCGCCAGCGGATCAACTGCTGCTCCATCCAGTGACGGTCCTGCCCGCTGAAGCGTGGGTCATGGACATGCAGCAAGGTGATCCGGAGGCGCTGATCCTCCGGAGCAGACGTAATCACCCGCAGAGCTAATTCAAATTGCTCGCGAGCGCTGGCGGAGAGATCTTTGATCGGAACGAGGATCCGGCCCAGGCTGCTGCCTGAGTCGCGGCCAAGGTTCACCACCACCACCGGACAATGCGCCGTGCGGCAGACCCCATCGACGATGTCCCCCATCAGCCAGGCCCTCAGCTGATCCGTGCGCGCGGCGCCGATCAACAACAGATCTGCAGCCTGTTCCAGCGCGGTGCGGCTCATGCCACCGGCGATGTCCTCATCCAGCCGCAGCAGGCTGCGGGTGGGCACGGCCAACTGAGCGCCAATGGTTTCCGCCGTACTGAGCCGCCCACGCGCCGCGGCAACGGCCCGGTTCAAACCACCGCGCATCTCCTCAAGGCTGGGATTCACCATCGCCAGGGGAAGCAGCAGGCCTTCAGCTCCAGACGACCCCCGCACCAGGCGAGCCGCCATGCCTAACAACCCCTTCTCGGTGCTGGGATTGGCCACCGGCACCACGATGCGCAGAGGGCGCTGCACCACCTCGTTGACGCCATCCAGCACCGCCGCCTCCTCACCGAAGCTCACCGGCACCCCCTCCGGACTCGGATCCTTGAGCCGGGTCACCGACTGCTCGGTAAGGATCGGCCCGAGGGTGGCCGTCACCACCATCACCGCCAACACGCTGTTGAGCACAGTCTGATTGAGCAAACCTGCCTGGTAGCCGATGAAGGCGGTGGCCAGCGTCGCCGCCACCTTGGGCATCGTCAGCGACCACATCATCAGGATCTGGGATCGGCGATAGCCGAACAGCAGTCCGCTAATCCAGGACGCCAGACCCTTGCCGCCGATCGCGCCCACCAGCATCAACGCGGTGAACTGAAAATTGCCCAGGCTCTGACCCAGGCTGCCCAGATCCAGCAGCAATCCCAGATCAATAAAGAAGATCGGGATGAACAGCACACCACCCACGAAGATCACCTGTTCCTTCACCCGGCCTTCAGGCAGAACGGAATTCACCGCCAAACCGGCCAAGAAGGCACCGACAATTTTCTCCACGCCAGCCAGCTCAGCCCCGAGAGACGCCAGGAACAAGGCCACCAGAACGGCAAGCACCATCCTGTTTTCATCGCTGATGCCCCGCAGCACCAGGCGCCGGCCCAGCCAGCGGATACCGATCACCACCACAAGGGCGAAGACGCCGATTTTGAGCAGCAGCAGGCTCAGGCCCATGCCACTGAGGTTTCCCTGACCCAAGCCCAAACCCACCGCCAACAGCAGCAGGGCAACGATGTCGGTGAAGATCGTGCTGCCCACGCTCACCACCACCGACTCATCCTTCTGGGCCCCGTAGCTCCGCACGATTGGGTAGCCCAGGGGAGTGTGGGTAGCCATCAAGGCGCCGAGCAACAGGCACGACACCGAGGCAAAACCAGCCAGAAGGCCAATCGATACGCCTGTCCCCACGCCGATCAGCAGGATCAGCAGTCCATAAATGAAGGAGCGGCGCTTGACCCGGTTGAACTCCTCAAGGTCAATCTCCAGACCCATTGTGAACAGCAGGTACACCGCCCCGAGATCCGAAAGCAGCCGTACCGTTTCGCTGGTGCTGTCGACCCAGTTCAACGCATGGGGCCCCACCACCACGCCGGCTGCCAGCAATCCCACCAGATCAGGCAGACCGACCCGTCGGATCAACGGCGGCACCGCCGCACTGATCGCCACCAACAACGAAAACACCCCGAGGGGGTGATGCATGACATGGCTAATCGAGGCCTGCATGGCCATGGCTGCACCGCCAGCTTGCGGACCCAGCATGGTCACCACAGCTACAGCCAACAACGCTTGCTTCAGGAAGCGATAAGCCCTTCTCCGGCCTGCACCTGCCAGAGATTGGTGTAGATCCCTCCGTTGGCCACCAGGCTGTCGTGGGAGCCCTGCTCAACAATCCGGCCCTGATCCATCACCACTATCCAGTCGGCATGGCGAACCGTGCTCAACCGGTGGGCGATCACGACGGTCGTGCGGTGCTGGGTGATCTGAGCCAATGAGCGCTGGATCGCAGCTTCAGTGTCGTTGTCCACCGCAGCGGTGGCTTCGTCGAGCACCAGCACTGGGGCGTCTTTGAGGATGGCGCGAGCCAGAGCAATGCGCTGGCGCTGTCCACCGGACAGGCGTTGCCCCCGTTCGCCGACGAGTGTGTCGTACCCCTGGGGCAAGGCATCGATGAATGCGGAGGCCTCCGCCAGGCGAGCGGCTTGCTGAATCGCCACTGGATCTGGATCGGCCACCCCATAGGCAATGTTCTCGGCCACGGTGCCGTGAAAGAGGTAAACGTCCTGACTCACCAGGGCGATGCAGCGGCGTAGGTCTTGAAGCTGCAGGGTGTCGATCGGAACACCATCGAGACAGATGCGTCCGCCATCGCGCTCATAGAGACGCAACAACAATTTCACCACCGTGCTCTTGCCAGATCCGGTGGCACCGACGATGCCCAGGGTCGAGCCTGCTGGGACTGTCAAATCAAAACCCTGCAACAGCGCAGCACGCCCGGCATAGGCGAAATCAACCGCTTCAAAGCGGATCTCACCCCGCAGCCGCCGCGGTTCCAGAGGCATCATCCCTCCCTGAATCATCACGGGCGTATCGATCAGATCGAGCACCCGTTGCGTGGATGCCATCGAGCGCTGGTACTCGTCCAGGGTTCGGCCAATGGCCGTCAACGGCCAGAGCAGGCGTTGGGTGATAAACACCAGAACGCTGTAGGTGGCCACGGGAAGTTCACCCGCCAAGGCCTTGAAGCCGCCGATCAACAGAATCGCCAGGAAGGCAAACAGGATCGCGAAGCGGATCAAGGGGATGAAAGCTGCCGAAAGACGGATCGCCCGGGCATTGCTCTGGCGGTAGGCCAGGCTTTCAGCCCTCAGGCGCTCCAGTTCCAAAGCCTCTGCGGTGAAGCTCTTGATCGTGAGCATCCCCCCCAGGTTGTTGGCGAGCCGGGCGGCGAGATCACCTGCCCTGGCCCGCACCTCCCGGTAGCGCGGCGCCAGCCGGCGTTGGAAATGCAGCGATCCCCAGAGAATCACCGGGATCGGCATGTAGGCGAACAGGGCCACTTCCGGCGCCACCATGGCCATGCCAATCCCCACCACCAGAACGGTGGTGATCAACTGCAGGATCTGATTCGCGCCTCGATCCAGAAACCGTTCGAGCTGATTGATGTCGTCGTTCAGCACCGCCATGAGGCGACCGGTGCTGTCCTGCTCGAAAAAGGCCAGCTCCAGTTTCTGCAGATGGTCGTAGGCCTCGAGCCGCAGGCTGTGTTGCGTGGTCTGGGCAAGGTTGCGCCAGAGCACGTCGTAGAGGTACTCGAACAGCGATTCCGCTGCCCAGATCACAAAAGTGAGCAGGGCCAGAGCCCACAGCTGCTGGCCTGCAGTCTTCAGGCCAAAGCCAGCCAGCACAGATTGCTCACCGCGCAGCACAACATCCAGGGCGAGGCCGATCAAAGCCGGTGGCGCCAGATCGAAGAGCTTGTTGAGCAGGGAGCAGGTCACCGCTGCAACCACCAGACGACGCTGTGGAGCCAAGTGACGCAACAGCCGCAACAACGGGGAGCGATTTGCTGAAGCTTTGCTGAGGGTTCGATCCAACAGGGTTTTCTCCCTCTGAAGACGCACTACAACGGAATCACAACCGAAGGAGGTGCAATGAGCCGATCAAGGTCGTTCAACCGCTTTCACCGCTACCTGGCGCGGCAGAAACGCCGCGGACTGCGAGCTGTGTTGCCCCAGTTCCAGACGTCTCAAGACCATCAAGACAGCCCAGCCGATGGCAGCGCAGAAACGCTGCTGCGGCTGAGCTGGCGTGAAATGGAGCTGGACCTGATGGAAGCCGAGGCTTAAGCCTCAACCGCGGTAACCACCACCACCACCGCCACCGCCACCACGGGGGCCGCCGGAACGCTCCCGGGGGGTGGCTTTGCTGACCCGAATCATGCGGCCCATCCACTCCACATCCTGAAGATCGTCGATGGCTTTCTGCTCATCGGCATCGTTGGCCATCTCGACGAAGGCGAAACCGCGTTGCGACCCGTCTCACGATCCAGGGGCAGGCTGCAGTTCTTGACCTCGCCGTACTCAGTGAAGAGATCGAAGAGGTGCTCTTGCTCCGCCTGGAACGAAAGATTGCCGATGTAGATGGTCATGGACCGTGGAACCGTTGGATGTGCTCGATCGCTTGAGCAGGTTCCGAAAGCTCGGAAAGGGCCAATGCTCAGGCGTGAACCCGATGACGTTACAGGGCAGTCGCACGAAACAACACAAAAAAAAGAAGCAATTCCGAAGACCTGCCTGCGATTCGCCCATCCACTCCATTGTCAGAAGACCCTGACAGAGGAGTGAGATGACATTCGACAGCCTTTACTGCCAAGCCCTGTGCTGGACGACTGACGGGGAATTGGACCCTGGCGACAAGCTTGTATTGCTCAACAGCCTGATTCCGCAATCCACGCCAAGCGAGCAGATCGAGCTGATTCAAGTGGTGGAGCAACTCGGCCTGCTACAGCCTGAAGTCACAGTTCAGGTGAGCAATCTCTGACCCGAATGGAGCCCAGGGGATCAAAACGCGTAGGCCTCAGACGCTTTGGCCTTGCAGGTGGCCTGGGCCGCCTTGATTCCCGCCCCGTTTTGCACCTCGGCCAAGAAACACCGGCAAGTGTCCTCAACCATGCCCTCAGGGGGAACCTTCCCAGCGCTCTGAAGCTCGGCCTTGACGGCCGTTTTGCAGAACTCGGTGATCAGGCTGTTGTCCGAAGCCGCTGCCGAAAGAGA
This sequence comes from Synechococcus sp. PROS-U-1, assembly GCF_014279755.1. Taxonomy (NCBI): domain Bacteria; kingdom Bacillati; phylum Cyanobacteriota; class Cyanophyceae; order Synechococcales; family Synechococcaceae; genus Synechococcus; species Synechococcus sp. PROS-U-1. The sequence goes on from NZ_CP047951.1 coordinate 1,562,966, forward strand.
GGCGGAGACCAGGACAACAGCCAACAGCATTCGCATCAAGAGGCCTGAGTGATCTGCAGTTCGCGGTTCATCACCCGCAAACGGCGCAGATTGTTGAACACGTCCTCGGGCATGCCCTTGGGCAGATCCACCAGGCTGTGGTTGTCGAAGATCTGGATGCGACCAATCAACCGCCCCTGCAGACCGGTCTCGCCAGCAATGGCCCCGACCAGATTCCCAGGCTTCACCCGATCGCGGTGGCCCACCTCAACCCGGTAGCGCTGCATGTTCTCTTCGGGGGCACGGGCCGGACGGTCGCGCCGCTCACGGCGGTCTCCTGAGCTGCGGTCGCGGTCGTCGCGTCGGGTGTTCTGAATCCAGTTGTCATCCCCTTTACGCAGAAGCGGGTCAGGACCAATCGCCAGATTGAGAGCCGCCATGGCCAGTTGCTCGGGACTCAATTCCAGTTCGGTGGCCACCCGCTGCATTAGTTCCTTGAGCAAGGCCCCTTCATCGGCATCGGGGCGTTCCGCCTGGGCCGCATCACTCAAGCGCTTGCGCAACCGGTCCAGACGTCCCTGGTTGATGGCCGTATTACCGGGCACCTCCATCGCTTCGATCGGCTGACCGGTGGCCCGCTCGAGGTTGCGAATGAAGCGTCGTTCCCGTGGAGTCACAAACAGAACGGCTTCTCCGGTCCGACCGGCCCGGCCCGTCCGACCGATGCGGTGCACATAGGCCTCGCTGTCGAACGGCATGTCGTAATTGATCACCAGACCAATCCGCTCCACATCGAGACCCCTGGCTGCAACGTCCGTGGCCACAAGGATGTCGACCGATCCACTGCGCAGCCGCTCCACCGTGCGCTCCCGCTGGTTCTGCGGAACGTCGCCGTTGAGCACCGCCACTTGATGGCCACCAGCCTCGAGCGTTTCGGCCACGGTCAGTGTGATGGCCTTGGTGCGAGCAAAGATGATCACACCCTCACCACCACAGGCATCCAGAGTCCGCTGCAGGGCTTCGAGCTTGTGCGGCATCGGCACCGTGATCGAGCGCTGGCGGATCCGCTTGCCCTCCTGATCCTTGGTGCGGATCGTCACCTCCGCAGGGTCCTTGAGATAACGCTTGGACAAGCGACGGATCTCCGGAGGCATCGTCGCCGAGAACAGCACCACCTGCCTCTGCTCAGGCAACTGATCGAGAATCCACTCCACATCATCGATGAAGCCCATGCGGAGCATTTCGTCCGCTTCATCGAGCACAAGGCTGCGCAGACCACTCGTGTCGAGGGTGCCCTGGCGCATGTGATCCATCACCCGTCCGGGGGTGCCCACCACCACATCAACCCCGCGCCTGAGGGCACTGATCTGAGAGCGGAAGTCCGTGCCGCCATAGACCGCCAGCACCTTCAGATGGGGATGGCCGGCGGAATAGGCCTTGAAGGAATCGGCCACCTGCATCGCCAGCTCCCGTGTGGGGGCGAGCACAAGAGCCTGGGGTGTTTTTTGGCCGCTCTCCAGACGCTCGAGCAACGGCAACGCAAACGCTGCTGTTTTGCCGGTGCCGGTCTGGGCTTGTCCCACCAGATCACGGCCCAGCATCAGCTCGGGGAATGCTGCCTTCTGGATTGGGGACGGTTCGCTGTATCCCTTGTCCGCCAGCGTGCGCATCATGGCTTCGCTGAAGCCAAAACCAGCAAAACCGGACTCCGGTTCAGACGGCGTGATTGTGGTGGTGAACACCTCAGCATTCGGTTCTGATTCCGGAAGCGCCGATGCAGAAAGATCGACTGCGCAGGCGGAATCGTCGCGCTGCTGTTGCTGTTCAGTCATAAAGGTGGCTTCGCCTGATTGAACTCTGAAATCAGGCTCACAACCTCCCTGCAACCGAAACAGTTGCGCTCTGGTTGTGTTGCCTACGCTTCAAAGGTTGAAATTCAATTTATCACCCGGCCGTAATCATCCTGCAGGCGTTCGATGTCGTCTTCCCGCAGATCCTCTCCATGCTGAACCTCCAAGATCAGTAGATCAGCGCCGTTTGCACGGGCGCGATGCACAGCGCCGCAGGGGATGGAGAGCATGACGCCCGAGCTCGCAGGATGCCAGTGATCGCCGCAGAGCAGAGCACCTGTCCCAGACACCACCGTCCAACTTTCACTTCGATAACGATGCCGCTGCAGGGATAACTGCTGCCCGGACCGCACAAGCAGCCGCTTCACCAAATAGTTCTCCCCCTGGGTCAACGTTTCGTACCAGCCCCAGGGACGCTCAACACGCATCAGCTCACCTGCATCAGATCACTGTCACCAGGTCAAGGCTGACACGGGCACGGGTGATGGCGGTGTAAAGCAATCGGCGTTGATTCTCAGCTGCAGGGCCATCTTCCAGGGGATCAGGCCACAGCACGATCACCCGATCCGCCTCGCTGCCCTGGGCCCGATGGATGGTGAGGGCGACCGCAGGCTCCAAGCGCCGCAAACGAGCTGGATGGAGTCGGCGCACCTCCACCTGGCCATCAGCATCCACCACCTGAAACAGCAAACGTCGTTCCGAACCAACACCGATGACGACACCCAGATCGCCATTGGCCAAACCGAGTTCCGGTTGATTGCTGCCACAGATCACCGGCAAGCCGACGGGCCAGCGCTCGACCTTGTCCGCGGCACTGGCACCCAGAAGCGTGCGGTGAACATCATCCAGACTCCAGGGTCCTCGACGGCGAGGACACAGCAACAGATCCTGCGCAAGGACCTCGAACAACGGCCGGGACACCGCCATCAACTCCTGATCAGGGCAGCGGTCGAGGTCACCAGCCAGCTCCTGCAATCGCTTGAGGCGCTGCAGCCAACGCTCACGCACCAACGCCGGAAAACGGCGCAAGGGGCTGGGATGCGCCTGGAGATTGGCCTGCTCGGGCAAGGCAGCCAGATCCGCTGCAAATGCCGTCAGATCCCCCTGGCGCAGGTGCTGCGCCACCCGGGCCAGAGCACCACGGTTGCGGTAGGTGCGCTCCAGATGCACCGCACCGGCACCGAAACGGCCGCGCACCTCGGGTTGCTGAAGCCGATGCCAGACCGCCCCACTTCCCACCGGTGGCAGCTGGGCTGGATCCCCCACCAGCACCAGCCGACAAGCGCGGGGCAAGGCCTCCAGCAAGGCCTGGCTCAAGGCCAGATCCAGCATGGACATTTCGTCGATCACCAAAAGGTCCAGCTCCAAGGGGCGCTGATGGTGTCTGCCGAATCCACGGCTGCCGGCCTCCAGCCAGCGGTGGAGCGTGCTGCAGGGCAACGGGGCTCGCTGGGCCAGAACCGCCTCCCCGAGGCGCCGGGCCGCCTTGCCCGTGGGAGCGGCCAAACCGATGCGCAGGCCGGGATGGCGGGCTTCCGCCCGGGCCAGAATCTCCACCACCGTGCTGGTTTTGCCCGTGCCAGGGCCACCGCTGAGCAGCACCACAGACGCCTGATCAAGAGCAAGCACAGCAGCGCCCTGTTCAGCATTGAGGCGACCCGACAGGCCTGGCTCGGCATCCTTGACGGGCGCGGGGCAGGGAGCATGAGCCCGCTCCACCAGCTCAGCCACCACCTGCTCCATGGCCTGCAACCATCGCCGCCAGCCCAGGCGGTCGCCCTGACGCAGCAGGGGAGAAAACTCCCCCTCCAGCCAGCCGCTGGCTTCAGCGACGGCCAAACGTCCTGGCGTCAGCGCCACCGTCAACTCCCCCTGCTCCAAGGCCAGGACAAGGTCACGACTGAGCTCCTCCAACTCCGGGTCCTCGACCTGGGGCGGAATCCGGCGCCGCAAGGCGGCATGGAGGCCGGCCGGGAAGCTGGAGGGCCATCCGCTGGTTCCCTGCGGCCGCGGCTCCGTCACGCCGGCACCTCAGCCAGGGCACGATCAAGCGCTGTGATGCGGTTGATGGGCACGGATTCGACGATGCGACCAGGGCCGACAGCGCCACTTAGCGATGCATCCACCGGTCCGGGCATTCCCCGCAGAAAGCAGTAGACGTACCCCCCCAGATGACGCTCCGGGGAGTAGTCCGGCAGCCGCCAACGCAGATGTCGATGCAAGGCCACCAGATAGAGATGCGCCTGGAGGGGGTAGTGGTGATGCAGCATCTGATCCTCCATTGCGTCCTGGGAATAGTGGAGGGGGCCGCATAAGCCCGGCTCAGCACCGGTGCGCCGCTCACCGATCCAGTTGCTCTTCCAGTCGAGGACCCACCAGCGCTTGTGCTGGGGGTCCTGAAACACCAGATCAATCGACCCCGTCAGAAAACCGCGGCTGTTAATCGATAACGACGACAAGGCAGGGCTGTAGGACGCACCGAACCGAGCCTGCGCATCACAGGCAAAGGCGGCGACCAAATCGGCGGTGCGCACATGGTGCACAGGCAGATCGAAGCTCAGTTCAGGCAGGCGCTGATCCGGCCCCAGCTGATCCAGCGACAACGCACCCAAAGGTCCACCCAGGGGCGTCTGAAGCACCTGCTCCAAGCCCGACATCACATCGTTCTGCAAGCCTGAATCGAGGCCAGACCGCCGCAACTCAGCGTCGATCAGCTCCAGTCGGCCGCTGGATTCAGGCGCCTCAGCAGCGGTGAAGGGAAAGCGTTCGAGGATCCGATGCAGGCAGTCCCCCGCCGCGGCCCCACGGGGGAAGGCCGCCAACGGCCCCGTCTCGGACCACTGAGGTTCCGCTGCAGCCGATACGGCTTCCTCAGCCCCTGGATCGCGATCGCGCCCCAATTCATGGAGCTGAATGTCGTCGGAGGAAGCAATCCAGGCCGAGTAGCTGGCCCGGCCCCAACTCCGGTCGATGCGCTTGGGGATCGAACCAAGGGCCAACGGCTCCGCCACCAGCGGAGGCCGCCAACGCTTGCCGCTGGGCAGGCTCTCAACCAGACCATCAATGCTGATCGAAACCTTTCGCGATGCCAGGGCATCGCTCAGCCGCTCATCGGTGAGGCTGTCGATCGCGTCCCCAGCCGCCTCTGCACCAAAAAGCCAGGCGGGCAAAGGCGAGCCCTCCTGGCCGTTGGCCCTGGCCCAGATCAGGATCAACTGGGATTGGGCTCGGGTCACCGCGACATAGGCCAGCCGTTCGGCCTCGGCCATGGCCTCCTGCTGCGCCTGTTGCGCCGCCTGCCAGCCCTCCCCCCAGTGAACATCCACCCGCACGAGACACTCCCCGGAGCGGGGGTCACGCCAGAGCGGACCGGACACGGCTGGGGGGGACTGCCAGAGGTAGGGGCAGATCACCACCGGATATTCCAAACCCTTGCTGCGGTGGACGGTGACCACAGCGATGGCGCTGTCGGCCTGATCGCTATGGGGCTGGCGGGCCTCCGGCACCGGCTGGCTGGGGTGCAACCGCTCCCGGCGCAACCAATCCGCCGCAGTGGCCACATCCAATCCCTGGCGGTGCATCGCCTCCTGCACCAGCCGCGCCGCCTGCTGCAGATCCCCCAGCATCCTGCCCCGTTCCGACAGCCCCGCCATCTGTTCTCCCTTCAGCAGATCGGCCAGGGCCCCGAGCAGGCCCAGCCGCGGCATCGCTTCAGCCAAACCACGCAACTGCAGAGCCAGATGATCCAGCAGGGCCGGCTCCAGGGCATCGGGCGCGATGTTCATCAGCCCCGAGCAGGCCAGCAAGCGCAGACGTGCGTCATCGCCCGGTTCCGCCAGGGCATCGAGAAACCACTGCAACAGCAGGGCGGCTTCGCTGTCGAGCACGTCCCCCTGCGTCACCAGGCGGGTGGGGAGCCCACAGCTTCCCAGGGCCCGGCGCAGGTCTTCCGCCTGTTGATGGCGACTCACCAGCACACACAGGTCAGAGGGATTGAGGTCCTCCCGTTGCTGCAATTGCTCCAGCACCATCGCGGCGAGCCGCTGGGGCAACTCTTCCTCCAGGGCACTGCGGCTGGAGGTCGCCTCGGTGGACAGCAGCAGCAGTTGCAGTGCCGGGGCGTCCTGGGGTGGGGTGGCGGAGCTGCGGGGCTGCACCGCGGGCACCGGCAGTTCAGATCGGGGGAGACCCGGAGCCATCAACCGGTTCAACCCCTCCATCAGCGGTGCCGTTGTGCGGAAGTTGTCGAGCAGGTGATCGATCCGCTCCACCTGATCCCGCGCTGCCATGTAAGTCGCCAGATCACCACCACGGAAGCGGTAGATCGCCTGCTTGGGATCCCCGACCATCAGCAGCAGGTGGCGTTCACCACCACCAAAGGCGCGCTGCAACAGGCGCCACTGCACTGGGTCTGTGTCCTGGAACTCATCCACCATCACAGCCCGGTAGCGCTGTTGCAGGGGCGCAAGCCAGGCAACGCCGCCATCGCCGGGGTCCATGGCGGCCAACAAGCCGCCAAAGGTGATCACACCGCGGCGGCGACGGCGGCGGTCCAGCTCCCGCAAGCCCCGTTCCAGCAGGTACTGCCAGGTGCGCTCGATCGGTGCATCCCAGAGCGCCGCAACAGCAGCCTGCAGGGCCGGCGTCACCAGGCTGGGGTCGGTCTCGCCGCACTTGCGCGCGACCTTGCACCAACTGCCGGGGTGGAAGTATTCCTTCAGCGGCTTCTCATGGGCTGCAATCTCCAGCAGCGATGGCACCGCGGTCTGCCCATTCAGCCACTGGATGATCTGCGCGCAACGATCGCTTTTGGGCTTGGCGGAGTAAGGGGTGGTGGCCCCACAGCCCTGGGCTTTCCACTGCTCGGCCGCCTGACGGAACCCGGCATCCAGGGCGGCATGGTCCCGCTGCCAGAGCGGCACGAAGTCATCCCAGAGCTGCGCCAGCCAGTGCTCCAGCTGTGGGGCGAGGGACTGGTCCAGATCGATCGCCCCATCAGTGGCCCGGAACCGCGGCTGCTGTTCGCCATCGAGTTGCGCCAGCCCTCTGCGCAAGGTCTGAGGCGAGAGGCCGCGTTGACGCAACACCTTGAACTGATCCGGAGGCAGGCTGTGCAGTTCCTGTTGCCAGAGGTCCTGCACAACCTCGGATTGGAGCGCGGTGGCGTCGGTGTCCAGCTGAGGCTCCATCGCCGCAGCGTTGTTCAGGGCCAGACGGCGAAGACTGCGGCGGCAAAAGCCGTGGATGGTGGTGATGTCGGCCCGGTCCAGCTGCTCAAGGGCCACCAGCAACCGCCGTATCCAGGTCTGACGAGGAACGACGTCTTCAGAACCCGCCAGCCACTCCGCCAGAACGGGGTCTGGGGCGGAAGGCTCTAGGCCCTGCTCCAGCTGTTCGAGTCCCTGCAACGCCTGTTGCAGCCGCTGGCCGATGCGGGAACGCAGCTCTTCGGCCGCTGCATCGGTGAAGGTCACCACCAACAAGGCCTCGAGGGCGTGGTCGGCCTCCGTGATCAGCCGCAGGCAGAGATGCGCCAAAGCAAAGGTTTTGCCGGTGCCAGCGCTGGCCTCAAGCAGGCGGATCCCAGGGCCGAGGGGATAGGTGTTGGCATCGAAGCGCTGAGCCATGGATGGAGTCTGATCGGCTCCGGCCTCGAAACCAGTGTTAACTTCCATGAAGCAGCCGGCGAAAGCTGCGAACTGGACTGGGTGTTGTCACACCCCAGAACAGAAGACGACCTGAGCGGGGGCCTGAAGAACCCTCGCTTTTTTTTGGCTGCATGAAGGGATGCAACCCAACCCTTGAGAGAACTGTGGCTTGCGCCGATGTGGTGCCAGCAGCACCACAGGTTGTGTTGAGCCACCTGCCTGTTGTGTCTCCTGAACGTCGTCAGAAATTGGCTCAGCTGCTGGTGCGCAAGGCCGCCGCTGTCGAAAGCGTCGGCCAGGAACACCGGGCCTATTTCTTCCGCCGTCAGGCGGGGGATCCCGTCGTGATCTCCAACGAACGCATGGGCGAAATGTTGGACGAGCTGTTCGCTTAGCGAAGCTGTGCCAGAAGGGGCCCGTAAAGCAGCTGGCACGCCTCTTGGAATCCGTCCTGATCCATGAGTTGCTCCGCGGCGATCTCCGTACCGAAGCAGAGCTGCATCACCGGGGTTGCCCCTTCGTCCTGCCAGACCTTGCGGAAGTCCTGCTCCCCCGCCCCCGGTTTGCGCCGGTCTTTGACCACCATCTCCCAGCCGCTCTTCGGGGGGACCGGCCAGCACTGCACCCGCCCCTGTTCCGCCAGGTGATACAGCTGATGCAGATGATCCTGTGCTTCAGCCTCCATCAACACAGCCCAGCGAAGGTGCACCTCGGCTCCGGCAACCCGTTTGCTGCGAGCCACCACCGCTGAACCGGCGGCAGGAGGCCGCCCCTCGGCGCAAAGCAACAGATGCTGCAGCCAGCCGCGCATCACCGCCGCGGCGGTGAGCATGCCGGGCTGGACCACCACTTGGGTATCACCAGCGAAGAGCAATGGCATCGGCTGGCCTGCAAGACAAGTCACTTCCCGGCGGCACGGGCCGAGCGATGCCAGCTGGCGTTGCAGGGCCTGCCAACGCTGCTGCAGATCCTCCTGTTCCAGGGAAGCACCGGCCCCCGCAGGAAGCACGCCCTGGCCCGCTAACGACGCCGTCCAATCCGGAGCCGATCCAAGAATGAAGTGCTCCTCAAGCTCGTGATTGAGAAGCAGATAGCGCTGCAAACCGTCCAGCTCGAGGGCTTCGAGATCCTCCACAGCCTCAATGCCCTCACCAGGCCGTAACCCTCGCGCCTGCAACCAGGCCTTCTGGGGCTGCTGCATCCAGGCCAGCAACGCTTCAGGGTCCAGAGCAGAACCAACATCATCCCGGTTGATGGCCTCGTCTTCGGCGAGCGGTTGTCGCCAAAGCGATGGCCAGGCCAGCCCAAAAGAGTCCTGGGCCAATGCTGGGCCTCGATCAAGACAGCGCCTGGCCTCCAACTGGCGTCGATCACAACTCAGCGGCGCCTCGGGCCTGAAGTTCTCTCGGGACAGGGGATTGGCAGCAGGCGTGATCAACAACCCGTCCGTGGATGCGCTCGCCCGACGCAACTGATCTTGCAGAACTGAAAGCCACTGCTCCACGGGCGCCGCTGGCGGCTGAGGCTCACCCGTGCGCTCCAGCCGTCCACACCAACTGATCAGCAGATGACGGCGTGCAGACATCAAGGCCTCCAGCAGCACGTAGCGATCCTGGTCGCTGCTGCGGGGATCCCCCAGGCGCCGTTGCTGCTCCAGCAGATGAAAGCCCGGACGCCGGCTCGGGCGAGGAAAGTCAGTGCTGTCGAGTCCCATCAAGACAACCACCTTGTGGGGAATCGCCCGCATCGGCTCCAGGGCGCTGATGGTGAGGGCTCCACTGCGGTGACCGAAGCGACCGCTGTCCACCGACAACGCCTCCTGCAGCACCTCCAGCGCCACGGCAGCATCGAGGTCCAAGGGGCAATCGTCCGCCCGCAGCCGCCACTCCTCCAGGGCACCCGCCCAACTCTGCAACTCGTCGGTCCAGGCCCCGCCATCGGCGAACAGCTCCTGCAACAGGGACTGCAGCAGCTGCACCCAGCCATGGCATGGCCGGGGCTGGCGCAGGCGATCGAGCATCCGCGCCAGACGATCCAAAAGACTCCACCAACGCACCAGGCGATCGGGGTCCAGCTCCTGCTGGAACGGTGCCGCCCCTGCCGGAGCTAGACCGGGCTCTACCGGCAGCACTAGCCCAAGCAGCCAGCGGTCAAGACACCAGCGCAGGCTGTGCACCTCATCACCGCCGCGCTCCCGGCCATCCAAACCCCAGCGAAAACCGCTGCGTTGCAGAGTTTGGGTGATCAGCACCGCCTCCTCGGCGGTGAGTCCCTGCTGGCCCTGAAGGGCTGGGTTGGCCAGAAGACGTTCCAAACCCGTGGCGGTGAGGCGCGTGGCCGCCAGCTCCAGCAGCGTGAACATCGCCATCGACAAGCCCGGACTGCTTTGCTGGCTGCGGTCGGTGAGGCGCCAGGGCAAATCGACACCGATGGCCGCCGTGTCGTTGAACACGGAGCTAAGCAATGGTGCATAGCGCTCAATCTGCGGCGTCATCACCAGCACGTCGCGTGGCGCGAGCTCGGGATCGGCTGCCAGCCACTGCAGGATGCGATCACGCACCAGTTGCACCTCCCGCCAAGGCCCCGGTGCCGCCTGAAACAACAGCGACTGGTCGTCGGAGGAACGGCTCAGCTCGGAGGTGTTCTCGGCATCCACCAACTGCTGCTGAAGCTGATCGAGCAGGGTGGGCTGACGCTCTTCCGCCATGGCGATCTGCAGAGAGCCTGCAAAAAGATCCCCCTCGCGTCGCTCCCCCAGCTGCGCTTCACCGGAGCCTTCCAGCAACTGCTGGAATTCAGCACCCATCCGGCCAAGCACAGCCTCCAAGCGAGGTGCCTCCACCAACCAGCTCCCATCGGGCGGGAGCAGCCAGTCATCTCCAAGCGAGGCGCGCCGGCTGCCGCAGCGCTGCCAGAGGTCCGGACAAGGCGTCAGCAGGTAGATCTCCACCTCCAACAGCCCAGACAAGGCCTGAATCAGATCCACCTGCACCGGTGCCAGAGCGCTGATGCCGAACAGCCGCAACCGCTTCGGCAACACGGCCGGATCCACATCTCCACGACGGAGACGATCGACGGCCTCACGCACCTGCAGACCAAAGGGAGCCCGGGGCAGCCGTTCGGCCAACAGTCTCCAGAGCACGGCTTGCCAGTCGTCGTCAGGCCGCGGCCGTTTCCATTGCTCCAGTTGATCCGGCCTGTACAGGGCGTAATCGTCCATGGCATCGGCAATCGACCGTGCCAACTGCCAGCGATCCCGCGTTAACCCCGAAGCGGTTCCCTCACGCTGGGCCAGCCAGACCCGAAGCGGCTGGGCGACCGGCTGCTCCAACAGCTCAGGCAGCAGCTCCAGCACAGCCCACACCAGCTGGCCCGCCCGCCAAGGATCGTCCTCCTGTGCCGGGAGATGGAGCACCTGGCGCACCAGCTGCCGCAAACGACTTCCAGGAAACGGGAAACGCACCAGGGAACTGATGCCATTGGCCGTGGCCAGCTGTTCCCCCAACCATCGGCTGGTGGGCCAGGTGTTGACCATCACCTCCACCGTCTCCAAGGGACCCGGCTGCTGCTCGATCAACTGACGCGACAGCAAACGAGCCAGAAATTCAGCCCTGTTGCTTCGGTAAACCGTCAGCAAGGGCCTGCATCTCCGGCCAGCACAGACGATCTCCGGTTGAGATCCGAAGGACGGGGAAAGGCTGCTTCGGTTGCAGCCCCCTCAACCTGAACAACCGCATCGGTTTCCGGGCAATAGGCCGAAAGACAACCGCCGTAGACCGCCCCGGTATCGATCAGGACGATGGAGCCGAGGCGTTCCACCTGGGGACGGGGCGTGTGGCCTACAACAACAAGGCCAAAACGACCGTCATAGGCCTCCCAGAACGGGCCACGAATGGACAGATCCGGCTGGCCATCAGCGTTGAACCCGGCATGGGTGGCGCACCAACCTTCACCGCGATAAAGCAGCGGAAGCTGTTGCAGGCGCGGCAACCACTGCCTCGCGCTGTCATCACCCAGCTGGCCATAGGTGGCGTGCTGATTCAAGTCATCCTGGGATGGTGCAGGAGCCTGGTTCTCCAAGGCCTCGATGAGGTCTTGCTCATGGTTCCCGCGCAGCCACGTGGCACGACCAGCCTGGATCAGATCCCAGACCAGATCCATCGTTGCGGGAATGGTCTGGCCACGGTTGATCACATCACCGCAGAACACCAGATGGTCATTAGGCGGGAGTAATGCGAGAAGGTTGAGAAGAGACCGATGGCAGCCATGCACATCTCCAATCACCCAGTGCCGGCGTGTGCTCAGGCTCAAGGAAACAACATGGAGATGCACCAATTCTGATCCTCAGCCAGACACCCCCAAAGATCCAGAAAGCAGATCAAAACAAACCGAGAAAACGCTTGCGCTCCTGCTGTTGTGTCGGCTCCAACTTTGCTGTTTCCGGAGTCTCACGTCGATAACGGGGCTTGGCATCACCGATGGTGACCAGAGGGTCGTTGTTCTTGAACCAGATCCAATCGCGAATTGGCGGGGTCTCGGTGAGATCGCGACGGGTCAGCCTTAACCCAAGCTTGGCCGAAGCTCCCAGGAGGATGTCCACCATCGCGTCGCCATCGGCACAGGTCGCCAAGGCCTTGTTGGTTTTTTCAGCACCATCGAGGGCCTTCACCAGAAGTGCGATGCGCTGCTGAACAGGGAGGGAACTGGGATTCATCAGACGGCACTGGCAAGGGCATCGGGAATCACCTCAGACGGTGCCTCGAACGACCCGACAACCACGTATTCGAGACGGAGTTTGAGAAAGGTGATGAAGGTGGGATCGGTGGACACCACAGCAGCAGCAGGCTGAGGGATGGTCGCCTTGAGCTCAGCCAACTCTGGAGCAGCAAGAAATGCCGGTTGCCGCACCAACCAGAAGTCGATGGTCTTGCCTGTTTCGGTGTAATTGCGTTGGCGCTCCCGCAGCACTTCCTCCAGCGGCTCCTCCACAGTGAGGAAGCGCTCGCTGGCTGCAACGAAGTGATAAGTGGTCATCCGGGCGCCTGTCCGAAAAGGGGATCAAGGCGGGGATTCTGAACCAAGACCTTCATATCGCGCACAGCCTGTTGCAGTCCGACGGCCACGGAACGCGCCACGATGGTGTGTCCGATGTTGAGTTCCTCCATCCCAGGAATGGCCGCGATGGGCTCAACGTTCTGATATGTCAGGCCATGGCCGGCGTTGACCCGTAAACCCAGCTGCCGCGCGATGAGCGTCCCTTGCTGCAACCGCGCCAACTCCTGCGGCTGGGTGGTCCAGTCGGCATCGGCATACCGTCCCGTGTGCAATTCCACCCAGCAGGCACCCGTATTTCTGCAGGCCTCGAGCTGAGTGGACTCAGGATCCACAAACAGACTCACAGGAATCTTGGCGGCCTGAAGAGTTTGAACCAAACCCCGCAGAGCGTTTTGTTGTCCTGCCACATCAAGGCCTCCCTCGGTGGTGACCTCCTCACGCCGTTCCGGCACAAGGGTGACCATGTCGGGCTTGATCCGCAGCGCAATCGCCACCATCTCCTCCGTGGCGGCCATTTCCAGATTGAGCCTGGAGCGCACGGTTTGCCTGAGCAACTCCACATCCCGATCCTGAATGTGGCGTCGGTCTTCCCTCAAGTGCACGGTGATCCCATCGGCCCCACCGAGTTCGGCGAGGAGAACCATCGAGACCGGATCGGGTTCCACGGTTCGCCTTGCTTCACGAATGTTGGCGATGTGGTCAATATTGACGCCGAGGCTGGCCATGTCGAGGCAGTCGTTGGCCGGATCCTATGCAGCTTTGCCTGGGGGCCTTAAGTTCTCAAACGTCGAATTTGTAGAGCCCGTTGCAAGCGGCCGTGGCGACCCGAGAAAGCGCCCTGAGTGTCGGAATCGACCGTTTCTGGGCTCCCCTGGCGATGTTCACCACCCAGGATCTCGCGCTGCGTCTTCAGTTTCGTGAGCGGCTGGTGCTGCATCCGGAGCATCTGCCCCATCAGGGCCCGGTGATCTTGGCGCCAACACACCGCGCCCGCTGGGATGCCCTCATGCTGCCGATGGCCGCAGGCCGTCGGGTCAGTGGGCGCGACTGCCGCTTCATGGTGACAACCACTGAAATGCGGGGGCTGCAGGGCTGGTTTCTCCAACGACTGGGCTGCTTTCCGGTGGACCAGGGACGACCTTCCATGACAACCCTGCGTCTCGCCATCGATCTATTGGCCGACGGTCAGCAGCTGGTGATGTTCCCTGAGGGCAGGATCCATCGAAAAGATGAGGCCATTCAGCTGCGGCCGGGTCTGGTGCGACTGGCCCAGCTCGCCCAGAGCCGTGATGTTTCCGTGCCTGTCGTTCCCGTCGGGCTCGGATACAGCCAGGCCCCACCACGGCCCTTCAGCCGGGCTGCCATCTGTTTTGGTTCCGCCCTGACGGTGCCACCAAAAGGCGACCGCGAAGCGACGCGACAGTTCAACATCAAACTCGCCGCTGCGATGCATGCAGCTGAACAAGCGGCCCGTACTGCCATGGGCCGACCGCTAAAGAGCTTCTAAAGTCCGCCCAACTTTTCTCGCTGTTCTCATGGGTTGTCGCGCATTGCTGACAGCAGCTGCACTGGTGGCGACCCTGGGTGTCACCGCGGCCCCTGGCATCGCACAAACATCAGCAGGAAACCGCGTTCTTGCTCAGGCCCAGGGTGGTTTCAACCCTGCAGCCGTTCGCTCGATGCTCGCTAGCGGCGACGCTGCCGCTAGCCGGGGAGACCTGGCAGCGGCTCGGGCCGATTACGACAAGGCCCGTCAAGCGTCCAAGCAACTCCTGGCCTTCTATCGCGATCTCAGCGGCGCATTCCGCGGACTGGATGCGCGGATCCCTCGAGAGATGGACAACAAGGGCCGTGAAGCTCTGGAGCTGCTGGCCGAAACCAATCTCCGACTGGCCGCCCTGTTCCGGCGCCAGAACCAGCCGGAAATCGCAGTTCCTGTGCTTGTCGAGGTGGTCAAGCTGATGACACCGGCCAAACCCCAAGGTCAGCAGGCCTACCAAAGTCTCTTGGAACTTGGCTTTGTCGAAACGGAATTCCGAGGCGCATCAGCTGCCGGCCAATGAGCCGGTCTGTCAGCATCTGAGCCAGTTCCCCCTTGCCCAATCACCGCCATGGTGCAGCCGGATGCCGTTGAAGCCGCGATCCAACAGGTCATTCCAGACGCCAACGTCACCGTCGAGGATCTGACCGGCGGCGGTGATCACCTCCAGGTGACGGTTGTGTCGGCCGCTTTTGCGGGGCTCTCACGCATCCGTCAGCATCAGATGGTCTACGGCGCCCTGCAGAAAGAATTGGCAAGCGAGGCGATTCATGCCCTCGCGCTCAACACGTCAACTCCTTCGGACGCTGCGTCCGCTTAACGCTCAACTCACGATCAACGATGGACCCTTCCACCCAAGCTCGCATCGAAACTCTGGTCGCTTCCAGCCCGATCTTCGTGTTCATGAAGGGCTCCAAGTTGATGCCCCAATGCGGATTCTCAAACAACGTGGTCCAGATCCTGCACTCCCTCGGTGTGGCATTCGAGACATTCGATGTTCTTTCCGATATGGAAATCCGTCAGGGAATCAAGGAGTTTTCCAGCTGGCCCACCATTCCTCAGGTGTACGTCAAAGGGGAATTCATGGGCGGCTCAGACATCCTGATCGAGATGTACAACTCCGGCGAACTCAGGGAAAAACTGGAAATCGCTCTCGCCAGCTAATTCAATAACCCTGGGGATGTTGCATGTACAACGTGCTCACATCCCCGTCAGGGCCTATGAAGCTGGATGGATCCATGATCCAGCGATCGATCAATTGCTCAAGACGATGCTGAGAACGAGGGTCCAGAGAACCTGACTTTCTCAGAGCATGCAGATAGCCGTCGGAGTACAGCCGTAGCTCCGAAGGGGTGTGATAGCGCGTGGTCAGCTCCTGGCAGGCATCGCACAGCGACTGGAAATGACGGATGGCTTCAGGGTCGTCGAGTGATGTCATGAGATACAACAGCAGCCCCTGTTACCAGCCTGCCAGGAAATTCGGCTTAGCGTAGGCGCGCCCGGGCCGATCCAGTGACCTCCACTCCCCACGACCTTACGGCTGAAACGTCTTCAGCCAGCTCCGATTCGGTTGTGATGCCAACCTCAAGCACCGGTCAGGAGCCCTCGCGGGTCTTGGTGGTCGAGCCGCATCCAACCCTGCGCACGGTCCTGGTGCAGCGGCTCCGTCAAGACGGACATCTCACCGCTGCAGTGGCGAATGCCATTGAAGCTTTGGAAGTGTGCCAGGAACAGTCTCCCGATCTTCTGGTGAGTGCTGAATTGCTGGAGCGCAGTTCTGCGCTGCGGTTGGCCGAGCAGCTGCGTTGTCCGGTGATTGTCCTGACGGCACGCACCGGTGCAGAGCCGGTGGTGGGCCTGCTGGATGACGGCGCTGATGATGTTTTGCGCAAGCCCTTCGGGCTTGAAGAATTGGCAGCCCGCTGCCGCACATTGCTCAAGCGCGGACACAGCGGCCTGCAGGAACGGGTCACCGTCGGACCGCTTGAAGTTCATCTGTTGTTGCGCCAGGTCACGCTCAGGGAGCAGCCCGTGGAACTCAGCCCCCGCGAATTTGCCCTGCTTTGCGCCCTGTTGATGCCCCCGGGGTTGGTGCGTAGCCGGCAGGAGCTGTTGCGCATGGCCTGGCCACCCTTCAGCGGTGGCCCCCGCTCCGTGGACACGCAGGTGCTGACCCTTCGCCGCAAGTTGGAGCAGGCTGGACTGGGTGAAGGCGGTGGCATCACCACCGTGCGCCAACGGGGCTACCGCTTCAGTCTGGATAACTTGCCGGCGAGTTGAATCTGATCTCTTGATTGCAGTCAGTCACTGGAATCTTTCCAGTCCATGACGTGATTCATTTGACCAGCATGCGGAAGAGATCCACGCCAACATTGATCGCGTCCTCATCCCACTTAGCGGCAATACAGGTTGTTTTGCCTTGCCTCAACAGGACGCCAGTGCTTAACGGGAAGGCATTGCTCGAGGGGCGAAGAGAGCTCAACAACCATCGCGTTTGGCTCTGCGTTCCAAGCGCCGAACAGACAGTGAAGTCCCAGATCTTCATCACAGGCAGACATCTGAGCTGCATTGGGGCAGAACAGCTAAGAGGCTTCCGAGTGGTCGCGAATTGATTTCTTGAGTTGGGCTTCTTTGGGTGGAACCAGATGGTGTGAGCTCACCCAACCCAGTTCACAAATGTGATTCATGCAGACTTTGACCTGAACCGTTCCGCAGGGGAGGTTTGTCAGCTCGGTTGTCATCCTTGAGGAGCAACTGCATCGATTTCAGCGTCTCGACACGACTTGGCAACGCCCAGCATCTGGATGAAATCAAGAGTTGTGTCCAGTTCAGACACAGTTGCTTCATCCGTTCCAGTAAGTCACCATGACGGTGTCGACACCCGGGAGCCCCCGCCGTGATCGGATTGACCAGGCTGTATTGCAACCAAGGGGAGACGTTTCTCCTGATCGATGTTTCGTCTGAGGACGCCTCCAGGACCTCCGAAGAGCTTGCCAATGAAGGCTGGGAGATCGAAGCAGAAATCCCCGTCTGACTAGTCGACGATCAGAACGTCAGCCCCGGTGCGACCGTTGCAGATGGCGACGGCACCAATGCCCTTCAGTGACTTCGCGGCCGTCTTCTCCATGGTTTCAACGCACTGGTTGAAAGACCGAGCTTGGTTGGCGATCGGTGCGATCTGGATGGCTCCATAGATCACCGCAAAGGATGCCAGCACGGGATAGAGGTGAGCATTGATCAGGTCCCTGGCTTTGCTCATGGGTTGGCCTGGATGGTTTCAGCATTGTCTCCCAGGCTCGACGGCCTTGGGGCTGAGCATCCCCAAGCGGGACTGCTGCACAGATGGCTGTGATGGTTCACAGTGAAGGGGTACAGCGGACCGAGGACCCAGCGAGAACACTCAATAACGAAATCTCGGAGCTTCAGGCCCGAGTCGCCTTCCCTCAACATTGGAGCAGCGGAGAACACGAGCAGCACATTGAGAAGCTCCGCCAGCTCCAATCTCAAAAGCAGCAGCTGGTTGCTGAATCAGGGCAGGCTCTGATGGAGCAGACCCATTACTGAAGATCTTTCCTACAAATCTGAAGGCGCTTGGCTCAGCAATGAGCCGCAACAGCTGTTTTGCCAGTTCACAAGCCATAAAGACAGCTCTCGAAAGGATTTGATCTGCATGCGCAACTTTCATTGGCGACCACCTGACGATCCCATCCCCCAGGGCAGTCAGCTGATGACTCGCCAAGAGGCTTTGGAGAAATGGAACAGTCTCAAGGCGATGGGCTGGAAAAAATGTGCTGGCCCACTGCGCCAAGGCACTCTCTAAACGAGATACCACCGACTCACTTGAATCTCCACTGGGGGTTGCTGACGGGGGTTTACTGACGGGTGGGGGTAGTGGCTGCGTCGTTGGTTGGCAAGGAGTTAGTTCTGTATCCATTGAACGTTGAAGTCATGAATGCCTCTGTCATGGCTGCCGTGGTTGATGCGACCAGAATCGGCGATGGCGCCGAAGTGAAGGAAGAAACCAGCAGGTGGGTTCACCACGGTTGAGCCGAAGCTCCCATGGTTGAAACTGGATTTCATTCCACACACCCGACGAGCCAAGTGGCAGCTCTGGCCTATGGACAGAAGCCTGATCAACACTGAAACATCGAAAGCGATCAAGCTGTCCTGCGTCTGTCGTTTTTGTCGTGACAGGTGGTCACCAGCTGATCTCAATCGGAAGCGAGATAGCAGTGATAGCCAATCCATTTCCTTCTCAATCCCCTTGTCGCTCTTCTCTCCAGCTGGCGACCCGACCAACAACGCCACTCAATTTCAGCAGCAGTCAAGACGTCATCCGTAAGGCTGGATGACAGAGCAAGTGGGGGGAACCTGATCGGACAGGCAGGCCCTGCGTTCATCACGTTGTCCTCAATTGAGCCGTATGAGCGTCGTTCTCAAGCCATACATCGATCTTTACCACTCAAGAGAAGAAAACCAAGAGCAAGAACGCTCACTTCGCCGGGCCGTCGACGCAGGAAGAGTGGGGAGGGGCGGTATCCCTATCGCCCCAGCGCCCATGCTCGAGCCTTTGACACGCAAACCGTGGGCCTGCACGAAGAAAAGTCCTGGCAATCGGGACCATGACGTCGGCCTGCGATGACCCGACTCACACCCAACAGACCACGCAAGTATTAATACCCATGAACGACGCAGTCTTTCGGGTCGAGACCCCTGAAGCCTCTACTGGGATGGGGAGGGGGTGGGAAGGCTGAAACCGGATCACCACACGCCTCAAACAGGTCAAGACGAAGCAGGTTTCAGTGGAGGGGTTCAGCAGAACTGTCACCCCTGTTGTCTTTCTTTTTGACCAGATCCACTCCATTCACTTCAGCAACCACTTGATTGGCCCAAGTTGCATGAACAACGCGATACGTCCCCAATGTCGCCATTGACTTGGTGCGAGCGTTGACAAAAGCCTTGAACTCAGTCTTAAAACAAATTTCGCGCCTCCATTGACAGTCATTGCCTTGGCGTTCGATGCAATACATGCCGAGAGCTTCTTTCAGCACATACAAGCCATGCCATGTGCAAACACCATGAATATGCGGAGCGGCTTCGGGATCGCTTGTTTGATTCCACACAGTGTGGTGTTGCGGCAGTCAGGGATATATCCGGTCTCCCCACATCCGATTGACGACAAACATGCTCCATTGGATGCGCCATGGACTGGAGCAACAACGCCACCTTCCGACGACGTGGCTTCGCTGACCAACACAAATGCGCTCAGCAATCTCTCAGCCTTCAGGGCATGAGACCAGGTATCAACGTTGTGTGACCGAACAACTCGAGCTTTCCTTATGAATCGAGGGTCACGGGGGGAGGGCCAGCAGCTCGGCCCTCCCCTTCACCATGTCTCAAACATGAGTGCTCTGGGGCGATGCACGAATCACTCATCTTCGGAGCGCTGTACAGGGACAGAGCAGCACCCCAAAGAGCCAACAGCGGCGCTTGCACGGAACTTGGCGTTTCCCAAAAAAAGCAGCCTCAGCGGCGTCCCGCCAAGGCTGACTAGCGCGAACAAAATTGGTTGATGGTGCCCGCAAGAGAATGATAATCATTCTCGACGTGATTCCACAAGAGGGCCGAGCGTTGCGTCTGGCCTCCCATCAGTCACTTGGATGAGCTGCAAGCTTGCTGGCAGAAAGCCCTTGTTGACGCAGTAACCACAGTGAATTTGGCATAAAGATCAAGGAATCTGACCAGGTCACGGACACCACTAAAGGGACAGTCCCCATGCCCCCTCACGCCAACGGACACCGTTACTTCAGAGATCTTTGTTGGTTGACCAAGAGGCCGATGTGAATGAAACGCGAGGCCGCGTTGTGGTCTATCTGCAAAGCCGCCTCAAAGCACTGACAGAACAGCTTTCTTCAACCTGGATAACCCGCCGGCATGGTGAGCCAACCTTGCGCCACAGCGAGGGAGACCAGCAGCTCCCCAGCAATCATCATCACGGCCAGTCCCGCCAACAGCTGATAGGTCCAAGGTGGTGTCAAACGCCCGATGCCCTTAGTCGACACATTGGTGTTGGCCGCCAGAAGCTCCAGAAATCGATCAAAGCGCTCGATGCGTTGCGGCAAGAGCTGGTGGCGTAGATCAGCTGCCTTCACGTAGTAGACCGTTCCACCCTGACTGGTGCCAACGGGAACCAAGGCACGGATGTCCTGCCAACGCATGGTCCAACCGCGGCGCAGTAACCACCGAATCCAGGCGGGGTAACGCACCTGAATGCCCTCGGCATCCGTCTCCACCCGTTCGCTGAGCAAACCGATCACCAACACAAGGCCCAGCAGCAGCCCGGCCACCATCAGCCAGCGCGACTCCGCAGGAGCGAGCAAGGGCAAGGGCAACACCAAGGCCCCATAAAGGCTGAGCAGAGTGAAGCGGATCAGGGGAGATAGCCCGAAGCGTTCGATGCCGGTCATCGGTCGTCCTGAGAACCCGGCAACGGTTCAATCAGTTCGGAGGGTTGGTAGGTGCCACCAAACACCTCCTGCTCACGACCTTTCCAGAACTGGCCGAGACGCATCAGATCGGCATGGGCCTCCTGCACCTTCTCGAGATACAGCTGAGGATCCATCGACTCCTTGGCTTCCTTCAGCTTCTGAAGACGCAACATCTGAAGGTTCCAGGGCTTGCTGAGCTCACCCCTCTGCTCGAGGTAGCGGGCGAGGTCTTCGGACGACGGCTGAAACTCGGGCGGCATCCCTACTCCTACGTCGGTTCAAGTTAGGCAGAAGATCAGGCCGGCAGTGCCCAGGGGTTCAGGCCGAGGTCGGCCCCAACCCGATGGGCACAGGCAAAACCACTGAAGGCCACAGCATTCAGACCCTGGCCGGGGAAACAGGAATCGCCCACGCAATACAGGTTCTTCAGCCCGGTGCGGTTGAACGGCATCGGCAGGAGACCCGGGAGCTGCATCGCCGGGATCGGGCCGTAGCTGCCCTGAAAGCGACCGAGAAAACGCCGGTGGCTGCGGGGCGTGCCGATCTCCTTGTGGGTGATGGCATCAGCGAGGCCAGGGAGAATTGCCTCCAGGCGCTCGATCAATCGCGCGGCATCGGCTTCCTTTTTCTCCCGGTACTGACTGGGCGATAGCCCTTGCCAGGCCTCCATCGATGACGGCGTGAACGTGTGGACGATGTGGTGCCCAGCCGGGGCCAGATCCGGATCCAGCAGCGAAGGCATCGACACGAAAATGACCCCTTGCTCGTCCTCCATCCGGTTCCAGTCTTCGAGAAGAAGGTGGTGGCAGTGGGTGCCGACCGGGATCAGATCGGCCCGAACGCCCAGATGCAGCGAGAGGAAGGACGGCGAAGGCACATAGCGCTTGCGCCAGAACTGCTCCTTGTCAGGCGTGTGGGCCGCATCCACAAGGGCCTGGCCTGAGCGGCGCTTTTCATCACCATCACCCGAGAAGGTGTCCCATCGGGTGGCATTGGAGATCACCCTCTTGGCATGGATGATCTCGCCATCGGCCAATTTCACGCCCACCGCCTGATCGTTCTCGATCAGGACCTCCGTGACCCGTGCCCGGTAGCGAATGGCGCCGCCGTGGCGTTCCAATCCCTGCACCAGCTTTTCGGCAATCACGCCGACGCCTCCCTTGGGGTAGTTGATCCCCCCTGCATGCCGATCGGAAAACACCATGCCGGCGTTGATCATCGGCGTGCGATCCGCCGGCATCACTGACCAGCAGAAGCACTCGATATCGATGAACTTCAACAGCTGCTCGTCTTTGATGTGCTGTCGAGCCACCGCTCCGACATTGAACGGCAGCCAGCGGGCTAGGCCTAAGCAGGCCAGTGGCGCTTTGAAGAACACCTTGGTGAGATAGGCCGGATCCTCCAGGGACAACAGCGGCATGGAGTCCAAGCAGTTGAACACCTGCCAACAGGTGTCGTAAAAGCGGCGGATTCCCTCGGCCTCATGCGGAAACCGTGCCGTGAGGTCAGCGATGAACTGCTCGTAGTTGCGATCCACCGCGATGCGCAGGCCACCGGGCATGTGGTACTCCAGCTGGGCGGAGTCGGGAATGGTGTCGCAGTGCTCGCCCACGTCCGCCAAGGCGCGAGTGAGCAGGTTGGTGTACCCCTTCGTCCCGAAGCCAAAGATCATCGAAGCTCCAACGTCGAAGGTGTAACCCGCACGCTTGAAGGCTCCCCCACTGCCTCCGGGGATCAGATAGCGCTCCAAAACGAGTGTCTTGGCTCCTTTCGCCGCCAACTGGCTGGCGGTGACCAAGCCACCGATGCCGGAACCGATCACAACGGCATCCCACTGCTGGTTCTCGCTCATGGCATCGCTTCTTTGAAGTGACGCTAAGGGGCCGTCTGCGGCCTTGGATCCGGGCGATGAATCGGTGGCATCACCGTCAGGATCACCTCGGACCGCACCGGCCGGCCGAGTTCTGCACTGCAACGGGCATCAATGTGATGGCGCAGCCCATCAATCACCCGACTTTCCTGGGGCTGCAGCGGATTGATGTAGACCACGACAAAGGCTGTACGACCCAGCTGCTGCACGGTGAAGTCCATCATCTGCAGCTGAAGCCCCACCAGTTCCTGCATCAACACAACCCGCGTGCGCTGCAACACATCCGGGTCGGCGGCGCAGCCGGCGGCCTGGGCCATGGCATCACGCAGTGCCGCCAAGGGTTCGCGCAACAACGCCAGGCTGACCGCAAGCACCAGAAGCGCATCGGTAATCGGCGCCAGAGCGGAAAGCGGCGTTGCCAGCAATAACGGAGAGGCCAGAAGGGCCAGGCCTGTGGCCAGGGTGATGACCGCATCGATCCGAGCATTGCGGGCCTCCGTCAACAGCAGCAGGGACACCCCCCCGGTGCGGCGCCAATCCCGCCGATGCCGCCAGGCCAAAAGCCCGCAAAGCGCTGTCATCAGAACGGTGTACAGCCCCACCGGTTCCAGATGCAGCGGAGCAATGCTGGAGCCCCGCCACCAGTCGATCAGAGTGGAGCAGGCGCTGCCGACGCCAAAGCCGATCACCCCCAGCAGCACCAGGGAGCGGAACAACACATACAAGGCCTCCTGCCCCTCGTAGCCATAGGGCCAGGCTCGATCCGGAGGACGCACCACATTCATGCTGATGCGGCTGGCAATCAACGATGAACCCACCAGCACACCGGAATAGAGGCCGTCCAACAGCAGGGCCGACGAACCGGTCAGCACATGGGCGGAAAACCCGGCGAGTGCCATCACTGCATTGGCTCCGACCCCAAAGCGCAGCGAGCGCTGTTCGATCCGGCGAGCCTCAGCAGTGGTGTTCATACCGTCAGAGTCTCGGGTTGAAGGGCCTGCACCGGCTCCAGGTCATGCAGAGCGCGATCGCGGTAGGCGCCATAGCGGGCTCGCTTGTCGCGGATTCGCTCCGGTAGATCCGGCAGAAGCCCGAAATTGGGGGGCATCGGCTGAAATTTCGCGGTGGGCGCCTCGCTGACGAAATGCGTGAGGGCTCCACTCATGCAGGTCGCCGGCAAATCAATGGGCTCAAGCCCCCGGGCCAACCGAGCCGCATTGGTGCCGGCCAACCAGCCACCGGCGACGGCGGCGGCATAGCCCTCAGTGCCCGTGATCTGACCAGCAGCCAGGAGGGTGGGACGCTGACGGAATTGCAGCGTGGGCTGCAGCAGTTGCGGCGATTCAAGAAACGTGTTGCGGTGCATCACACCGAAGCGCACGAATTCCGCCTGGCCCAACCCAGGAATCATCTGAAGAACACGCTTCTGCTCTCCCCATTTGAGATTCGTCTGGAAGCCCACCAGATTCCACAGACGACCATCCTTGTCTTCCTGGCGCAGCTGAACCACGGCATAGGCGCGCTTGGCCCGACGCACGTCGCGATCATTCACGTCACCCCAACGAGGGTCCCAGAGCCCGATCGGCTTCAACGGGCCATAGCGCATGGTGTCTTCACCCCGACGGGCCAGCTCCTCAATCGGCAAACAGCCCTCAAAGAAGGTGGCGTCGTTCTGATCAAAGTCCTTGAGTTCGGCCTGTTCGGCTTCGAGCAAGGCCTGGCGGAAGGCCAGGTATTGCTCCTTGTCCATGGGGCAATTGATGTAGTCCGCATCACCCTTGTCGTAGCGGCTGGCGCGGAAGGCCACCGACAGATCGATGCTGTCGCCATGGACGATTGGGCTCGCCGCATCAAAGAAGTGGCAATCAGCTCGGCCGGTGAAACAGCGCAGATCTTCCGCAAGGGGTTCACTGGTGAGCGGCCCCGTCGCCAGCACCGTGATCGCATCAGCCGGCGGCAGGGTGTGCTGCTCGCGGCGTTCAATCGTGACCAGAGGGTGTTGATCCAGAACTTCAGTCAGCGCAGCGCTGTAGCGACCGCGATCGACGGCCAACGCCCCACCCGCCGGGACAGCGTGGGTGTCTGCCGTGCCGATCACGAGGGATCCCAGCCGACGCAACTCCTCCTGCAACAAACCCGCTGCACGGTCGCTGCTCAGGGCGCCGAAACTGTTGCTGCAGACCAACTCAGCGAAGTCGCTGCTGTGGTGGGCCGGAGATCGTCGAATCGGACGCATCTCCACCAGGGTGACTGCAACCCCAGCACGGGCGATCTGCCAAGCCGCCTCGGTGCCGGCAAGGCCTGCACCGAGCACAGTGACATGGGGAGATTGAGACAACCAGCTGCATCAAGCAGCCTTCAGCCTACGAAGCTTGCTCGCCTGTGAATCAAGCGCGGCTGCGCTTGAGCATCAGCTGCAGCTGACCCACCGCAGCACGGCCGATATTGAAGGCAGCCCAGCTGATGGCGGCGAGGATCGGAGCGACCACAAGGAACAGACGGGCATCAATCCCCAGCACTTGGCCCGTGGTGATCACGCTGAAGGCCGAGTAACCGACGATCACCAGGATGAGGACCAGACCGATGGCAACTCGGACCATTCTTGAAAACGGAAATCAGTGTCGCCGATCTTACGGACTTCTACGTGGATCCCACGACCTTCCTTGAAAGCTGATCAAATTCGCAGCAATCAAGGGGTTGAGTTCAAGGAGTGTTTTGAGCGTGGGATGCCGCCAGTCGCGCATAGCGCTGGGCATGGTGGCGCTGCTCGTCGATCGCTTCGGGAGGAAGATCCCGCTTCACGACGGCCGGGGCGCCCATCACCAGAGTCCCAGGGGGCACATCCTTTGTGACGACCGATCCAGCGGCGACCAGAGCACCTGCTCCAACAGTGACGCCATTCAGAACGATGGCGCCAATTCCCACCAGGCATCCGTCGTCCAGCGTCGCGCCATGGATCACAGCCCTGTGGCCAACGGTGACGTCAGCACCAATGCGCACCGGCTGCCCTGGATCACCATGAAGGACGGCGCCATCCTGAATGTTGCTCCCCGCTCCGATGCTGATCTGTTCCAGATCACCGCGAGCCACAGCCATGGGCCAGAGGCTGCTGCCCTCAGCCATCCGGACGTTGCCGATTACAACAGCGGAATCGGCGACCCAAGCGTCCGCATCGATCTGGGGATCGGGCCAGGGCTTCGAGCCAGTCATGACCATGGTTCAGCAACCACCAGTTTCTCTGGCGACCTGAGTGATAACCTCATTCGGTGCCATAAATGGCATGCCCAAGCGGGCACGGGTCGCTAGCTCAGCGGTAGAGCATCCGGCTTTTAACCGGCTGGTCCTGAGTTCGAATCTCAGGCGACCCATATCAACGCTTTGATGTCGTCTCGTGACTCAGGCTGGCCTGCAACGCGGTGACTGTTAGAAAGCCGTGAATTCCCAGGTCTAGCCAGCTGTTCTCATGGCGTATTTCGCGTTTTTTGGCGTCACGATTCTTCTGGCTCTGCTGGGCGGACTGTTTTCCCGGGTCGCTGCCGAGCGCTACTGGATGTGATCAGCGGCGATGACGTCAGCGAGCATGCCTGAGGTTGATCTCGCGGTCATCGGTGCTGGGCTGTCCGGTTGCAGCCTTATTGGCCGGCTTCAGCAGTTGCAATCGGCTTTCAACATCGCAGTCGTTGAGGCTGGACGGGGACCAGGAGGCAGGGCAGCCAGCCGTCGCAGGCGAGATCTAAATGGTTGGTTTCTGGACCATGGAGCCCCTGGCTTTGCCCTCAGCCATTCCCTGTCTGATGGGATGGATGCTCTGCTGTCGCCCTTGATCTCGGCGGGTGTACTTCAGCAGGACAAACGACCTGTGCTGTCACTCGACGTTGAAGCAGGCCTGTCTGCCGCTTCCAACCCTGAGGCCTGTCCAAGCGGGGGGTGGTGGCATGGACTTCCCTGCATGGCCCGCATCTGCGAAGCGCTGATTGAAAGCGGTGGATCAGCACAACTGAGCCGTCAATTCCAGACCCGAGTGCGCTGGTTGGAGCGTCGCCATGATCATTGGTTGCTGGAAAATGAGGACCGGAGCTGGAGCCTCAGGGCCCAGCGACTGGTGCTCAGTGGAACCCTGCTGGCCCATCCCCGCTCCCTGAAGATGCTGGCGTGGGATGACGTCCCCCTGCGATCAGCCGTTGCAGAGGGCGTGGACGTCGGCCTTGATGCGGTGCTCACCCAGCTGCAACGAAGCCAAGCCGAGGTGCGTTGGAACCTGATGGTGGACCTGGGCGTGCTTGAGCTCAACAGCGACGAACTCCCCTCTCAGATCTGGTTGAACGACGCAGCCAGGAAGCAATGGAAGGTGGAACGACTCGTTTTGCAACCTCAAAGCAATGGACGCTGGGGGCTGGTGGTGCATGGTTTGGATTCCGGAGAAGCGATCACACCCCAAAGCCATGGACGCCTGCTTGCCCAAGAGCAAAAGCGCCTGGTGAGCCTGTTGCCCGAACTGCTCCAGGCTCTGCCGGTGGTTTCAGCCGCGTTGAAGCAGGCGACTCCCTTGGGTGTGATGCGATGGGGGGCCTCACGCCCCCTGAACCACCCGCTCAACCCAGAACTGCAGTGGTGCCCCACCAGCGCGGTGGGCTTTTGCGGCGACTGGATCAAGGGTCCTGGCTTCGGGACAGCGGAGGGAGCGATTCGAAGCGGCGTGGATCTCGCTGAACAGCTGCACGCTGACCGCTAACCTCTGAAGGCGCCGGGGAGTGGCGCAGTTTGGTAGCGCGCTTGCTTTGGGAGCAAGATGCCGCAGGTTCGAATCCTGTCTCCCCGACCACTTAAAAAGTCAGTCCCCAGCTGACATCTTGACCGCTCCAGAAGGGGCGGTTTTTTATTGCTCGCGCACGCGTATGTGGTCACGGTGTGGTGAGAGACCAGGATCACGCCGCGCTCACCACACAAGTTTTCTGCCACCTGTTGACAGGAATTGGCGTGTTCACGACACTTGTTTCAAGCAAACAGATTCAGAGGTCGGACACGTCAAACCTTCGCCCGTGGGGGTGAAGCGGCTTTCCCCGAGCTGACGTGAAACGCCTGAATCTGACGGGGTGGTGTGTGTGAGGTTTTATCGGGAGATGGATAGCGACAATCACAACGCCCCCTGCTTTTCCCCGAAGGGTCTTGTATTGCTTTCAGCCACTCTGCGGTGGCATCAGCCGTAGTTAACGGAAGCCTTGTTATGTCAACGACAAAACTCCCCGGTTGGTACGAGCGTCCCCGATCCCACTTGGATTGCAGCGAAAACTTCTCCCGTTCGACGATCAAGGCTCAAGTCGATAGGAATGTCGGGCTCTCCAGCCTCTACAGGGATAGTGCCCACCCAGCGCCAGACCCCGTCTTTAAATGTGGCCGGGCTGGTGTCCCTGTAACCGTCGGCATCCCAAATTCGGGTGATTCGACCATTCACTTCATCGATATACAAAGTCGAATTGGCGTACTCGACTTGAGGGTTTTCGCAGCGGAGCTTCAACTCCACGGCGTTGGCGGGACTAACAACAGTTGCGAGCACCGCAGCTGTGAGAACAGCAATGGACCTCATAGCTCGTGGATGGATGTGCAATGAGTCAACTCCATCTAACGCTGAAGCCAAAGGCATCGATGGTGTTCGCCGATCCCGCCAGGTTCGTGATGGCGACCTGCGGACGACGATTCGGGAAGTCCTACCTGGCGTGCGCGAAGGCGTTGAAGGTCGCGCTGTCGAAGCCACGCTCGAACGTGCTGATGCTGGCGCCGACATTCGAGATGTCGAAGGCAACGCTCTGGCGAACGTTGACCGACATGGTCCCCGACAGCTGGATCGTGAAGCGGCTGGATTCAACGCTGGAGCTGCAGTTCACCAACGGCAGCTGGAGAGAGGAACACAGGACAGCCAGGAAATATTTGTATGAGCAGCAGAAGAGGCATTAATGGATACCCCAGTACCCTGCCCTTGTCCAAAAAAGTACTACCCCTATGGGGGCTACTGTGCCCTTGCACACACGTGTATGAGACTTCAGAAATTTATTTCATTTTTTCTAAGGGGTTGGTATCCGTACAACACCCACGCTCACTATCTAAGGCTTCTTAGATTGAATAAGATAAATTGCTCCCCAATGGTTGTCTACCCCTTCTTTGGATAACAAAAGACAAGAGCTTCCTGAACTATATGATGATCTGAATTTTCTGCTCAGGAAGTTCAAGATGAGGACAGGTGCTGATGACAAATACATTTATATGATTTTAGGAGCATTGAGCAATGAATATAGAAAGAAGGCTGTTGAAATAGATGAATCAGCCTGGGGCTAAAGTCAAGCTATATCTACATCAAAGAATTCTTGAAGAGGAGTTTGTCTTCCTCCTCTTGACCAAGAACCACATGCACTCTTGTTCCATCTGACTATATATAGCATTCAGTAATGATTGAATCAGGGTGAACACCTGAAGTAATCTTTTCACCATCCAAGAGCAGGTAGCAGTAATGGCTCATCTTTGATGCCTTGGGATGTATTTACATCATTGAGCAGTGCAAAGAAAAGATACGCAAAGGACAAGTATCTTTACAGGGATTGGTCCATGATGAACTAATTAGGCAATGAACCCTTTAAGGGCTGAGTATATTGGCTTAGGTGTGAGTACACCAGAGCCCTTAATTCAAGCCCGTAGAGAGGCTAAAAACGGGCTCATAGTGCTTTATTTAGCCCTTTTTTGACTGGGCTTGTGCCTTGTATCTATCGTAGAAAGAACCCCGTGCAGGAGCTTGACCACAGAGGTATCCGTATTCTTTGATGCTAATTTGTTTAGTGTTAGGTCTAGGCATAGTTTTAAATAGTTTGTTGTCTAGGTAACAGAATCCATTGAGTGGAAACGATATGTTCAATGTCCCCTCTGGTATGTCATGTCCTATTGGGAGCAGAACTGGAGAAAGAATCTGAAACTCATCACTGTGGATGAAACACCACAGGCTCAGCAGATTGAGGTATCAAGCTGGTTGAAAGGCAGATGTGAATATCTACTTGGCTCAATAAGTTACCTTGAATATGAATGTCTTATTCAAGAATTTGATGACGTTGAAGAGTCATGAGCTACAACTTCCAAGCCTTAGCCTGGTATCTTTTTGCAGATTTCCTGGTGATTGGTGCTTTTAGGATTTATGCACCTGACTTCCTTGATAAGCAAAATATTCTTTATCTGCTTGGTTCAAGCGTTGTTCTTTGGCTGATCTTTGATAGGAAGAAGAGGAGGTGATGTGGATTGGCTTGAAGGCTTGGGATGGGCAGGAGTGGTCTCAGTAGGATTCTCCTTTCTTTGGGACCTTTTCCTACCTTTGAACCTCATTGTGATTGCTGCTCTATATATATCCACCTTTCTTGCGTGGCTCTGCCTGGCAAGGGAGGTTAGATGAGTGAGGCGTTCTGAGCCTTTAAGACAGCAATCTCTGCTTGTAGCTCTTCAATCTTCTGAAGCAAGAGACTATTAGCTTCATTCAGGTCTGCTGCCTTAATGGAGTCACCAACGTTGTAGGTAGGAATGACATCACCAGAAGGGCTAGGTGCTTCAGGTTCTGTAGATCGGCTTGAGGTGACCACGTTGCACCGCCCAATTCAGAAAGCCATAGAGCTTCTGACGACTTGTCTGGCGCATCCGTAAGCCCTGTTCCCATTGCTTGAGGCACTCCATCGCCAATGCCTCGCCATCAACCGGTGGCTTACCTTCAAAGCAGACACGCAGGTTCTTCAGGACAGGCAGGTAGTTGTATCGCCACGTTGTGTCGCCAGCGTTGGGGATGAACTCCCGATATTTCTCAAACAGCTTGTTGAAATCCAGCTTCTGATGACTGCTGGAGGTGTCGGCTTTCTGTGCTGCAGCAGCAAGGGTGATCTGACCACGGTTCCACCGCTTGAAGATCTGCTGAATGCGAGGGAGGGCTGAGCTGGCTCCCTCTTGAGACCAGGGGTAGATCAACATCACTGACCCATGGTCTTGAACCTCAAGTCGCATCCGCCCACGTGCATTGCGCACCTTCCATCCCGCGCCACAGGAGGTGCGAACCAATTCTCGAAAAGGCTTGATCCAGGTGGCTCTATCGACGACGCGTGGCACAACGAGAAAGGCATCTCGCTATGTCTAGTGTGCACAAAACGTGCGCAAAATGCAAAATACCTGCCAACACCTGCTGACAACTCACGACTCAAAAGCACTACTAAAACTGAGTCAGAGACTGGGAAAACACAGAAATTGACTCAAGGAATCTCTCGCTTTAGGAGCAAGATGCCGCAGCTTCGAATCCTGTCTCCCCGACCACTTAAAAAGTCAGACCCCAACTGATATCTCCACCGCTCCATAAGGGGCGGTTTTTTATTGCTTTTGTGCAGGTGTGCCAAATTTGCGCCGAATTCAGCCCCAAAAAAAAGGCCTGAACAAAAACCTGCGCCTCTGACATAAGTCGGTATGGTCTGAACAACGCCGGAGACGGTGCGAACCGGAAACCCCGCCTTGAGACGGGGCTAAGTGTTAATCAAACTATTACAATTTGATTCAGCATTCGGGAAGAGATTGCGACATGCAAACTGCAGCACCCATAAGAATCAACTCCAATCAATTATTGATCATATATTAGCCGTTGGAATCAAAGCAATCGAACAAAGAAGCTTGATTGGCGATAGTAAGGTAATCGGCGTATGAGGTCTGCGTCAACGGATTCGCTTCTCCGGAACTGGTTAGAATACCGGTAAAGATATCACGGTATGCATCAACGCCAGAGAGCAGGAGACTGCTCAATTCATCAGAATTGATGTTTACGTATTGATCTTGCAAGGCGACATCATTGTTATCATCAGATGTCGCTTGATCTGCTACGTACTGAAGCGAGCTCTGAACCATCTTATACTGCTGAGAAGGAGTGAATGGCTGAGTTTCTTCATTTTCATAGAGGCTAACAAATGCATAGTTACTACCTTTGGCATTTGTGAAAGTCGCGGATTGAGGCCCAAACGCAGATCCCCATGCGCCAGAAACAAAATTATTCAGAGCATTAGCCGTAGCTGAACACTCGTAGTTATTATAAGCATTATCAATAAATAGTGAGACCTCGGACATTTCTTTGCCGGCCAAGCCGGTCAAATCATCTTTGTTGCTCGCGCCAATACCACGAACCTTGAAACTTATGGTTTGATTTGAATTACTCAGCTTCGGCTTGAACATTTCGAACGTCACCAGCTTCCGCTTGTTGCCCACCTCGAAGGTGGCTTGGGCATTCGGCGGCCCGTCGCCATCACCAAATAGCCCGTCCCACTTCTTCACAAGCTGCTTGGGTGACCACTCACCAGCGACACGGTTAGGGCGGTCTGTGAACCAATCAATCTCATCAACGCCCTTCAGCACCATGCGGTAGCTGCCGTTCTTGCGTTGCTTAATCCGACCAGAGTCCACAAGAGCACCGAAGAGCAGGGATGAACCAGCAGGAGGTTTCGCCATGGGTGAGCTGAAATTGCCCTAGTGGTAGCAGTGTTGCCAATAAAAAACCCCATCTTGCGACGGGGCTAGTAAATGTTTTGTCGGGAGATGGATAGCGACAATCACAACGCCCCCTGATTTTCCCTTACGGGTTTTGTATTGCTTTCAGCCTGCTACTCCTGCGGCATCAGGCTCCCCGACTCATAACCCAGCAATAATTAGCGGCAAGTCGTAGTGCCACACATGTCAAATGCCCATTAGCTCAGCCGCATGTTTGAGCAGGAAAAATCGCTCAAGCTCCGTGGTAACAACAGATACTCGGGTTAAGCGTTAAGAAGAATCTCTCATGCCAGCCCAAAAATGGGTTATCAACGATCTCATTTGAAATCGTTGCGATGAAATGGCTGCTCTCGAAACTTGGTTTGCTCAGACAGGACAAAAAGGCCCAGCCTCTGAAGCAAGATCTCTCGTTTTTCAAGACCTCGGTTTGCTCCAATGACATCGCGTGCCAATGGGGACTAAGGAAGCAAACTCAGGTCTTGCTGAGCCAAAGTAAAGAAGCAGCTGTGTTGATCAGAATCAGGGATGCATCCGGTGATGGCACTGTTGCTACAAAGGTGGTGGAACTCGGCCCCAATGCAACAAAAGCAAAAATTGATACACCATTTACTAGCGGTCAGGTTCTTCTTGAGCTTGGTTATCGAACTGTTGGAGGTGACTTTATTACGCTTGAGTATTCATTCGTTGACCTTGGCCCAAAAAAAATTGTGCAGCCAGAGTTAGCGAATTGGTTTAGTAAGGAATCGGAGAATATTCACCAGGAAATGTACGATTTAGCGACCAAAGGAAGATCCCTTGGTGGGTCCGAACTCATGCCTATCGGCCGGTAATCCTGATGGTCACGCGGCATGTCTCGCCTGTTGAGGCTTTGCGTGTGGCGTTGTTGGTGAGACGTGACTGCCAGAAGTATTCCCCGCTCTGCTCAAGCAACAAAAACCCCGCCATTGCTGACGGGGTGAAGTGTGTGTGAGGTTTTGTCGGGAATCGATAAGAGGTGCATCAAAGCAGCTGTAAATCATTAAAGTAGGACTCAGCATTACCGAATATCTGATCAATGATCCGTAATTCACTAGGTATTTTCATCGGAGTCCTCGCAACCTCGTTCGCATGGACCGCTCAGTTAGCAGCCGCCACCTGGGTCGATACCGACAAAATCAGCAATTCCAGGAACTTGCAAATGCAAGTAGATATAGACTCAGTTAATTACAAAGGAGATTGGATTTACTTTTTGCAGAGGATCAAAAATCTTGACGACTCGAAAGCATACAAGCCATGGGATGTAGGGATCAATTGCTCAAAAGGCGTGCTTGTTGAAAGATTTTCAGGTTCGGACGAGTACGAGTCGACTCAGTTTCGGCGCAATGGCAAGTGGTTTATAGACTTCGCCAACAGAAACGACCCTAGTGACGTATTCAGCGTGGAGGTCGAAGCTGAAGATGATGCATACAGAGAGAAATCATATTCCTTCATTTGCTACAAGTATAACCGACAACAGTAATCGAAACCAAACCCCGCCATTGCTGATGGGGTGAAGTGTGTGTGAGGTTTTGTCGGGAGATGGATAGCGACAATCACAACGCCCCCTGCTTTTCCCCGAAGGGTTTTGTATTGCTTTCAGCCCCGTGTCTTAGGCGTCAGGCTTCCCGACATGTACGAAGTTCTTATCTGAAGCAATTAGTACCTGCTGCTTTATCAAGCATTTCTGCAGTCGTTGTTGCATTCGCATCTGCATAAGCAACAGCAGGATTTACTCCAAGTTCCCTCATGTATTTTTCGGCTTGCGCACCTCCCTGTGACTTTAGAATTTGGCCATGCTTAATATCACAAGCAGCCTTCCAATAAGCAGTTGCAGCTTTTTGGGTGTTAGTGAGAGCGGTTGCAGGTAGGGCGACAATCAAAGACACCCCTATTGCAGAAATGAATGAGAGTCGCTGAGAAGTGTTCATTTGATTGGTATGTGTTGTGGGCCTCTCGCCCCGTGAACACACCATCTCCGTTCATGTCAGAAACACATCCCCCAAATGAGGGATTTTCAAGGCACCGCGATAGACACGGCAGCATCCACCTCCTCCCCCCCCACTGACTGCCATCGCTGGAAGAGGTCAGGGTCATTGGCGCATAGAGCAGCAACCAGCTCTCCCATCAGGAATAAGGCAATGCGGGTGTCTTAAGTCAAACCTTTTCCATACAACCTTCTTCAGATGCCACCACCTTGGTGTGATGCCGGGCTATCGCACACAGGCAGAGGAAGATCCTCTACTCAATATCCGCCAATTCGCAGAACCATCTCAAGAGCACTCAAGCCAAAGATGAAGGTGCCGCCAAGCAGCGCAAGTTCCTTCTTGGATGAAGCCATGGGAAGGAGGGCAGAGCCCATGATGAGGGATGCGAAGAATATAAAGGGATTCTGAAGCTCCAAGCTGTCGCTCTCAGCACAGAAGCAAGTCTCTCACTGGATGTAACGAAAACTTCATTAAGCACTCGTTACTTAGGTTTAATTACCTATGAATATCGCAGCGCTCTTCATATAACTTTATCTATATGTTGAGAGTGGATCCAGGAGTGTAATCGCTCGATACACCAGAAGTAGGTTCTGAACTCCATGGTGTTCCAGTTGCTTCGAAAGGCTGATAGGAACAGAGCAATGCGGGTGTCTTGAGACATGGGCCAGACGTGACTGCCTTGAGTGTTTCCCGCTCTGCTCAAGCAATAAAAAGCCCCGCCTTGCGAGCGGGGCTAAAGACCAATAGTGCTATTGCTGGAGGCTGAAGCAAATTGTTCTGACGGTTTATCGCAAATTCTTATTTGAAGCATCCTGGATTTGCTTTCTTTACTGTTGAAATCACGCCTGGTGCAATATCGATCTTCAAGAATTCATCTGCATCGTATTGCTTGAACATCTTCAAATACTTGTCTTTGGTCTCTTCTAAGATTTCACTGTTGGCGCTTAAAAAGCAAATGAGAGATAAGTTTGTTGTTTGACTGATGACGGCACTCAGTACGTCACATGCCATCTCTCGTTTGACGCTAGATCGGCAGAAGCTCATCACGTCGTCAACGGAGTCAAATGGCTTTTCGGCAGCGGCTGATGCTTTCAAAAGGATTGGTGAGTTGGTCTCCTGTGCTCTTGATGGAAGCGGAGCAATGGCAATGGCAGAAGCCACAAGTCCGGTGGAGAGTCGGCGGAGCATCACTCAAGCGCAATTCCGCGAATGATGCCGTCGATGCCCTCGGTCGTCACGCAAGCCAACGAGTAATCACGGTGCCTTCGTAGACATGACCAGAGGCTTCGACAATCGGCTTGGTCTCTGGGTTCGTGAAGATGTTGTAGAGGACGTCTTCGGGTCCTTGAAACATCACTGTCGCTCTTTTGGGGTCGTCCTTGCAGACACCAATAAAGAAGGTCTTTACTCCCATCTCGGCAAACATCGCTTGCTGCTCAGGAGCATTCATATGTGCGCGATATTCCTCAAACGTGTTGCTGAGCTTGAAGTCCAGAACAGTTGTCTCAGTCATGGTTTGAGTGGTTCTAGTTCGCAATAGAACTGTTTTAACCAGCTTCAGGAGCCCAGCCCACTTCCTTCAGCCACGTCGGCGCCCAGAGCTTGCAGCGCTTCTTTAGGTGCTCGCCCTGCTGCAGTTGCTTCTGCCTGAGGTTGCAGCCCACCATCGTGTGGCAGTGGTGGTCGACGCCATAGGTGAAGTGTTGGCAGGTCATGAAGACCACGCCGCCTTTCCAGTTCTGCAGGTCGCGCTCGTCGACAAAATCCCACTCCTCCATCGCCACTAGATACAAGTACGCCTGTTCTGATAATGGTGGGTCGGTTTTGGCAACGGGGTTAGCGGTCCCAACGACGCCTCAGCTGCGGGATCACCACAAAGTCCATCACCGCAAAGCTAAACAGGCACGGCAGGAAGCCCCTCTCCACGAAACCGCACACCAGCCGTCGCGGGTCCAAAACGCAGACCACCAACTGAGCAATCCAAAAGACCGCCACCTTGATGGCGAACGAAGTGAGGGCGAAACGCCTTTCAGCTGCACTGAGACGAAACACTGCCAGCAGTCAGCAGACGAATCACAATGGGTTGATTCGCCGTGTAAGGCAATAGGCTGACCGAAAATCAAGCCTCGACTGTGATCGCGTTGGCAGCGGCATGCAGATCGTGAGTCGCATCGGGCTTGAACCGTGCGTAGCTCTTGAGGTGAACTTCGATCGTGTGCCCCATGGGGGCAGATGTTTGCAGCGGCAGGTTCATTGCGTGCGACCGCTTCGCGTAGTGAAACCTGTTCTGATCCTTATGACCGTCACCAATTGTTCGGATGTAAGCCTCACCTCATTCGCCTCGGTATGCGGATCGTGCATATCGGATCAATTTGGCCCATCACCTCCATCAGAGCCCATCAGAATAACGTTGGTCTCAGGGGGGTGTGCCTTGTGCAGAACGAGCACCCCTTTGTTTCCACCTTGTTAGCCAGTGCAGGTCCATCGACACAGCAGATCGTCTGGTTGGGTCACATCGCATGGACGACCCGATAGGTGCCCAAGGTTGAAATTGCCTTGCGCCGAGCACCTTTCAATGCCTTGAACTCAGTCTTGAAGTTCAATTCCCTGATCCATTGATGATCAGCCACTCGGCGTTCGATGAAGTACATGCCGAGAATAATTCTCAGGGTCAAGCCAGAAGGTAGATGCGGGCAGCAGCTCTGCATCTCTGTTTCATCGATTCAGGACATGCATCTGTTGACGGGTATCAGGTGATGCTCTGAGCTCGACAACAAAAGGGTTACGACACAAGTGCCCCAGGAACACGGCCCGGCACCACACTGGGGCGGCGAAGTCACCCTGTTCGAGGAGTGGTGGCTTCGCTTGGAAAGAAGTTGAGGGGGCATAACTGTCACCCGAGTCACCCTCAAGCCTCAACTGGGGGTAATGACTCAGCCTCCTCTGCCTCAAGACGGAGATAACGCTTGCGTTGGGCTGACTCCAAACCTGATGTTTGAACTGGATGTTTGGGTGCAACTCGTTGGGGTCGATCACGACCCATGAGTAGTGGATGGATTCCTCGCCGGCTCATTGTGTTCTCCTTGGTTATGTGTGAATCTCGCGTAATGACCTGTGGTCCAGCAGCGTTACTCAATAGTTTCATGGTATGTGAAGTTGTCCTGTGATCAAGATCACCGGTATTGGTGATAACCATATGGAGGTTTTGTCGGAAGATGGATAGTGACAATCGCACTCACCTACTTGACTTCAATTCCAGGACGTAGTGAACCTGACGATGAGCCTCGATACACTAAATCTTGTGCTTCGAGTTCTGTAGTTTCTAGGCTTGTGGAGAAAGGGAACTTTTCCATTGCCACCGCAGTACTAATAGTGATTCCGAGCATTACAAAGCAGGAAATCGTTAGTGCTGGATGAATATCATGCTTGTTAGCCATTAGGAGTCAAGAATTTAGTGGCAACGAAGCATCCAATTACACAGGATGAAATCAGAGTGACACCTTTGTAGAACTGACCGGTGTCAATACCAATTAGAGTTTCAATCATGGCCGTCTCAATTGTTGACTTGGTCTTCAAAGAAACAGTAAATACCTATGCCCCATAATCCACCAACGATGATGCTGGCCAAGGGTGTACCTCCCGCGACGAATAGGGCAGAGATTAAAAATAGAGTGAATGAAAATGCAATCATCAGTCCTTGAAGAGGTATGAGGCTGTCTCCCCCTAAACACACCTTCGCTTTTTGACTGACTAAATACATTTAAAACAAGAAAGAGTTGCCTGAGAATTAGATAAGTGCGCATTCCTGCCTGGTTAGAGGCTCACGCCTAGGTGCCACCCAGCAGGCTGTCCTGCTCTTCCACTGTCAGGAACGAATACAGCCAGTCGAGCAACAACTCCTCCACCACTACTCACTTAGGTCTTGTATCCCACCAGACAGCCACTGCCTGAAGGCATCAGGGTCATTGGCGCGTAGTGCTGCCACCAGCTCTCCCATCAGGAACAGTGCAGTGCGAGTGTCGCGGGTCATTGCTCAGAAGTGACTGCCATGGGTGTTCCCCGCTTTACTCAAATAATAAAGAACATCTTCTCAAGGGCAGGATGGATTCTGAAGTATTGCTTAAAAACAAATGGAAAGGAGCAGGTATTTGAAGAGAGCAACCAAAGAAGCAAGAATTAATCAATACACCATCTGTCATGAATTAATTTGGCAATAATATTCGTATTTCATGGTTTCGCCAGTTTTAATAGATGTTTTCAGGGTTTCACTATAACTAAATGCTCCCGCTTTTTTCGTGCAACTCTCGTAAGCTTTATCCTTAGTGTACTCAGCGTCAGTTGCACTCTCGTAGCCGGTAGAAGTTGACTCGCAGGACTCGACGTTATTGGACAACGTTGTTCCGTTGTTCTTGTATTTCCAGCACTTGTCGATGCTAGCAATGGTGTCATGAACTCTAATATTTCTGTTTCTCGGAGTAGAGGTAAGCGATGCAATTACGACGTCTTTTTGCGCATCATTTGAATCATTTGTCGAAGTGCGGAAGCGAAACTCAATCGCAACAGTTGCCCTAGTATCGAATGCTCTGTCGTAAGAAATATTTAATTTGGCCGCCATACTATTGTTGACCTCGTACTTCAGCTCTCCTAAAAAGCCGGAGCCATCCGCAGATCCGTGATCACCGCTTTGATAATAATAGCCTATAGAGCTGATCAGCTTTGGCGCTACTCGATATCCAACATTTAGGCCAAAAGTATCAAGTGCACCACCCTCGTAAAACCAATTCAGTCTCTGCTGCGTGTCTCCAAATGGCACTAAGGCGTAAACATTGATATTCCATTGTTTCGAAACTGCCTCTGCATCGAATGCAACCTGCTGGAAGAAAGCACTATTTTTTGTTCCGCTTACTTTGATGCCAGTATCAGTTCTACCTGTATTCATGGGGCGGCTGTCATATCCAGCATTTAGCCCATACATCCAAGTGCGATCACCATTCAAAAAGCGATAGCCAAAGCGAGACGAGGTGCTAACAGTGGTGCCAGCAACATCGGTGTTAATGATGCTGCTATAGCCGTCTCGGTCGCCGAAGTGGGCATTGACCAAGGCATCAAGGAACCAAATACTGTTCTCTCCAACAGACAGTGGAAGGAACCCGCCTATACCGGCTTGGTTTGGTGTTCCTGCACCTTGCAATGCACCTTGAAAACCAATGGTGGGCTTGACCACATCCTTAAGACTGATGCTCATCACACCAAGATCTTCTGCAGTGCCGTCCTGAGCCTTGGTTGGAAGGGGCGCAATGGCGATGGCAGAAGCTAGAAGACCTACGGAAAGACGGCGCAGCATCTGATAGGTGCAATTCCGCGAATGATGCCGCGGTTTGTATCGGTCGTCAGGCGATGACTTCAATCACCACACCGGCGGCCTGCACAGCTGCCAGCCTGTTTTCAGCATGTTGTCCCACGCCTCGATGACGTTATTCCGCAGTATCAATTTTTTAATTAACACCAATAGCAGAATGTATTTCAGGAACTTTCCAGCTCCCGTCAAAATAAGCCTCTTGGGGAGAGTAGATTCGAAGGGTGGCGTTTGAGCCAGGATAAATTTCTAGAAAATTTTCTTTTGTTGAATCTTTTCCGAAATTGAGCACATAGCTTCCGTTGTCGCTCTTCTTCGCGAAGGAGCTATTGATATTATAATTATCTCCTTGAGCAAATCCATCTTTATCGTAAATAGTTACTGACCAAAAAGCATTATCAGCCATAGGCACATCATTGAGCGTGAGTGTCAAACCTTTGCCAGAGACAGGAATTGCGATAGAGGGGTAGACAGCCCCCTTTTTTGTCAGCGCTCCCCACCCGTAGGCGACCCCTATATTTCTCATCTCAGAACTGATCTCGCCTTTCTTGCCAAATACATCTTCGGAATTAATACCTTTTGCCTCTTTTTCCTTTTGATAGTTTGACCTCATTCTAAGCATTTGGTCCCTATCCCAGTTTTTAGTTTGTACAAATTCGCCGCGACTCTCTTGGCTGATATGTATTTTATCTTGAATCTCGCCAACCCACATGATGTCAGCGGGGTCCTGCATATTTACCTGAGTGCGAATAATGACATATGCGAAGCGGCTTCCAACCATTTCTTCTGTGATTTCATAGCCTCCAGGCTTGCTAGATTGCAATGGAATCCAGGAATCTGAGCTAATGACTTCCAGGATTTGCAAGCGGTCGGAGGCTGGCAAGGTAATCGTTGCTGGACTTGTCAAGTCAAGAACAGCCATCGAATACAACGTATCGAAATTCGCTCTTAATATGGTTTTATCTTTTGGATCCATTGCCTTGCGGAGATGCATGAAAACACCCATGCCATCTGAACATGTTGCCTTAGCAATTTTTTCAACGTAATCACCAAGGATTATTTCCGTTTCAGCAAACGCATAGTTGTCTGCATTAACAACGGCTATTGTTGAAGCCTCTTTTTTAAAGGCAGGTTTGATATCGGAGCAATTTGAAGGCATGCTGCCAGCAAAAACAGGAGCATTGGCACTCATTGCCAATGAAGCTCCAATGGAAGTGGCAAGACAAGCAGCAGACGCAATAAGGCCCTTTTTAATTTTTGATTTCATCTACTTTGCTTTCGTTACCCAAGTGTTCTAGGCACAGAACCCACTCTTGCCAATACAAATTGGTCAGCGGCAACTACCCGATTTCTCCGGCGGGGGATTGGTGGCGCGGTCCTTGTTCGGCATGTTCTGGAGTCTGGTTAATCAGTCAGACGTTGACGGCTGCCACGAGGTCAGCCGTCGCGTTGGGCTTGAACCTGGCGTAGCTCTTGAGGTGAACCTCAATGGTGTGCCCCATTGCCACTGCAATACCAATAGAAATTCCGAGCCTTGCAAAGCACGCGACTATAAGTGCTGGATGCATGTCATAGTCTTTAGCCATAAGGATGGCGATACATCGGCTTGAGGTGAGTTCTTGATCTTTCGCCCCGTGAAAACACCATCTCCGTTCCAGGTGGGAATCACCTCCCCCATCTGAGGGATCTCTTCATCGGGCTTTATCCCCTATCTCGGTAGACAATGAAAAAGCCCCGCCGAAGCAGGGCTGATGTTCGGGATCAGAAAAGCACTAGGCAGCTGCTTCCTAGGTCTTAGGAATTGTCACCATGAATTGATCATCTTCAAAGCGACCGAAGCCGTCGGGCACAATCTTGCCCGCTGGTGTGTACAAAGTTAATTTGTAAGCGGTAGGCACGAAATCCAAAGTACAAGCAATGGGCTTGTTGCCCTTCATGATATCCCAAGTACATGAATGCAGTTGTCTTGTGAACTTGACCCTAGACGCATTCGTCAATTCATCGTGTGTTGCATCAGATGTCTTCCCCTTGAAAATCAGCTCATCATTGTTGAACCTGCCATCTTCATTCGTGTCCTGAAAAAGCTTGATTCTGGTAGACCGCTTGCCTTGTTTGAATGTGATCAAGCCATCTGTTCCACCTCGTGGACCGATAGGTCTGTTGAAATCAATCAAACCGTTACGGTTACCCGTGCCGCGAATTGTTCTAATTTTGGCTGGCATCGAACAAAACTATTTTTTTCGACCTTAGCCCTGGTTCTAGAAAACGCCATAAACGCCATGCATCCGCTTAGTCTCCTGTACTCAAAAAGTCACTCCTGTCTTTTAGGAGAGGGCCTCTGAGTCACGAAGGAAGAGGGTTATTGATCAAAAAATACAGCATTAACCGATGAAGGTAGATGCTGTTCAACATGCTGATCAAACGTTTTCAACTACGACACCCATTCCTAGAGAAACCCTCAAGATGATTTAAAGGATCTCTCGCTTTGAGAGCAAAAAGCCGCAGGTTCGAATCCTGTCTCCCCGACCACTTAAAAAGGCAGTCCCCAGCTGAGATCTCCGCCGCTCCGCATGGGGCGGTTTTTTATTACTTGATCGCGTCTGTGTGATCAGGGTGTAGTGAGGGCACAGGTCCACGCATCGATCACCACACGACTTCTCCAGAAGTTGTTGAAAGGATTTGGAACGTTCTTGGCCTTTGAACCCAGCAAACGAGTTCAATGGTCGGATCCGTCTATCCTTAGACCGTGGGGGTGAAGCAGCTTTCCCCGAGATGACGTGAAAGGCCAGAATCTGACGGGGGGAAACCGCAGAACATCAGTCGATGACTTCCGCTATCAAGCGAGTCAGGAAGCTGCATCGTCGCGGCAACCTCATCACGTCAACCCAACTTGCAGATGCCCGTCAGCAGATGGATGCGTTGAGCAAGCCCGCGAGCAAGAGCTGCAACGTGACGTTGATCAGCTGGAGAAATGATTTGAGGGCTGTATCGAAAGCGCCAGTGCGTAATAGGTAGCTACAAGAAAGCGCTTGTACCTGCAGACCAGTGATTGCTCCTTTGTCGTCAGTGCTGGCACGGATCATGAGATTGTTCTTGCTGCTTAGATCCCGGGGCTCTGGCTCTGATTGGCATATGCCAGTAGGTGGAAGCGAGCTCCTTGGGGTTGTTGATCTACGAGCGAATGATCGTCCGATCGGGTGAGGGCTCACTGTCATTCGATGCACGCCCATTTCAGGTCTCTACTGTTCGTCTGTCTTCCTCTTTATGGACATGGCATTCGACGGGGTAGACAAGACAGCTCGTTTCATCACTGAGGCCAGGGCACGTGCTCAGGCCGCTTTGCATGAAACATCTCCAAAGCTCACGGCTTTGGAGAAAGCGATGTGGCTCAAGTTGAAGCGAGGTGAACGACCCTGCAAAAACAGTAAGGCGGCGTAATTAACAGCGCATCGGCGCCTCATCAAAAAGGAAGGCCGCCCTTCCCGATGGAAAGACGGCCTAACTCGCTCGTTTGTGCATTGCAGTCGACCTAATCAGTGAAGCTGGTTTCGTGAAGCGAAATGCTTTATCGAAGAACAGTGAACTGAAAGAAAAAGGTCGAAGCGTCTGGCTTGTGGCAACCCTGGGGCCATTGGGACCAGGTGTGAAACAGAACTCCTAAGGGGCACCTAATCACGGTGCAGAGGAGTGTCGACTGATCAGACGCACATCAGTGTCGTCACAGACGAAGTGCTCACGGTTGGGTTGAAAAGTTGGAGCAGGGGCCAAAAAAGTCAGGCTGCTTCTGCGATGTGCTCAGGTGGAGTGTCGGCCGTCATGGGCTCCTCCGATCTCGATGAACACACTCTCGTCAGTGGCGGAGCACCCGGCAATCAGCTGTCGTGCTCATTGCCTTTTGGGGCCCGCCGACCGATCGTGGGAACGGCGTGCGTAGTGCTGGCTGTCTTGCGTCTCAGTGCAGCGGAATGGCGTTTCGTCCTCACCTCGTTCTCAGTCAAGGTGGCGATCTTTTGGCTTGCTCAGCTGGTGGTGTGCGAGTGGGATCCGGAGCGGCGGGTGTGCGATGTGGTGGAGAAGGGTTTTCTCCCCTGCCTGATCACTTATGGGGTGATGGATTTTCTGGTGAGCCCTCCATTAAGGCGCCGCTGGAGCCGCTAGCCCCGTTGCCAAGCCACCATCACCCACGTCAGCACATATAAGTAGTTGCATAGGGACGCAACGCGAGAGGGCTGGCTCATCATTCGGGTCGGCTTTTGGATCAGCCGCTTTCACCGCAACGAGAAGGCATGTTTTCCTGATCCACGGGTGTTCGTGGAGCATGGGCGGGAGATGCTCAGTGGCGAACCTGCTTGCCCTGTTCAAGCGGCAGGAATCCCTGCGCCGCGATAGCGCAACGGAGCATTGGGAAAAGCGTCTGCGGTTGGACTGGACAGCCACTGCCCCTGCTTGGGGTGCAAAGTTTGAGCCCTAAAAAGCCGTAGAAGACTGGGCTATGGCAAACCACAGGGAGCCAATTGCAGCGTTGCCTCCAACGCAAAGTGCTCCCACGATCATCCCGAAATAAAAGAGCTTGAAGTACCCAAGACGTGTCTCGGGCACCCAAACATCGATTTCCTCCTTGGACATCAGCCCATTCCGATCTGAGAAAGGATCCCTTGGCCGGTGAGTAGCTCAGTCCCAAGGCCAATGATGAATCCCATCATTGCGAGGCGGCCGTTCCAGGTTTCAGCGAAAGAAGAGAAGCCGAACTTGCTGTCCATAGGTTTATTAAAAAACGTAACAACTATACAGATGGGCAGGCCAGGCTCGTGTACCAAATGATGCTTTCCAGCTCTCCAAGGTCAACCGCTGCTTTGTTGTGAGCTTTAAGGGTGATGAAGTTTCGATCCCCACTTGGGGGGTTGAGGTTGAGCCGTGATCGATCAGGCAATAAAAAAACCC
This sequence comes from Synechococcus sp. PROS-U-1, assembly GCF_014279755.1. Taxonomy (NCBI): domain Bacteria; kingdom Bacillati; phylum Cyanobacteriota; class Cyanophyceae; order Synechococcales; family Synechococcaceae; genus Synechococcus; species Synechococcus sp. PROS-U-1. The sequence continues at coordinate 1,607,233 of NZ_CP047951.1, forward strand.
CACCATTTCTGACGGGGTGAAGTCAGCTCGCAGTTCTACCAATTCGCAAAGCCACGTCGCCCGCCACCGTTGCCCCAGGCACCTGAACCATTGCGCCAGCCACCACCACCGGCATTAGCGAAACCGCGACCGGCGTTAGCGAAACCGCCACCATTGCGCCAGCCACCGCCACCGCCGTTAACCCAGCCACGTCGATAGCCACCGTTAGCCCACCCAGCGATCTCAAGCGGTTGGTGCAGCCTTGCCTTCAAAATGTGCGACCAGCTGTCGTCACCTTGTGCAGCTGCAATGCGTTGCTCAATGCTGTTGTCAGCTTTTTGAATGGAATATGTTCCGGCCTCAGTGGCGCCAACACTGCTCCAGGTGCTGAGCAGGATCATTGTTCCAAGAAGGGTGGTTGGCTTCATTAGGGCCATTGAGCAGGTGAACCTCTGAAGTACTAGCCACGATGCAAGCGGCTGGTCATTGGTCAGATGGGACTGCCTTGAGTGTTCCCCGGACTTCTCAAGCAACAAAAAACCCGCGAATGTTGATAGCTTTAGGCGTGAGGTTTGATCGGGAAATGAATAATGGACATATCAGAGCCCCATACTTTGTACTGCAGTCTCTTGTAATTCTTTCAGCAGCTCTGAATCCAAATCAGACTCCCCTTCCTGCAACATCAATTGAACACCAGATTGTCTGCAGTCAGACCTGGACCACCCTTGAGGATAGCAATGATGCCACCATCACCAAACCCTTGATCTACACCATTTTCGTTGAAGTAGAGACCACCTTGCTTTTGATCATAGAGGAAGTCGATATCCAACTTGTCAAATTGCCTTTTGATCATCTTCTTATTCCTAGCAGCTACAAAGGTAGCAGAGCTATCGACACCAAAGCTAACGGTACTGATTTCCAGGGTGTCGGTCGATGGGTTGAAGCCAGTAATTTTATCTATTGATTTCTTATTAAAACTGAATGGCTTATTGATTGACACAACTTCCTCTTCATCTGAACCCACTGGAGAATCTGCCGTTCCCCATATCCGTTTAAGAGCTTTGATGTCGATCTCTTGAAACCAATTCATCACCTGCCCCGACCGCCCTTCATCTTCGTAGCCCATAATAGTTTCAACAGTAGGATCGTCTGAACTGGATACTGCCCAGTCACCATCATCTTTATCCCATGGATGCTCTAATCCGAGGAGGTGACCTAATTCATGAATAAAGATTTTTTGCCACACCGATCTCTCCCAATCGTCATGAGGAAAGGCATCTGGATTCTTATGAGCATCGGGATATTTTCTTCCCTCAAGACCAGATTGATAAGTCATTGACAAATAAATGTCACCATCAGTGCCTCTTCCCCAGGCTCCATTCACCGCATCAGCGTGCGGGACGGTTGTCACCTTGACTTGGGTGTGAGAATTTTTTTCTTTATTAACAACCTTGATTTTAATCCCAAATTCGTTGTTGACTCTTGAAAACGCTTCCCTCATAACTCTGTACTGCCAATCAGCTGGTCGCTTAGTCTTAGTTCTTATATCTTTCTGTGCCCTATCGTCCCAGGCAGTATGCGGCTCTCCACCAGGAGATATATAGATTTTTAAAGTCAAATCGCTGCCTACAGCTTCCTTCATGTCTTTAATTTCCTCATTCGAATGAATGAGCTCTCTGACTTTGATCTTTTTCATCTTTAATTAATTGGCGTAATTCCTGGTGTTGCAATAACCCACCGTAGTATCAGCATCGTCTGTATCCTAGTGAACCCTCTCAACGTCTTTCATGACCAGCTTGGAGCTGTCATTCTCGCGCTGCTTGATGCGACCTGAGCTAGCAAGGGCACCGAAGAGCAGGGATGAACCAGCAGGGGGTTGTGCCATGGGTGAGCTAAAGCTGCCCTAGTGATAGCAGTGGATCAACTAAAAAAACCCGCCATTGCTGACGGGGTGCTGCATGAGAGGTTTTGCCGGGGGTTTGCTCAGGAATCACATATCCTGCCCTGCTTTTCCCTTTTGGGTCTTGTATGGCTTTCAGCCAGTGAGGAACGGCATCAGGCTCCCCGGCATTCCATGGCTCACATTTTTTCTGCGATCAAACCAATCAGACGGTCTTTATCAAAGTCAGCCCCGAATTGTGAATCCTCATCCTTGAATCCCTTAGTGGATTACCAACGGGTAGTCGACCGGGTGAAGGAGATCGAAAAAAATGGGGGGGTGGGGTGGGGGCGTAGATCAGTAGGTCGTGGACATGAACAAGCCCCGCCGAAGCAGAGCTCAATCAATTGAATTGAATTAAACCATCAAACAATTGCATTCCGTCGAGTATCTATAGATAGCTCGTTGGCACTGACACCATCAATAACTGCAACGAGATCACCATCTTTGTATACAACTGATGCATTTGAGAAGTCATCGATTGCATCGTGATAAATGCCTTCTGCTTCCCATGGATCCAATCCTGCACGCTGAAGGTGATCGCGGATATCTTCCCAAGCATCGCGATAGTCCTTTATGACCGGATCAATACCATCTGTGACACCTTCAACCATCAAAAGTTTGTCCTCGCCTTGAGTAAAGTCTTCGATAAACATCAACCCTCTACCAACTTGAGTGATAAATGTATCAGAGTGATCTCCACCATTCACTACATCAACGCCAATGCCGCCTGTGACGGTATCACGCCCTTTTCCTGTACTGATGGTGTTTAAACCTTGACCTGCATCAATTTCATCTCTCCCATCTGAAGTTGTGATTTCATTGTCACCATTAGTCCCTTTTATGGTGAA